>NZ_CAXTNP010000160.1:0-6274 GCF_964245575.1 uncultured Nostoc sp. | reverse complement strand
ACTGGAACCACGACCTATGCTGGTGAAGGGCCTATCGGTTTCCGATCGAGCCAAATCTAAAAAGGCGATCGTGCTATATCGGTTCTCGGTTAAGTGAGGTACAAGAACCCCACCCCCAACCCCCTGCCCACTGTTTCGTGGGCAGGGGGCTTTTGTAACTTGTATGATTAAGAAACGCTATAATAACGCCAAATAATATAGTTCCTCCCTAGCTTTAACTATGGGGTAACTCAGCACTCAGCACTCCTGAAGCTAAATCTAATTTTTCTCGAACTATTCCCTCATCTCTAAAGCCGACCAGTACAGTTGTTCCATCTTTGACGAAAAGTGGACGTTTGAGCAGCATTGCGTCGTGAGTGAATGCATCAACCCACTGTTCATCAGCCCAAGTCTTCTTTTCATCTCCTAAAGCGCGGTAAGATTGACCGGAGGTGTTTCGCATGGGAGCAAAACCCAAAGACTTTACCCAGTTTTGAATCATCTCACGAGTCGGCGGAGTATCTTTAGTGTTGATAAACTCATGGTCAATATTGTTGTGTTGGAGCCATGTCAAAGCTTTTTTGCAAGTACTGCAATTGGGAATTCCGTAGACTTGAATAGACATAAAACAATTAAGCAACAATCTTCATATATGACATAGTAGGTGGAACTTCTGCCACCAATGCTCTGGTCGTAGAATATCTACGACAGAAATTTAAGGGTAGCGATCGCTTTTAGTAATCGGTAATTCCAAGTATGGAACTCGTCGATCCATGATTCGAGGGTTCTGAAATACCAAGGAGTAGTTTTACTAACACTTTCATCCATAAAAAATATGAGCGATGCCTTTAGGCGACTTGCACCCTTCATCCAAGAATATATTTATCATCACCAGTGGACTGAATTGCGGCCAGTTCAAATTGCCGCTTGTCAAGTTATATTTGACACTGATGCTCATTTGCTAGTTACTGCTGCAACTGCTGCGGGTAAAACAGAAGCAGCCTTTCTACCAGTTTTGACTCTATTACATGCTAACCCTGCTGCAACTATAGGGGCATTATATATTAGTCCCATCAAAGCTTTAATTAATGATCAATTTGAGCGTCTCAACGACTTACTCAAAGAAGCAGATATTCCAGTTTGGCGCTGGCATGGTGATGTTTCTCAAAGTCGAAAAAACAAGCTTTTAAAGAATCCTCAAGGCATTCTCCAAATTACCCCAGAATCTCTAGAAAGTTTGTTAATCAACAAAAATAACGACCTCCTTCACTTATTTGGTGATTTAAGATTTGTGATCATTGATGAAATTCATGCCTTTATGGGTTCAGAACGCGGTTGTCAAATTATTTGCCAATTACAACGTTTAGCACAGTTGACACAAAAACAACCGCGCCGTATTGGTTTATCGGCGACTTTAGGTGATTACTCAACAGCTGAAAATTGGTTGCGTTCTGGAACAGAGAAGCCAGTAATTACACCGCAAATTGACGGGATAAAACGCCAAATAAAACTAGCTGTAGAACATTTTTATATTACTGATAAAGTAGATGAATCAGAGGCGACGGCTTATGAACAATATATTTTCAACCTCAGCAAATCTCATAAATGCCTGATATTTGCTAATAATCGCACGCAAACTGAATCTGTAATCGCATCTTTGCGACAAATTGCCACAGAACAAAGGCTACCAGATATATATCATGTGCATCATGGGAGTATATCTGCTAGCTTGCGGCAAGCAGCTGAAAATGCGATGCGTGAACCCAACAATCCAGCAGTTACCGCCGCCACTCTGACTTTAGAATTAGGCATAGATATCGGTCATTTAGAGCGAGTTATTCAGCTAGAATCACCCTTGTCTGTAGCTAGTTTTTTACAACGCTTAGGACGTAGTGGCAGAAGAGGTGAAGCTGCCGATATGCGCTTAATTTGCGCTGAAGAGAAACCATTACTAGAAGCTTCTCTACCAGAGCAAATACCCTGGCAACTTTTGCAGTCTATTGCTATCATTCAACTTTATTTAGAGGAGCAATGGATTGAACCAATCAGACCGATTAAATATCCTTTAAGTTTGCTTTATCACCAAACAATGAGTATTTTAACAGCAGCAGGGGAAATTTCACCTAATGCCTTAGCTAAACAAATTTTTAATCTGCCGCCCTTTGCTGCTATTTCCAAAGAGGATTTCCAACTATTGCTACGCTATTTAATTGATATTGGTCATATTCAGCATACTGAGCAAGGTAAATTAATCCTGGGTTTGGTAGGAGAAAAGGTTGTCAGAAAATTCCAGTTTTATGCAGTCTTTGCTGAACAGCAAGAATATATTGTTAAGCAAGGTGCAACACAAATTGGCAGTATCATCACGCCGCCTGCTGTTGGTAATCAATTTGCTTTAGCTGGGAGAACTTGGGAAGTCGTAGAAATTGACTTTAAAAAGAAAACTATTTTTGTTAAACAAGCCGAGGGTAAAGCTAGTATTTATTGGCGTGGTGGTAGTGGTACTATTCATACCAAGGTTTTGCAACGAATGCAACAGGTTCTCTTGGAGAATGTCGAGTACAGCTACTTGCAAAAAAATGCTTTGCAACGTTTATGTAAAGTTCGTCAATTGGTGCAGCAGGTGGGATTAGATAAACAAAATATCTTGCAATTAGAAAAAGGTAAATGCTGCATTTTTCCCTGGATGGGTACAGTTGCTTACCGCACCTTAGAAAGATTACTCAACTCCTACTGTCGAGAATCATTAGAAATTACAAGTATTGGCGGAGTAAATCCCTATTATTTAACGATTAAATTAGGCAAAGATAAATTTAAATATCTTTATCGTGAAATTGCTTCATTGTGTGAGCAAACAATTACCTCAGAATATTTACTTAGTACTTCAGAAGCACCGGAAATTCAAAAGTATGACCAATTTGTTCCTCATTCACTTTTACGAAAAGCTTTTGCTAGCGATTATTTAGATATGAGAGAACTCAAACAGCAAGTGGCACTTTGGAGAGGATAAAACATAGCACAATAGTTTAATTAACTGAAAATTGTTGTAATTTCTAAAAATCATAAGTAGGTAATCCAGTAACATCAGTTTGGAGAGCAAACAAATCACCAGAGTAAAAGCTTTTTTCGATATCTGCTTGGCTGAGTCCAACTGAAGCAGTGGTAATATAAAGTGTTTGCAAATCTTCGCCCCCAAAAGTACAGCTAGTTGGCAATTGCACAGGTAGCTTTATCCGCAATATCTCTTCACCCTTAGGATTGAAACGAATTACACACCATCCATCCCACATAGCTGACCAAATATGTCCTTCACTGTCTATTGTCAACCCATCTGGGTAGAAAGATTCATGAGTTAAATCAACAAAAATACGGCGATTACTAATATTTCCTGTTACTGAGTTAAAGTCATAAGCATATATCTTTTGCTGCGGAGAATCCGCTAAGTAAAACGTCTTTTGTTCGGGACTCCAGCCCAGACCATTAGAAATAGTCAATCCGGTTTCCATTACATGCAATGAACCATCATTATCATAGCGATAGAGGCTAGCATGGGGTTGTTCTAAAGAACACATTGAGCCAAACCAAAAACGTCCTTGAGGGTCGCATTTTCCATCATTGAGACGGTTATCTAGTAGATTTCCTTCAATTTCCAAAATGGGGGTAACTACACCTGTCTGGGTGTTGAGGAATGCCAGGTGATGACGCAGTAACATAATTAATCTATCTGTGCCTGCTGTTGCGATCGCACCAACGACATCTCCCACATCAAAAAAGCTGTTTTTCCCCGTCTCTGGATGAAACTGATGCACCCGATGGTTATAAATATCGACCCAGTACAGTAGGCTTTTGGTAGAGTCCCAGATGGGGCCTTCACCCAAGCGGGCCCTGGCTCCTAGAACATTGTGGAGCGGATATTGTCCCATAAGCAGTTAATTTAAATATTAAATCTTCAAAATTATATACCTAAATGGTTGCTTTCATTAGGTAAAACATTTGCGACACATTTACAACACTTCTTCCTTTTTATTCAAGTTCAGGGTTTGTATACCATTTCCGAATTCCTGTTTCAGTAAAAACTAAAGACGCGATAAATTGCATCTTTCCCAGGTAGAAGAAAAAATATTTTCTTTTGACTCTGGTCAAACCTTTATCGCGATCCGTTAACTTAAAATTAGTCGGTCAGGATTCCCCTTATGTACCAAACAGACCCGCCGCGCCCTCCAAAAGAAACCCTACCCACCATGTACGATCTTCCCAGTGAATACCCGGAGGACTCTGGTTTGCCTGACGAATTTCACCTTTTTCAACCCCAACTTCTGCGCGAAACCTTCTGTCCACCTAACTATCCACCAGAGGAGGTATTTGTTGCCACTGACCTAAACCTTTACTATGACCTCCGGCATACACTGTGGTATAAACGCCCAGACTGGTTTTGCCGTGGGAGTTTCGCATCTCTACGAACAGCAAAACTTGCGTCTGAGTTATGTTATCTGGCAAGAAGGGGTTGCTCCTTTTGTAGTGGTAGAATTACTTTCTCCTGGCACTGAAAAAGAAGATTTAGGACAAACTCTGCAAGAGATTAACCAACCACCGACTAAATGGGAAGTTTATGAGCGGATTTTGCGAGTTCCTTACTACATTGTGTTTAACCGCTACACAGACAAACTCCAAGCATTCCAATTAGTTGCAGATAGTTACAGCGAATTGGACTTGACTACCCCACGGGTGTGGATGCTGGGTTTGGAACTGGGCTTAGGACTTTGGCTAAGGGCCTTACTAACGAATTGAGCGATTGTGGCTACGTTCGTATGATGCATCTGGGAATTGGCTTCCCACGCCGCTAGAACGAGAAAGTCAACGTGCTAACAGATTAGCAGCACAACTGCGAGAGTTAGGTGTTAATCCTGATGAGTTGTGAAGGTGCGATCGCATCAGTAGGGGCACACAGCGATGCGCCCCTAAACATCTTTACTCACCGAATTTTAGATTTTAGATTTTAAATAATGGAATTGAAGATTCAAAATTTCAAATCTAAATGGGTTTGAGAGCAAGCGAATTCAAATGCGAGAATAAATCTAAAATCCAAAATCCAAAATCCAAAATTTTTAATTGAAGCCCCTGCATTCATACATGGAGTCAATCTAAAATCCAAAATCGTTCGACTCAGGGTTCGCGAGTGCGTCTGGTAGAGAAGCCGAAGTCCAAAATCCAAAATTGACTCACAACGCTTGTAAAATCTCCTCATCTACAGAGAAATCAACATCAGCTTTATCTTTTGCATTAGCTAAATAGTCATTTTCAAGAGAATCTTGTAATCCAGAAATTAAATCATATTCAGGATGCCAGTTTAATTCTGTTTGTGCTTTGTTCACCGAAGCAAAGAAATGCTGCACTCGCATCGGAAAAGCTTTGCGCTTGCCGAAATCAAACTTTTTCGGGTCGTAATGGACGATTTTGACCGCATCGGGTGATTTGCCAGCCGCTACAGCACTAGCACGGGCTAAACCATCAAAAGTGACAAAGCGATCGCCAGAGATATTATAAATCTGTCCTATGGCTTGTTTATTACCCAAAACCTTAGCCATTGCTAGTGCCAAGTCTTTTACATGACCTAACTGGGTGATATGCAAGCCATTTCCGGGGATAGGAATGGGGCGATCGCGCACAATTCTGTCAAAAAACCAGCTTTCCAACTCATTATAATTACTAGGGCCGTAAATATAAGTAGGACGAATAGAGGTAAAGGGCAATCCCAATTGAGTCAAATAAGCTTCTGTTTCATGTTTACCCTTGTGGCGACTTTTAGGATCTACTGCATCGCCTTCTACATGGGGCAATTGGTCAGATTTGAGATATACGCCCGCAGAACTCATATAAACAAAATGTTGCACTCGGTCTTGAAAAATCTCTGCTAGTGGTTGAGTATCAGTAAGTTCCCGCCCGTTATTATCAAAAATGACATCAAAGTTTTCTTGTGATAACTTTGCCTTTAATTGAGTTGCATCAGTGCGATCGCCTATAATTTGTCCTACTCCCTGTAAAGAAGGTGCTGGCCGATTTCCCCGATTGAACAGCATCACCTCATGTCCTTGTTCCACTAGTAGTTGAGTCAAATAGACACCAATGAACCGAGTACCACCCATAATTAGAATTCGCATAAATTCACCATTTCTATATCAGTTGTCGTCAAGGGAGTAGGGAGTAGGGAGTGGAGAGTAGGGGAAAAGCATGGGAGGCAGGGGAGGCTGACGTTGCAGGGGAAAAATAACTATTGGTATTCCCCATTCCCCACTCC
>NZ_CAXTNP010000159.1:0-18771 GCF_964245575.1 uncultured Nostoc sp. | reverse complement strand
TCGATATTTTTGTAGCTAACCTGGTTCGTGCCTAGCCTAATTGAGCCAATGTTAGTAGTAGTATTAAAAGTCGAAGTGATTCCCTCGGTAATGTTAGTATACTCCGAAGGGTAACTAGTGTCATAGGACAGTAAATCGTCACCTTTACCTCCATCTATCGTATCATTCCCACTGTAATTCTTGAAGAACGTATCGTTGCCGTCATTACCATTCAGCAGGTTATTGGCTTTTGAAAAATTAACAATCAAGTAATCGTCACCAGCGCCACCGTTGAGAGTGTTGTTACCAGAGGTGTAATAGACATCTTCGTGGTAGTGAGTTATGTAGCCTGAGGCAGAGAGATAATCGTTGCCATCATCCCCAGAGAGTAGCTGATCGCCTCCTAAAGTATCAATATCTGAATAACCAACACTCAAGATATCGTCACCAGTACCACCAAGAAGGGTGTCATTTTCCCTACCACCAAGAAGGACGTCAAAGCCGGCACCACCCGACAACAGGTCATCTCCTTTATCACCGTTGAGTGAATCATCCCCTTCACCACCGTTGAGGGAGTCATCTCCTTCACCACCGTTGAGAGTATCATTGCCTGTGCCACCAATGAGAGTATCATTGCCCGTACCACCGCGCAGCAGGTCGTTACCACTCAAGCCATCGATTTTGTCATTACCCGCCTGACCATTCACGACATCATTTGAGTTGTCTAAACCTGTAATGTTGTTGGATAGGTCATTGAGGAATGTCACTGTGTTCTTGTTGAACAGGTTAGTTTGAGTGGAGTTGGCATCAAACACATCAAAACTGTCGGTAATGCTGGTTTCTCCATTAAACAGGATATTGCCAATAGCAGGTTGTGAAGAAATTGCTGGCAGATTATCCAGGTTTTCTAATTTGAAGTTTTGAAGGATGACTTTTGAATAAGCGTCCCCTTCAAAGGTGATTTCCAGATTGCTGCCATTCTGAGTAAGCAGCAGATTTTGGGGAGTAAAATAATAGCCGAATTGGATGGTATCCACTTCAGCAATAACTGCTGCTGAGGGAGTTATGCCCTTACCTACGCCACCGAAATCAGTAATAGTATCGGTGTTGCTAATATAGCTGGAATAGTTGTAGACAAATTTATCCTTGCCACCACCACCAGTCAGACTATCGTTGTCCTGAGAAACTAAGGTTCTATTGTGATTACCATCAATCGTATCTGCGCTGTTAGTGCCGACTAGAGTATCATTCCCGCTGATTCCAATGATATTTGCCATAACTTTTTCCTACCTGAATCGATTTTTTGAGTAAATTAAGTTCTCAAGTCGCAGTGCTGTTTTATAGCACAAAAATTTGCCAAATATTGACGTTTCGACGTTCTTTCATGTCAACCTTGAGGGTTACGAATTTTTATTTGAATGTTCCCCCTTTGATTGGCTTTTACGTAGCACTTATCTAACTATCTGGTACTACCTAAGTCTTACACACTATACAAATTAATCAGCGTCGTTGTGGGTTATTGCTTGTGGATGTTTAACTTGAAAATAGAAAATATCTAAATAACCCGATAATAACTAGATATCGAATATTTACTTAGATGTCTATATAGAAATAAAAATCTTTGCATACTCTTCATATTATTTGCTGATAAATTTATAGATTAAGAGCCTATCCGAAAACCAAAACGGGTTTAAAAGTAATCCAAACAAGCGAAATGTAACATCGCTAAGTAGTTATCCACCTTCTTCTCCTTGTTAGCCCAAACTTTTCAATGTCAAAGGAGTTACGGAGAAACTGTACATGTCCTTTCGTTACCACGCCACTACTGAATTTCAGAATGATTCTGAAAGGTCTTGAAGTAAACTAAGGCTTATGCAAAACTTGAGATCCTTTGCTTCTAGCCTACTTTTAAGGAATTGATCAATGGCGCGTCTAGCCCTGCTGAGTGTATCTAACAAAACTGGTTTAATTGACCTAGCCCGTAGCTTGGTTGAAGAATTCGACTTTGATTTAATCAGCAGTGGGGGAACAGCCCAAGCACTCAAAGATGCGGGACTCCCTGTTACGAAGGTTGCAGATTATACAGGTTCACCAGAAATTTTAGGTGGTCGAGTAAAAACCCTACATCCCCGAATTCATGGCGGAATTTTGGCGCGGCGAGATGTTCTCCAAGATATTACAGATTTAGAAAATAACCAAATTCGCCCGATTGATTTAGTGGTGGTGAATCTATATCCTTTTGAGGAAACGATCGCTAAACCAGGGGTAACATTATCCCAAGCTGTTGAACAGATTGATATCGGTGGGCCAGCAATGCTACGCGCTTCATCGAAAAACTTCGCCCATCTGGCTGTATTATGCGATCCGGCACAGTATGACGAGTATTTAGAAGAATTACGGCAAAATAATGGGGAAGCTTCCCTAGAGTTTCGGCAAAAGGCGGCTTTAAAAGGATTTTTACATACTGCTAACTATGATCAAGCGATTGCATCTTACCTCGCCCAAGCACAGCAGTACACCCTTAGTGGCACACAATTACAATCTCTGCGTTACGGCGAGAATCCCCATCAACCCGCCACCTGGTATCAAACTGGTATTACCCCAACAGGATGGACATCTGCGACAAAACTGCAAGGCAAAGAACTTAGTTACAATAACTTAGTTGATTTAGAAGCCGTACGCCGAATTATTGCTGAGTTCACTGATACTCCAGCTGCAACGATAATTAAACATACAAATCCCTGTGGTACGGCATTGGGAAGCAGTATTTCAGAAGCTTACCAAAAGGCTTTCAATGCTGATTCTACTTCTGCCTTTGGTGGTATTGTCGCACTCAACCGCCCGATTGATGCAGCTACGGCTAGCGAGTTAATTAAAACATTTTTGGAATGTGTGGTTGCACCAAGTTGTGATGCAGAAGCTCAAGAAATCCTTGCCAAAAAATCTAACGTGCGGGTTTTGACTCTAACTGATTTGAGCAGTGGCCCTAAGGATACAGTGAAAGCGATCGCAGGTGGTTTCCTTGTCCAAGCTAGTGATGACGTGATTGCTGATACCAGTCAATGGCAAGTAGTAACTGAACGTCAACCCACACCCGACGAATTAGCCGAATTGCTATTTGCGTGGAAAGTTTGCAAACACGTTAAATCGAATGCCATTGTTGTAACTAGCGATCGCACTACACTAGGAGTAGGTGCTGGTCAAATGAACCGCGTCGGCTCAGTTAAAATTGCCCTAGAACAAGCTGGAGAAAAATCCATTGGTGCAACTCTCGCCAGCGATGGATTCTTCCCCTTCGATGATTCTGTGAAAACAGCCGCAGCAGCAGGAATTACAGCCATTGTCCAACCAGGGGGAAGTGTACGCGATAAAGATTCTATCATTGCTGCTAACGAACTGGGTTTGGTGATGGTCTTAACTGGTGTACGTCACTTTTTACACTAAATTATTGATCGTTAGGTGTGCAGTTTGGAAAGTGTCACACAATTTGCTTTCTTTTTGATTGAATTAATGATATCTTTTAGTCGTGTGTGAGGAGCAAGTTAAAAGTAAAAAGTGCCTGGGGTGGAAACACGGCAACACTCCCAAGCGCTTTTTAATTTGTCATAAATTGGATTGCTTATGCAATTTTAGAAATGTCACTCAATATACTTGCCATTTGATTGAAGTAGTGATATAGTTTTTTGGTGTGAGGAGCAAGTTGAGAATAAAAAATGCCTGGGGTGGAAACACGGCAACACTCCCAGGCATTTTTTATTTTGTATACAAAAATTGGATTCCTTGCAATATCGATATCGATTACAAAAATTTTGGCAATAAATAAATTTCAAACAAGCTCTTAGTTCTCTGGTAAGATTTTGCAACCAAATGAGAGGGCCAAAATCTAATTTATAAATCAATAATCTGTCACTTCTCCTCTGTTAGACTTAACCTGTTTGCGCTTAGTTTTGTAATCAAGGCGCTTTCTTTGAGAACTGCGAGTTGGTTTGGTGGGTTTGCGTTTTATCGTCACTACAACTGCGCTCTGAATGAGTTCTTGAAGTCGTTTCAAAGCTGATTCCCGATTGTTCTCTTGACTTCGGTGTTCCTGCGCTTTGATTACAACAACTCCGTCCTGAGTGATGCGTCGATCATTCAGCTTTAAAAGCTGTTCTTTATAATAATCGGGTAATGATGAAGCCGCAATATTGAAGCGCAAGTGAATCGCCGTGGAAACCTTATTCACATTTTGGCCTCCTGCTCCTTGCGAACGAATCGCACTAATTTCAATCTCACTCTGTGGGATAATAACTTTGTTGGAAATTTGCAGCATTACTCACAAGGGAAAAGAGGAACTTTTCAATTTAGGATAAAAATCTTTTACTCGGTTTCTTCGGGAGAATCTATTACTACGTCTTGGTCTTCATTGTTGTCCAAATTCACCTCTAAAGTCTTTCCTTCTATTGTCACTTTATCACCTGGTACTAGTCGCCGCCCTCGTCGGGTTTCTAGCATACCGTTGACTTGAACATCGCCACCTTGAATCATCAGCTTGGCTTGTCCTCCACTTGGCACTATACCCATCAACTTTAAATATTGATTTAACTTAATTGTGTTGTCTCTAATTTTCTTCATACTAAATAAAACTACATCATCTTAATTGTATCGTGACGCGATCAAGGCAAAGCGTGAATCTATTGCGCCACCTAATCAGCTAAGTACAATATTTCATTAATTCGTAGCTAATTAATTTGGTAATACCTTGCAATACCAATGCGTCCCGATGCATTTAAAAACTAGTACATCACAACGCACATCAACCTTTGGGCTGATTTTACTAGTTGGCGATGGTGGAGCGTAGATGTAGCCCGTCGTAGACATCGCTATAACAAAAAGCTGTGATGGCGGTTTATTATCTATAATGTTGATCGACAAAACTGCCAGATATAGGTGAACAAACTAGTCTGGAAGGTTATTTTAGTATGTTCAGGGGACTGGATCTATGATTAAGCTCGGTTTATTGGTACAGTCCCAGAATAACTATTTGGGTATAGGAAAAGTTACCGAAATATCTGATACCAATGCAAACGTTGAGTATTTCTGCTCAATAGGGCAACGTCTGCAAAAAACTTTACCTTTAAATTCGCTCTCTCAGGTCAGGCTTGAACCCCAGGCTCGATGCTATATCAAGTCCCAAACGCAGGATAAATGGATAGTTGGCAGAGTTTTCATCTGGGATGAAGATACAGAAATGTATCAAATTGATTTACCAGATAAGAAAACTGCGATCGCTACTGAAGAAGACATTTACGTTCGTTGTAATCTACCAAACACAGACCCCATCGAAACTCTAGCGATGAAGGGTCACGAAACGCCCTACTTCCACGACAAAAGATTGGCTTTTGTCAAATCCTTGATTAAGCAACGCGCTGTCAGTCGTGGGATGACAGGACTGATTTCAGCAAATATTAATCTTTATCCTCATCAAGTTGAAGTTGTGCGGCGGGTACTGGAAGACCCCATTCAACGCTACTTGCTAGCAGACGAGGTGGGACTAGGAAAAACCATCGAAGCGGGTGCGATTCTGCGTCAATTCCTTCTCGATGAACCGAAAAAAGGTGCGGTGGTGATAGTTCCGCAATATTTACTCAAACAATGGCGGACTGAGTTAGAAAACAAGTTTTACATTTCCCATTTTCCTAAACGGGTAGCGGTGCTGGCGGTTGAAGATATCCATAAAATCAACCTGAAAGCGAAGATAGGCTGCTTAATTTTAGATGAAGCCCATCACATCGCAGCAATGGCAACCTCTAAGGATGCAGCAGTGCGCCAGCGTTTTCAGACTTGCAAAGAACTTGCTCATAAAAGCGATCGCTTACTTTTATTATCTGCCACTCCTGTTCTCAATCATGAGCAAGATTTTCTGGCAATGTTGCACTTGCTCGACCCGACAACCTATAAACTTGGTGATGTAGCAGGTTTCCGTGCCAAAGTTGAAAGCCGTCAGCAAATTGGTAAACTTCTACTTTCTTTTAAAGAAGGTGCGGAACCTCTTGTCCTCAAAAGCAACTTGCAGCAACTACGAAACCTCTTTGCTGAGGATGAGTATTTACTAAAGCTGGCGGATGATTTAGAAAATTTACAAGCAAATTCTACCGAGCAAGAGCAAATCGTCCAAGCGATTCGCGTCCATGTCAGCGATATCTATCGACTACACCGCCGAATGCTTCGCAACCGTCGCGCTGCGGTGGAAGATGTGATATTTGACCGCAATTTTACGCCGAAAGAAGAGTATGATTTAGACGAGCGATCGCTTGATATCCACGAACTGCTCAATCAATGGCGTAGTGTTGCTCCAGGTGAAAAGCAATATCAGCGAATTTTTCTGTTGTTGTTCCTAGCTTCTGGTACTTGGTTAGGCATTTTAGAGCAGATAATTACCGCCCGGTTAACTGGTAAGCCTCATGCTAAACTCATCCAGGAGTTTAAAGAAGATGATATTCGCCTATTAACTACAACCCCTAAATTTTCAGGCGAAGATGAGATTTTGCAATCCTTGCTAAAAATTATTCGTCAACCTCAAGAGGACGGACAACGGACGGAAAATTTGAAAACAGTGCTACTGAATCAGCTAGGTACATACTTCAAAATTCCCGCAAACGTTCGGAAGAATCAAAAGGAATTCATCACCAGGATACAGCAGAGAATTCAAAGACCAATTACTGGCGATATTCTGCCCAAATTTATTGTATTTACCAGTTTTGTGCAAACTTGTGGCGAAATCGTCCGGTATTTATCTGATACCTTTGGTGTAGAGACAGTAGCCAGCCATCAATTTGGAGAATCACCCGACAAGGTTGAAGAAGGCTTAAATAGGTTCAAGAATAACCCAAACTGCTTTATTCTAGTATGCGATCGCTCTGGAGAAGAAGGACGTAACCTCCAGTTTGCCGATTGGTTAATTCATTTTGACCTTCCTTGGTCGCCTAATCAATTAGAACAGAGAATTGGCAGACTTGACCGCATTGGCAGCAAAATTGGCATCCAATCTAGTGCCTTAATTGGCCCCTACTTGGAAGACAGCCCTCACAATGCTTGGTATAAAGTATTAAAAGATGGGTTTGGTATATTTCAACAATCAATTGCCAGTCTCCAGTTTTATGTAGATGAAAAACTTGCAGAATTAGAAACAGTTTTGTTTGAATCAAGTAGTGCTGGATTGTTAGAGATGATTCCGCCAATTCAAGAGCAAATTGAAGTTGAAATAGCCAAAATTAGCGAACAAAATGCTCTAGATGAAATTGACGCTAACGATGAAATTGCCACCGAGTATTTTCAAGACCTAGATAATTATGATGCTTGTCATCTAGAAATTAAACGAGCAATTGAAGGCTGGATTTGTGAGGCGCTGGGATTCAGAGGACTTAATAATCCAGATTCATCAGAGATGCGACGTTATCAACCGACAACGCGGACATTGGTTCCCATAAATGACTTAAAAAACCGTTTTGCTGAGAGTTCCCTAGACCAATTTGGTACTTATAATCGCAGGGTAGCAAACCAAAATGCTGGTATTAAACTCTTTCGAGTTGGGGAAGGATTTATTGAAGCACTCTGGAACTATATAAATTGGGATGACCGAGGTGAAGCCTTTGCGATGTGGCGCACTGATGCATCTTGGGACTCTAAAGAAGGGAAGGAGTGGTTCGGTTTCCAATGCAATTATGTAGTCGAGGCAAATTTAAAAATTGCCAAACAAGTTTTACTAGATAACAAACTAGATAATTCTCAATTCAAAAACTTGCAGCGACGTGTTGATGCTCTATTTCCGCCAATTATAGAAACTATCTATGTTGATGGTCGCAAGCAGCCAATACGCGTTGTTGAAGATAAAGCACTCTTAAGTATTCTGCAACGTCCATATAAAGATAAAAACAACAATCAAGGACGAGATTACAATCTAGCAAAAGAGCGCTTAGGAATTATTGACGATTTTGTTGACCCTAGTAAATGGCAAAATTTTTGCTATCAAGTGCGTAACACTTCTTCGGAATTACTCTCTAATCGTCCCGATTTTATTGACTTATGCCAAAGTTGTGCTAAAGTCGCCGAAAAGAAATTAGCCAATAGAGTAGAACAATTACGGCTGCGTCTGAACCAGCAAAGTTGGGATAATACATTAGCTGAAGAATTGAAGATAGAAACTGCTTTAAATGCAGCCATTCTAGAGGGAATTCGCCAGCCCCAGATTAGGCTTGATTCTGTCGGTTTTATTATTGTATCGGGGCGATCGCTTGTGCAATTTGAGTGATATTATCTGCGGTTAAATAGCCATAATATCCCCGTTAAACTCGCCTGAAAAGAGGGATTAGGTAGGTTTTTATTATCGTTGTCGTTTTCATGTTCAGCATGGAAATGACAACGAGTTTAACCTTTTCTGTTATCGAGAATGATAATTTTCTCTGCCCTTGGCAATGTGTCAGCGATCACCAGGGTTTACAATATAATTGTACTAGTGTGAAGCAGTCGCTTCAGAATGCTTATGCTAATCCAGTTTCGGTTTCATCCTGAGAAAGCCGTTGAAGCCGCAGCAGTACTCTTAAAGCTACACGGTAAGCCTATGAAGTATTTAAGCTTACTTAAGATGCTTTACATAGCTGACCGTATTGCATTGAAACGCATGGAACAACCGATTACTGGCGATCGTTATGTGTCGATGGATTACGGCCCTGTCCTGAGCGGCGTTTATGATCTAATCAAGGGGAAGCCCGTTGATGATGCCTTACCTCTCTGGTCTAAGTTCATTTCTCCTCGTAATGAAAATCATGTTTCCTTGTTGCGTGATCCGGGAGATGAAGACCTTTGTGAAGAGGAAGAGGAAATCATTCAGCAGGTTTATCAAACTTTTGGGCATCTTGACCCAATTGAAGTTGCTGAGTGGACTCATGATCTTCCAGAGTGGAAAAACCCTCATGGCTCTGCCATTCCGATTTCGGTAGAGGATATTCTCAAAAATGTGGGCAAGAGTGACGAGGAAATCGGGGAAATTCAGCAAGAAGCCATTCGAGAAGCATATCTAGATGGGGTTTTGAATGGCTAGCATCACCATTACAGCTATTTTCAGGTAAATAGACCACGCAGTAGGGGCACAGCAATGCTGTGCCCCTACGATAGATGTGGTTCAAATACTTGAATTCTGCTGTAATTTGGGAGATGCATTTGTGCTGGATACGCCTCCCAACAGTGAACACCTCTACATCGCAATTGCACAAACTTCTGAAAGCAACTATCTGTTCGTCAATGTCACTACCCGCAGACCTAATTCTGAAACTTCCTGTGTTCTCCTACCAGGTTCAGGTATACCAAGCTTTATAGTCCATGAGTCGGTGATAGCTTATCAGTTTGCTCGTGAGATGGATGCTACTCAACTAGCTCTTTTGATTACCATTGGTAGCCCTATTCCGAAAGGGACTTGTTTGATGGCTGTTATTACACAGATTCAGCAAGGTGGTTTAGTCTCCAAGCGGTTGAAGAATAGGTATAAAACTGCTCTGAAAGCTTTTTTGGGAATACTGTAAGATGTCATAGATTGCAGTCACATATAGAGAGCGTGTAGTGCTGGAGAACTGAGATAAAATTAATTATATTTTTGACTTTTCCGGAAAAATAAGTAAGTATTAACACTTGTGATACTGAAACGAAGTAGTTATAGTAAAAGTCAAAAATGAAACGTTCAAATCGCCTTGCTTGGATGGGAGCGATCGCACTAGCTGCGATCGTTTTACTGAGTTTGTTTGCGGCTCCCAATAATACTAAAATTAGCACTGGCTCTACTTATAATCGCGCCTCTGATGGTTATGGTGCTTGGTATGCTTTTATGCAACAACAGGGTATTTCTATCAAGCGCTGGCAAAAGCCTTTTAGTGATATTCAGCCAGAAAAAAGCCCAGTTACATATCTACAGGTAAGCAGCGATCTAAGAGAGACAACACTGGATAGTCAAAAGCGTGAATGGGTAGAAAAAGGAAATACTTTGGTAATTTTGGGTGCGGGGGCGCGGGTTACAGAAGCACAGTTTAGCACTATGCAAAAATCTCACCTTGGTAATATCAAAATTGATACGCGTAGACGATATAAAAAAGCTAACTCCAAGCAAGTTAATTTAGGCGATCGCTTTGGTGCTGTTGTCTGGGAAGAAAATTACAAACAAGGAAAGGTAATTTTTTCTACCACTCCTTATTTAGCCGCCAACGCCTACCAAGATTATTTAAGTAATTTCAAGTATTTAGCCAATTTAGTTACTGAAAAAGGTAACACAGTATTTGTCGATGAATACATCCACGGCTATAAAGATGCCGATGTCAGAAAGAAAGAAAGCGAAGGAGATTTATCTAGCTTTTTTGCTAAAACTCCTGTATTTCTAATATTGGTGCAAGTCAGTATCCTGCTATTAATATTAATTTGGGCGCAGAATCGCCGCTTTGGCAAGCCAGTAGCTTTAGATACACCAGTTATAGATAACAGTGAGGCATACATCCAAGCTTTAGCGGGAGTCTTGCAGAAAGCTGATACCACCGACTTTGTTGTAGAGATGGTGGGTAAACAAGAACAACTACAACTCCAAAAAGCCTTGGGATTAGGGCAAGTATCTTTAGAACGTGAAGCCTTGATCAACTTATGGATAGAAAAAACAGGCGCAAGTGCAGCAGAACTAGATGCAGTTTTAAAGCTACAATCTCGCAAACAACCCATCAGTGAACGAGAACTGTTAAGCTGGTTGGGGAAATGGCGAAACATTAGATTAATTCGTAATTAATTTTTGGAATTATGCATAATATTTCTGCGTTAGTTATTTATCAATAAAAAAATATGAGCGAAACTCATCCTATCTTAATTCGCCTTGGTCAAGGTCTTAATCAAGTAATTGTCGGACAATCTAGCCTCATACAACAACTTTTAGTAGCACTGCTAGCGAGTGGACACGTAATTTTGGAAGGTGTACCGGGAACTGGTAAAACCCTCCTAGTAAAAGTGTTGGCGCAGTTAATCCAAGGGGATTTTCGCCGGATTCAACTAACACCAGATGTTTTACCTTCAGATATTACTGGTACAAATATTTTTGACTTGAATAGCCGCAATTTCACTTTAAAAAAAGGGCCAATATTTACCGAAGTGCTGCTAGCAGACGAAATCAACCGCACTCCTCCCAAGACACAAGCGGCGCTGCTGGAAGCGATGGAAGAGATGCAGGTAACGCTAGATGGTGAAAGTTTACCCTTACCAGATTTATTTTGGGTGATTGCAACCCAAAATCCTTTGGAATTTGAGGGGACTTATCCCTTACCAGAGGCGCAGTTGGATAGATTTTTATTTAAGCTGGTGGTAGATTACCCCGATCAAGCTGCTGAAAAGCAAATGTTACTGAATCGTCAGGCGGGTTTTGCAGCACGGCGTTTGGATATTAGCCGTTTGAAACCAATTGCAACAGTAGCCGACATTTTGCAAGCACGACAAGCAGTCAAAGAGGTTAAAGTATCAGAAGCGATCGTTGATTATTTGTTGGCGTTGGTGAGAATATCGCGTCAATATCCTGATTTAACTTTGGGCGCATCGCCTCGCGCTGCTGGTGCTTGGTTGCAGACATCTCAAGCATTAGCATGGTTGGCTGGAAGAGATTTTGTAACGCCAGATGATGTTAAAGCAATTGCATCGCCCCTGCTACGTCATCGCCTCATTTTGAAACCAGAAGCGATGTTGGATGGTTTACAAATGGATGCGGTAATTGCATCGGTAGTTAATCAAGTACCAGTTCCAAGGTGAAAAAATTCTTGTCAGGCTATACAAGTAGAGTTAAATCGGCGGTTATAAACCGCGTCTATACAGGCAAAACTCGCCTTAAAAACCTTAATTTTCTCTTACCTGTTTGTGTAGCCGCAAATTTTATTCGCTGGGGCTTAAGTTCCAGGGCAACCCGCCATACGTTGCATGAGATAATGCGATCGCGTTTGGTTACATCGAAATAACAGAAGTAATAAATCAATTAAACTGGCGCGATTTTTTACAGCAAGAAAACCCCGTTGCCAGTGCGCTGATGGCTAAAATGAACATAGCACCCTCAGAACGTCCCAGAGTTAAGGCTGAATGCTTGCGTTTGTTAGCGACTTTACGACTCGATCCAGCCCGAATGAAAATGATTGGTGGGTTTGTTGACACTTATCTCAAATTAAATGCAGCAGAAGAAGAGATTTTTCAAACTGAGATTGCTAAATTTGAAGTAGCCAAACAAGAGGTAGTTATGGAAATTGTTACTAGTTGGCAATTAAAAGGAATACAAAAGGGAAAACTAGAAATAATTATGCGTCTGCTAAATCGGAAATTTAGTGCGGTTACACCTGAATTAGAAGAACAGATTCGCCAATTATCGACTACACAATTAGAAGATTTAGCAGAAGCTTTGTTAGATTTTAGCAATGCAAGTGATTTGGTAGCTTGGTTAAATGGGCTGGAGGAGTAAAAATTAATATATATTATTCATAATTTTTGTAGAGACTTGAGGAACATCGCATCTCTACATTTTTTGTTACAGCCGATCGCACAATTAAAGAGAATATTACCCTGCGATCGCACAATCAAGTAATCGCACGCTCTAAACCTTCAGGCGATCGCACCACCTCCCCATCTGTCCATCGCCCACCACTCTACTGCTGATATTTTCTAATCAACTCTAAAGCTTGTTGATACAATTCTGTATTTCTTTGTTGCCGAAAGAGTTCAGCTGCTTTTTGCAACTCTACAATCGCACCTTGCTTGTCTCCTAAATTGAAGTGGGCATTACCTCGGTTGTAGTAGGCATTGGCATAGTTAGGATTAATCTTGAGAACAGCGTTGTAATCAGCGATCGCTCCTTGGTTGTCTCCTAAATTAGAGCGGACTATTCCTCGGTTGTAGTAGGCTTTGGCATGGTTAGGATTAATCTTGAGAGCAGCGTTGTAATCAATTAGAACCCCGCTTGAGGGTAAATAATATAGTTTTGCTTGTGCAAACATCGTTTGTACTAACAGCAGCGCAGACTACCGGATAACCATTGACCTTCCCAGAGATAATAGTTTTGAGGTTACCACTGTCATAGTTTTGTTGAAATCTGTACGACACTTGCTTACAGCGTTCTAAAGGCGTCAACTTAGAAGAGAAAAATTTTTCTTCACCCCAGTGTATTATTGGTATTTGTTTGCCATCTCCTCTACGCACAAATTTTGCAGGCTTAAAAAATTTGCGAATTTGGACTTTAAAGGGGGATAAAGCCTACATAATTGTCTACACTGCTGCCATAGATGATTATGATAAATTTGTCCCAACTACAGAAAAAATGATTCAATCATTTCAAATTGATTAATTTATCTATTGGTACAGCCCAACTAAGGCGATTAATCTGCTCATGTAACCCCTTATCTGCTTCGGAACCATCAACAAAGATAGAGGGAGCATCCCACAAAGGATTTGCTTGCATTCCATTTACACCCACCACCTCACCCCGACAATTTAGTAATGGGCCACCACTCATCCCCTTTTGGATATCATTGCTATAACCAATTTGATAGCCACCCTCTAAAGCTTTGGGTAGTAACAGTGAAACTTTACCAGTAGTGAAGGAAAACTGGTGTTTTTCTTCGTCATTTTGTGAATAAAAACCACTAGCAAAAACTTCATCGCCTACAATTAGTTTAGAAGCAATAGATGCTACTGTGTAATTTTTTTGAGGGCTGCGAAACTGCAATATTGCCAAATCATTCTTGCCAAATTTTGTATTTTTAGGCAAACTGGCTGTATATGTCTGACCATCAGGGGTTTGAATCCGATAGGGAGCATCATCTGCTCTGAGTACATGAGCATTAGTTAAAACTGTATAGATTGAGTCTTGTTTTCGCAAAATCATCCCAGAACCCTAAGAATTCTTTTGACATCACTTTTACAGTCATAGCTTGAGCGAGTAAGCGTAACTTTTCTGTTGATGTTTGCGGTTGCGATAGTCCCAATCTTAAAGTCTGTGATAAAGGCAGTTTGCAACTAGCGATCGCACATCTACCACGAGCGCTAAAATATAATACCGATGCATATATCGCCAATGATAAACAACCAACACAGGTAACTAATTTCAATCTGCCCTTACTCATCCCACCTGCAAGCTAATATCCACAGTTTTGCTCTCATCACTAAATCTTATTGCCAGAATCAATAAATCTGCAAACTAAATTTACAGTATTTCGCAATCATACCCAGAAATATACAGCTATTTTCAGGGAAATAGACCACTCTGTAAGGGCAGGGCAATCCTGTGGCCTACCATTTTGGTATTTTTTAATTGGAAGTCCCTTATGCAGCCCCCAACTCTGGGCATTTGGAAAGTAGACCAAAAGGAAGCTCAAACTAACTGCGTCTACAAGTTATAAAGTATGTGTAGATAAAACAGCAAGTATGTTGAGAAAAAATCTGTATGACAAACTACCAAGAAACCCCAACTAGTAACGAATCCATTAATGAGCTAATCGCCGAGACGACAAGCATCAACCATTTAGAGGTAATTGAAAATGTCATCGACTCTTTGGAACAAGATGACAGTGCGATGGTTAAGCGCACTCCAGAGGATGGCTATCTCTGGAAGTTTAAGTATGGAAGTGTGGAAGTATTTGTCCAACTCAACGGGACAACCGATGAAGACACCATCACGGTTTGGTCTACGGTGCTAAATTTACCTGCCAAAGATGAACCTAAGTTGATGCGGTATCTTTTAGAGTTAAACTGCTCTAGTACTTTTGAAGCGCGTTTCGGTATTATTGAAAACCGGGTGGTTGTGATATCAACACGCACCTTAGCTGAGTTATCTCCTGGCGAAGTGTCTCGACTCATTACCATTGTGGCAACGATCGCTGATAATAACGATGAAACTTTACAATCTGAATTTGGTGCAACTTAAGGAATTTTGGATTTTGCGTTCGCGTAGCGTGTCAAAGACAAAAGTTGTAAGGAGGATTTCCCTCCGTAGCAAACTTTTCAAGACGGATTTTAAGTCGCACCAAAGGTGCGCTTTCAGCGCAACTTGGATTTTAAATTGGGCAACTGCTGCATCAGATGCATAGCAATCAGGTTTGGCGACTAATTCCTTTGCTAGAGGCAGACGGCAATGTGCAGATGGCGATTGACCGATGGTTGCTAAAACAGCACTATTCGGGGAAGCATCCGCCAACCCTGCGCTTTTATAGCTGGTCGCCACCTGCCATTTCTCTTGGCTATCATCAACGCCAATACCCTGAACATTGGCAACATTTAACTTGGCAAGGGCAAAAACTGGATTTAGTGCAGCGTCCTACTGGTGGACGGGCCGTGCTACACCAAGGTGATTTAACTTACGCTGTAGTCACATCTGGACTTACGGGTAGTCGCCTCCAGGTGTACGAAAAAATTTGTGAGTTTTTGATTCAAGGGTGGCGATCGCTCGGCGTAGAATTACATTACGGTACGGCTGGGCGAAGTTACATCCACAACCCTAACTGTTTTGGTACTGCTACCAGTGCAGATTTAGTTTTGCCAGATGGTGCCAAACTCATTGGTAGCGCTCAATTGCGACGTGGTGGGATAATTTTGCAACATGGTTCCATCCGTTTGCAACCCGATGCTGAACTGTTTACTCAAGTATTTGGTGCAGAATCTTTTAGGACTGTACAACTGCCTCAAAGTCTCAGTGTAGAAAAGATTATTGCAGCTTTAGTTGCCGCAGCTAGTAATTGTTTTGATATACATATAGAGTTGAAACCCCTGTCGCAATCTGAGTGGGAAGCAATTTTGGCAGCAACGTAGGGTGTGTTAGCGACAGCGTAACGCACCGAATCAAATTAGTGACCGAAAAAGACTCATGATATAGAGCAAGTAAATTCATTTATGGTTACTGAGCGTAGCCGAAGTATGGGGATTAAAAATTATTGAATGCGTGAATGCGTGAATGCGTGACTTCCGCGAACGCGAATTTATCTCCAACAGTTGGGGCTGACTCCTCTATGAATAATCGCCTGCCACAGGAGTGAATGCAGGACTCTCCTTTATATACCCTGCTGTCACACAATCATCAATCAATTGCAGGACAAACGGCCACAGTTCCGGCGCACCTGTTTCTACTGGCGCTACCCGTTTCATTACCTGATCGCGCCTAATGCCATGAATGCGCCAAGTCCCGCCCTGAGTTTGTTGATTGTGAAGCAAAGGCTGTATACGGTCTAGGGCTGCGGCAAACTTGGCGGTGGGTGTTTCCCCTGCTTCAAACTCATTCCAAAGTAAACGCAACTTGCTACCTTGATCTGCTGGTAAAAGTCCAAATAGACGCAATGCTGCTTGTGCTTCTCTTGCTGTTTTACTGTCATTACCCTGCACATCGTAGCAGAAGGTATCACCTGCATCAATTTCTACCAAATCGTGAATTAGCAGCATTTTGATGGCATGGAATATATCAACACCCTGCGGGGCATATTCTGCTAATACACTTGCCATAACCGCTAAATGCCAAGAATGTTCAGCACTATTTTCCCGGCGTGACCCATCAGTGAGTAGGGTTTGGCGCATCACCTGTTTCAATTGGTCAATCTCGATGATGAACTGAATTTGTTGAGTCAGCCGATTAATTTGCACCTAGATTTCTAATTGTGGGTGGGGTTGACTGGATTTTGGACTTTAGGTGATTATCTCAATAATTCTGGCGAATCTGCAAGGACTTTTTTCTGCATACCAATTAAAAAGCGCCTGGGAGTGTTGCCGTGTTTCCACCCCAAACGCTTTTTATTTTTAACTTGCTCCTCACACAAATAAATAGTATCACTGCTTCAATCAAAAGGCGAGTATATTGAGTGACACTTTCAAAACTGCACCGCCAATTTAATTTCTGATACCATTTCACGCAATTCCTTCCAATACGGTTCGGATAAGATCCCCCCCGCCTGCGGCGACCTCCGATAAATTGGGGGTAAATAGTAGACTAATTCTCTCTAATGATATTGACAAACCTCTTGCCCTTGTGAAATGAAACAGCCCTGCCTTAAAAAGGGGGAAGAATCAAAGTCCCTCAATTTATCGGGGAGCCAGTGCGGTCTTCTCACATTGGGAGACGATGCCAGCCAACTCTTGGAGACGCTGCGCGAACGGCATGGCAACGCTATGAGCGAGGTACGAGCGTCTGGGGGTTTCCCCCATGAGCAACTAGCGTGGATTTAGGAGGATCTAGAACGTTTTGATACCTACAATCGAACTTTTAAAACATTCTCTAAGACTAATTCCTTCTATGGACTGTGGTCAAGGTCATGACTTAGTTGGTTAGCTTGAGAGTAGCAACTATTAAAGGTGAAAAAAGATGAATAAGACATTACTAACGATTTTGATGCTTGCACTGTTACTCTTATTCATCATCTCTCCCTTTGCTGCCCTTGCTAGTTTAATGCTGATAGTGTTAGTTTCGGCGTTTTTCTCTTTACTAGGAAACTTGTTCAAAGTAATAATTGGCGCTGACACCGATCCTAAAGGGTCTTAAGCGGTGCGTAAAGCTTAACGTCATAACGCACCCTACAAGCTACAAGCGAGGAACTTTGAGCTTAAAAATCAATTTTCATTGTGAAAGAGACGCCACCAACTCGGTTGATTGTCTCACTGTCAGCAATAACTTCCCAGCCAAATCGTTTATATAAACCTACGGCTGGATTTGTCGCTCTGGTACTAAGTGATATCGATGGATAAGATGTTTTAGCTGCTGCTAACAAATGTGCGAGTAACTGCGTTCCTATGCCTTTATTTCTATGTTCAGGAAGAATGGCAATAGCTAGTTCAGGAGTTTGCTCGTCAACATAGCCATATCCCTTATTTTCACCTGTTAATAGACGCAGCCATGCCGCTCCTACTGGTTGATTACTACTTTCTAGAATAGCGATAAAGCCGCTATCATCTTTACGTCCCAAATCTTTAACATATTTTGCCAAATCAGGATTATTCATTGCATCCTGCACTGTCAAATTACCTTCTTCTACTATATGTGCTGCTTCGTACAGCATTTCCCAAAGGAAAGGCTCATCTTGCTATGTAAGTGGACGAATAGAATAATCCATAACTCATGCCCCAAAGTCCGCTTTTGTCTTTCTTTAGGGTAATTTACTCAGTGGTGTGGCTAAACCGTCAATGCTGACGAGATTTTTCTGCTGTTGATATTCTTGAACTCCCTCTTCGCCTTTTTTACTAGCCCAGTTTACTAAAGTCTGGCGCTGACCTCGATATTCATATAGTGGTACACCAAAACCACAGGAAGTCTGTATTTTTTCAATGTCGGCGACGATAATTTGACGAGTTCCAGGAATCGGCACAAACAAAGAGTACAGGGAGTCCCAATCTGGAGAACTCGGTAAAATCGTCTTTCCTTGACCGTAAAGACGGAGAATACGCGCAGGTTCCTCAAAGGCGCAAAACATGAAGGTTATCCGGCCATTTTCTTGCAAATGCGCTGATGTTTCGTTACCACTGCCTGTAAGGTCTACATAACCTACTTGGTTGGGAGAAAAAACGCGAAAGCAGCCTAAACCTTTAGGAGAGAGGTTAACATGACCCGTAGGACTCAAGGGTGCAGAGCCAACAAAGAAAAGGTGTTGAGCTGCAATAAAGCCTTGCTGTTCCTCTGTAATACAGTCAAAAACTTTAGCCATATGTCTGATATCTATTTACAAATTTTCCATCTTCTGAGCCTATGCCTTAGCTAAAAATCTAGCAAGGGTTAATTGTCGATGTCTGAGGGAG
>NZ_CAXTNP010000158.1:0-18792 GCF_964245575.1 uncultured Nostoc sp. | reverse complement strand
TCCCTAATCCCTAATCCCTAATCCCTAATCCCTAATCCCCAATCCCTAATCCCTAATCCCTAATCCCTAATCCCCAGTCCCCAATCCCTTATTCTGTCGGAGACTAAAAATTTAATGGAAGATTTGGCGATATTTCTGTCTAAGTCTTTGATGGGTTGGCTGGTTATTCAGGTGTGTTTAACGCTTGTCTTTATATGGTATCTGCGCTCATCTAAAAAAAAATTATTACCAGACGAGCAGTTACCCAAAACAGCAGTGATTCTTTGTTTACGCGGAGCCGATCCGTTTTTGCCTAGATGTTTGCGATCGCTTCTAAATCAAAACTATCCACAGTATGATTTAAAATTGATTGTTGATAGTCAAGAAGATCCCGCTTGGAAAATTGCCAGTGAAACCATCACAGAGCAAGAAGCGACCAATGTTCAAATCAGCCCTTTGAGAATAGTACGCAACAATTGTAGTCTCAAATGCAGTTCTTTAATCCAAGCTATCCGTGAGTTGGATGATTCCTACAAGGTGGTTGCTTTAGTAGATGCTGATACCATAGTGCATGTAAATTGGCTGCGAGAATTAGTCAGTCCTTTGGGGGATGCTAAAGTAGGGGCAACAACAGGTTATCGTTGGTATGTACCTACAGGTAAATATTGGGGATCTTTAGTGCGCTACGCCGGCAATGTAGCCACAGTCGTGCAAATGTTTCTCTTCCAAATTCCTTGGGGTGGGACTTTGGCTGTGAAAACAGAAGTGCTTCGCCAAACACAACTGCTTGATAAGTGGGGACAAGCTTTAGGCGAAGATTTTATGATGCACGACATCCTCAAAAAACAGGGGTTGCAGGTAAAGTTTGTGCCTTCGCTGCTGATAGTAAATCGTGAAGAGACTAATTTATTCAACTTGATAGACTATCTCAAGCGCCTCTTACTTTATTCTCGACTGTATCACCCACGTTGGTTAGCTTTAGTTAGTGAAGCTGTTTCTAGCATTTTGTTTCCTACTACAGTCATCATCTTAGTTCTTGAGTCGTTGTTAGAGGCAAAATGGGAAGTTGCGGCTCTCTTGTTAGGCTGCTATGGTGTCTATACTCTCGGATTACTCTTGATAATGCTCGTGTTGGAATTAGAGATACAGCGAGTGGTTCGCTCTAATGACCAGGCGATCGCAAAATTATCAGCTGCTACAATCATCAAAATGTTGATTGCGATTCCCTTGACACAGTGGGTTTATGGGTTAGCGATGCTATCATCCCTGTGGATCTCAACAGTTACTTGGCGCGGTGTTTCCTATCGGGTTCAAGGGCCCTGGAATATCCGGCTAGTGGAATATCGCCCTTATCAATGGTTGGATCAGCCTATTGATAGTAAGGTTTCTCTTTGAATTAAATCGCTAAATATGAACTAGGGCATGAAAGTTATTACATTAAACATTCCCTAGTCTTCAAATTATATTATCTTATATTTAGTAGAACTATATTAGCTATAATCCTTGTTAAAATACGCGTTGTTGGTTGTCAATTACCAAAATTTATTTGCATTAATGGCAAGGGTTTAGACAAATATATTAAGGGGAATTTTGACTTAGTATTTTGGATGTTTTGATAGTTTCTAATCGAGGTTTATAAACATCCGTTTCACAATCGAAAACTTCGGCTATCTGAAAATGCGTAAATTCCTTAGTCTAAGCTATAACACATCTAATTTGCATATCAAAATTTTCTCAATATCTTGTGGGTTGGGCAGCGTTCGACTGAGCGCTCACGCCGAAGTCTTGCCCGCCCTGATTATGCAACTTTAATGCTGATTAGCTTAACTATATTTGTGGGAATTTCTGAGCAAAATAATCAGGATGTTCATGAAACATTTGCTGCGTAAGTCCTAAATTCAAAACCAGCATTTTTGTGAAATATTCCTCTTTCTTATGACTAAGAAATCACTTCGGATTGCACTATTTACAGGATTGTACGCTCCTTTCTTAACTGGAGTTTCCGTCGCAGTTCACCAACGGGTTCGTTGGTTGCTAGAGCAGGGACATGAGGTTTTTCTAATCCATCCGCAAATCAACGATCGCTACCCCAAAAATGTTGGCGATCGCCCCATGCCAGGTTTAAATGAAATTCAGTCTTTCCCCAACTTCTCTGCTTACGCATTCCCCACACAACCACTGCTATTTTACAAGTCTCTTCCTCAACCATTGAACTATCGACATTGGAGCGATACCAAGTTACTGGAGAAATTCCAGCCGGATATTATCATAGTTGAAGAAGCCGCGCAAATGAGAGGTTTATACTCATTTTTCTTGCAAGGTTATGGTCGCCCGATTGGCATCGAATATGCAAGAAGAACAGGCACACCAATAATATCACTCTTCCATACCGATATCGTTGCATATATCAAATATTACTTTGGGGATAATTTCTTTAACTTGGTTCGTCCCATCATTCCCATTTTAGTCAAGCAATTTAGTGAGTCTTATGACTTCAATTACTTTTCTTCTAAAGAACAACTCACTAAATACGAAGAACTGAAGTGCCAACGTGCGGAATACGTGCCTTATCAAGGCATCGATTGCGAAAAATTTCACCCGCGAAACATTTGTTATAACCCAATTCCTAACGACAACCGACCAACTCTCTTGTTTGTCGGACGCATCACCCCGGAAAAGAATGTCAACCAACTGCTTGATATATTTCCGCTCATCGCTGCCAAAATCCCTAATGTTCATCTGGTAATTGTTGGTAGTGGCCCACTAGATGAGGAAATTCGTCAGCGTGCCGAAAAATTTGGATCGGGTATTACTGTATGGGGCGAGTCTCACGGTACAGAACTTTTAGGTTGGTTTGCCAGAGCGGATGTCTTTGTCAATCCCTCCATTACGGAAAACTTCTGCACTACAAATAACGAAGCGCTAGCGTCTGGAACCCCTCTGGTTGCAGTTATTGCACCCTCAACCTCAGAACAGGTATTTCCTGGTCGTAACGGCTTTCTTGCCCAACCCAACAACCCTACAGACTTCGCCCAAAGGGTGATTGAGATTTTAGAAAATCCCGATTTGAAAGCAGAGATGACTCGGCAGGCTCGCCCCTCTATACTCGAATTTGATTGGTCGGCATGTATGCAAAAACTTGAAAATAAACTCTACCAAATCGTTGAAGAAGGCAGGAGGAGCAAATCATCCAGTCAGGGACAGGTTCATCGAACTCACGTTAATTAGCGATCGCTTGAGTTTGACAAAGCTTGTTAGTTCAAGGGTGCGATCGTAGACCGCGTAATATCATGTCAGCGTAATTCGCACTAGCTCCCCTCTCGAACAGCCGGGAGGGGAAACAAAGCATAGCTTTGGCTGTTTGGGGTTCTTCGGGTTTAATAAGCAATCAAGCGAACATGATATAAGTCTTTCCTACCCACCCAAAACTCAAACAAAGCCTGCATAGGCAGGCTTTGTTTAGATAACCCCAGACTAAAGGTCTGTGGGCGCTTTCATATTTTTGCAGAAGATTAAATGACTAATTTCAATCAACTGCCCTCTTCACTGCGTTGCCTGCATCGTCAGCTGTGCGCTGAACCTTTTTACCAGCATCCTCAGCCCCACGCTGAACATTTGTTGTCACATCTTCGGCTGCATTTTGGGTATTACCCTTGATATTTTCAATTCCTCGCTGAGTCCCCTTAACAACACCTTTGCGAACTTCTTCAGCTGAACTGCCGATATCTTCACCCAGGTTCTTCACTCTTTCACCAAGGGGTGTACCTTGTTTGTAATTCCGGGCATAATCCCCTGGACTTTCAACCCCTTTCTGATCAATCCTCTTTTCAGCATTTCTTGCCATCGCATCAGCTTTGTCATTAGCTGCCTTTTCATCTGTCGCTCTAGGATCTACATCACTAAAGTTATTTATCCCACCAGCAGGAGAAGATAGAGGATAATCTTTTGTAGGATCATATCGTTTGGTATAAGCTGGTTGATCATCAGGCTGTGGTGGTTGTGTTGCTACTCCTGGGCCACCACAAGCTTGTGTCAGAAATAAGAATATTCCTGCAAAAAAAACAGTTAAAACTTTCAAGGGACGAATGCTTTTGAGCCAATTCATTGCTTTTTTCATACTTCTACTCCTTGCATTTTTGTAACTAAGTTAAAGTTCAACCAAGATAGCATTTGGAATTAATTTTGCATCCAAGGATTTAGACAAAATAAGGATTCTATCTGCCTACTGCTGGATTTTTTTGTAATTCAGGTCTGGCACCAGCTTCATCTGCTTTATCTTTCAAAAAGCCGGAAGCTTCTTCAACATTCTCTTTTACAGTCTCAAGACGATCTTTAAACCGCTCTCCTATATTTGATTCATTCTGAATCAAACCACCTGGTTCAGGTTGTTGGAAGTCCTTATCTGTGATGATTGGCAGTTCTGCTTCTTTCTGGAGTCGGCCTGCTGGTGTCTCAGCACCAGGATAAAGTATCTCGGATTCTCTATTTGTAGCAATCAACAATTCCGAACTTGGTTGTAAGCTAGCTTCGTCACGTCCCTGATTAGCTTTTGGGTTTGTTATTTTCGGATCGGTAGACAAGCTGTTGTTGGTATAGTTGTCTCCACCATTCTTATAAGGATTGTTTGCTCCACCAGCTTGTACAGCAGGATTTTGTGGATTTGCACCTTGAGCATTTGCCCCACTACAAGCAGTGCTAACTATCAACAATAGTCCAGCTAAAAAGATAGTTAATATCTGGCGCAATCTTATTTTTTTCAAGAATACTCTCACAGCGTTCATGTAGTCCTCCTTACCAAAATATTAATAAACTAAGAAATTGCTAAATCATTGGATTGATCAGCAAATTATTGTGCTTGTTTTGGTTAGCTCACTTTCCATAACCTCTATTAAGGATATGAATAATAAAATTAACTTTACCTCTAGCGCAGGCCACATTTTAATTAGTATTAATAGAATATTCTTATCTAACCATAGGAAGATATAAATTAAAATAATATCTTTTTTGAAAAAGAACTACATAAACCTCTTTAATACTTCAAAAGCTTTGGATAGGTAGCTGATGTACTGTAATAGTTGAGGTATTCAGCCCTGCTCTAGCCGTTAAATTACTAAATTCATGAAGCAATTTTTACGTTGGATAATTTTGGGCGGAACGCTGTTTTTTTTAGCGAAAGCTCTGAAGGATAATTGGATTGGAGTGACTGCTATCCGCATTGATGGGGTAGGATGGGCAATTATGGCGATCGCTACAGGCGTCACTTTACTAGCACATACTTGGGCAGGCTGGATCTGGACTTGGATTCTCCAAGAGTTAAATCAACCTGTATCGCCTCGCCAGTTCATCCAGGTTTATCTAAAAACGAACATAGCTAAGTATTTACCAGGTAATATATGGCATTACTACGGACGAATTGTTGCAGCAAAAAATGCCAATGTTTCTGCTGGTGCAGCCACCTTAAGCGTTTTGCTAGAACCCCTACTCATGCTAGCGGCTGCTTTAATCATCATTGTTTTATGTAGTAACCAATTTGCGGCAGCTAATAGTACTTTTGTTCTGCAAATACTACAATTACTAAGTTTAGCTGTAGTTCTTTGTGCGATTCATCCTTGGTTTTTAAACCCAGTTATTCGCTTTTTGTACAAATTGAAAGCAAAAAAGTCTGCTACCACTAAGCCAACTGTTCCCTTCAGTCTTAAAAGCTATCCCCTACGACCTTTATTAGGAGAATTGGGCTTTATGGGATTACGCGCCACTGGATTTATATTAACTATGTTCGCCTTGGGTTCGTTGAATGTGAATCAAATTCCTTTGTTATTAGGGGCTTTTAGCTGCGCTTGGTTGTTGGGGCTTGTTATTCCGGGTGCGCCTGGTGGGTTAGGTGTGTTTGAAGCAACTGCTTATGAACTTTTACGACACCACTTTCCATCTGCCTTAGTATTTAGTGCGATCGCTCTATATCGCCTCATTAGTATTCTAGCTGAAACTGCGGGTGCTGCTTTGGCTTGGTTAGACGAAGGCCTTGTTAAATCATGAATCAGACGACACTCATTTTTGTCTATCTACCTTTATCTGTGAAAACACCCGATAAGCATCCAGATTTAACTGCGGATTACTGCTTTGGTCTTCTTCTATCTTAATCAAGTTGTATTCTACATTTTCTGCGTAAATTGCAAACGTTATATTAAAAACTTCCATAAAATTTATTACCCACTTACACTCATCTTCAGGATAGTTTTCGTAATAGCGAATCAAATGAGCAATTTTAATCTCTAAATGCTTACGGGAATTTCTAGAAATCAAAATAGTCTTTAAGAGTATAATCACCAATGTTAAAGAGTGACCTTGGGTAAGCAATAATATAAATAATAACGAAGGTTCTTTCCCATTTTCTGTTGTGAAATAATCAATCACTCGATTACAGGTTCTCAAAAATAATTCTTTAGTAATAATTTCTTGATTATAATCTTTCTTCCATAAAGATAAAATTTCTGCAAACTGCTCCTGCAAGGTCTTAACTAATTCTTGATTATCTACAGAAAAAAATAGATATTTTTCTATACTTGTTTTAAATTGTTCAAGGGTTTGCCCTTGAGTTTGCTTGATAAATATACTGGCAATATTCTCATGGCTAAACGCACCCCTTTTTAAAACAATTGCTTTTATTAAACGCAGAACATTATCTCCCAATACACTGGGATTTTTGTAGCGTGTTGTGCTTGAGACGGCAGATTGAGAACGAGCAATATACATTGCCAGTTCAAACTTATATTTCTCTTTTATCTGTCTAGAAAGCTTTCTGGCAGCCTCTTGTTGCTCTCTTGGATTATTCTCATTAACAGATTGAGCAACTAAGAAATAGGAAGTGTAGCGATTAGCCCAATGACCTTTATGTAATTCGTCATGTTTAGCAGCAAATAGTTTTATTTCTTGATAGTCTTTACTATTTATAAAATTCTCTAGCCAGCTTTTACAGATATTTATCGCTGGAAAATAATTGGCTTTTACTTTTAGGTTTCTAATAGTAAATAAGTCAACCAATTCTTTGATATATTTATCTTTCCTGTTAGTTTTCCAAGTATTAATTATTATATAAATACACCGCTTAAGTGTATTACGAAAATCATGTTCTTTATCATCTAAAAAAATCTGATATATCCCAGGTATAAAATGAGAATATTGTAAATCAAGACCGTCTATAAAAAAAGCTTGAAATTCGCGTAAAACTTCCTCTGGCGACATTGTATTGACAATTTTTATGAAGAAGGTATAAACCTCTTCTTGTGCAATTGGCACATTTACCTGTCTAGAGTTAGACGTAATACAATGGGGATATTCCTGACTAATTGATAAACTATTTGCTGTCATTTCAGTTATCAGGATAAAAAGGTTTCATCTTCATATTATTACCAGCTTAACCTTGGTGAACAGTAGCATCAATCTATTCTTGAGAGATTCAGTAATCTTTTTACACAAATTTGATAAACTCCGGCTATAGATAAAGAATTAAACATAAATTGTTTAATCCTTTATCAAATACTCCAGTGGAATTGCTTACTTTTATAGCGATTCTCATTTGAATAAATTACACGGGTAGGGACACGGTATTACCCATACGTGTCAACAAAAGCTTAACTGTTGGCTTCCTCAGCTCCCTGGAACTAAAGTTCAAGGCTACAAGCAATAGTTACTGAAGTAGTACTCTGTCAAGTTGAAATTGATGGGTAAGTAAGTTCGTAGTAAGGACTTTAGTCGAAATCTATTAAGCACGCTTTGTGCTTACTACAAACAAATCATATACTAGCTTGACAGACCAGTAGACATTAGAATCTTGGGTATACTTAGTCATCAACAGAAGACTTTTGCTATTAGCAAGGAACTTCAGTTCCTTGCAGGACATGACTTTTAGGTTAAGTTGACACCAATGGGCAAAAACGTGTCCCTATTCGTGTTCATCTATACATTATGCGAAATGTACAGTGACTAATTATTTGTCGTCGTGACAAATTAATGTCATCCATGAAATCCTTGTTCAGCATAGGTTATAGCGGTTTAACAGTATTAAGATAACATCTTGGCAGTGACAGATTAGCTGTCATTTCCTGTAATAGTGACAAATTAACTGTCGCTTCATCAGAGAGAAAAAAGCTTTTGTGTATTTTCATAATGACAAATTGACTGTCGCTTTATACTAAATTAGAATAACAATATGTTTTTATAAAGAAGATATGTATTATGAACAGTCAGCAAAACCCTGATTTAGCTGTTCATACCTCGGCAATTCCTATGGAAGGCTTACTAGGAGAAAGTGGTACAACTCTTGAGAAGAATGTAATTGTGACACAACTCTCAGAGTCAGCCCAACTAAAGCTAGAGGTAATCCAAAGTTTACTGGAACCCTGCGATCGCACAACTTATGGGCAAAAGTTGCGGGAAGCAGCAGAGAAACTAGGTGTATCGTTGCGAACGGTACAAAGGTTGGTGAAAAACTGGGAACAAGATGGTTTAGTCGGACTCACTCAAACAGATAGGGCTGATAAAGGACAACATCGCATTGGTGAGTTTTGGGAAAAATTCATCACCAAAACTTACAAAGATGGTAACAAGGGTAGTAAACGTATGACCCCTAAACAAGTTGCTCTCAGAGTCGAGGCTAAAGCCCGTGAATTAAAGGACTCTAAGCCGCCCAATTACAGAACCGTGTTACGGGTATTAGCGCCCATTTTGGAAAAACAAGAAAAAACTAAGAGTATTCGTAGCCCTGGATGGAGAGGGACAACGCTTTCAGTTAAAACTCGTGAAGGAAAGGATTTATCCGTTGATTACAGCAACCATGTTTGGCAATGTGATCATACCCGCGTGGATGTGTTGCTTGTAGATCAACATGGTGAACTGCTAAGTCGTCCTTGGCTAACAACAGTAATTGATACTTACTCTCGTTGCATCATGGGTATCTATTTGGGCTTTGATGCACCAAGCTCTGAGGTAGTGGCATTAGCGCTACGCCATGCAATATTACCAAAATGTTACGGTTTAGAGTACAAACTGCATTGTGAGTGGGGAACTTACGGTAAACCAGAACATTTTTATACAGATGGCGGTAAAGACTTTCGTTCTAACCACTTGAGTCAGATTGGGGCACAACTGGGGTTTGTCTGTCATTTACGTGATCGCCCTTCTGAAGGTGGAGTAGTAGAACGTCCTTTCAAAACATTGAATGACCAACTATTTTCAACACTTCCTGGGTACACCGGATCTAATGTGCAGGAACGCCCAGAAGATGCAGAGAAGGACGCAAGACTTATTTTGCGAGAACTAGAACAGTTACTTGTGCGTTACATGGTTGACCGCTATAACCAAAGTATTGATGCGCGGATGGGCGATCAAACTCGCTTTGAGCGTTGGGAAGCAGGATTGCCCACAGTACCAGTACCAATACCAGAAAGAGATTTGGATATCTGTTTAATGAAGCAGTCACGACGCACTGTGCAAAGAGGTGGTTGCTTGCAGTTCCAGAACTTGATGTATCAAGGAGAATATCTGGCAGGTTATGCAGGGGAAACTGTCAACTTAAGGTTTGACCCCAGAGACATTACAACAATTTTGGTTTATCGCCAAGAAAACAATCAGGAAGTATTTCTGACCCGCGCTCACGCTCAAGGTTTAGAGACAGAGCAACTGGCATTAGATGAGGCTCTTGCAGCAAGTCGCAGACTCCGTACCGCAGGAAAAACTATCAGTAACCAATCATTATTGCAAGAAGTTGTTGACCGCGATGCTCTTGTAGCTACCAAGAAAAGCCGTAAGGAGCGTCAAAAATTGGAACAGACTGTTTTACGTTCTGCTGCTGTTGATGAAAGTAAAACAGAATCCTTGCCTTCCCAAGTAGTTGAACTAGATGAAGTGGAATCTACAGAAACGGTTCACTCTCAATACGAAGACATGGAAGTGTGGGACTATGAACAACTTCGTGAAGAATACGGGTTTTAAACAATGACAGAAGCTCAAGCGATCGCCAAGCAGTTGGGTGGGGTAAAACCGGATGATGAGTGGTTGCAAGCTGAAATTGCTCGTCTCAAGGGTAAAAGCATTGTGCCGTTACAGCAGGTAAAAACTCTCCATGATTGGTTGGATGGCAAACGTAAAGCACGGCAATCTTGTCGAGTAGTTGGAGAATCACGGACTGGCAAGACAGTTGCCTGTGATGCCTATAGGTACAGGCAAAAGCCACAGCAAGAAGTTGGGCGACCCCCGATTGTACCTGTAGTTTATATTCAGCCTCCGCAAAAATGCGGCTCTAAGGATTTATTCAAGGAGATGATTGAGTACCTTAAGTTTCGGGCAACAAAAGGGACTGTTTCTGATTTTCGTGGTAGAGCGATGGAGGTACTCAAGGGGTGTGGGGTAGAAATGCTAATTATTGATGAAGCTGACCGCCTTAAACCTGAGACGTTTGCTGAGGTGCGAGATATTTATGACAAACTAGGAATTGCTGTAGTTTTAGTGGGAACCGACCGCTTGGAGGCGGTGATCAAGCGGGATGAACAAGTTTATAACCGCTTTCGGGCTTGTCATCGCTTCGGCAAGTTATCAGGAAAAGATTTCCAAGATACTGTGCAAGCCTGGGAAGATAGGGTTTTGAAGTTGCCCGTGTCGTCTAATTTAACTACCAAGGATATGCTGCGGATTCTCACATCGGCAACTGAAGGCTACATTGGCCGGCTGGATGAGATTCTTAGGGAAGCAGCGATTCGTTCTTTATCTAAGGGATTTAAGAAGATTGATAAAGCTGTTTTACAAGAAGTGGCGAAAGAGTATAAATAATGACAGCACCAGATGTTAAGCCTTGGCTTTTTATTATAGAACCCTATCCAGGGGAAAGCCTGAGTCATTTTCTCGGTCGGTTTAGACGTGCTAACCATTTATCTCCTGCTGAATTAGGTAATTTAGCTGGGATTGGTGCTGTAGTGGCACGGTGGGAAAGATTTCATTTTAACCCTCGCCCTAGTCAACAGGAATTGGAAGCGATCGCATCTGTAGTAGAAGTAGATGCAGACAGCCTAACTCAAATGCTTCCACCTGCCGGAGTAGGAATGCAGCACGAACCTATTCGGTTATGTGGGGCTTGTTATGGGGAAAATCCCTGCCATCAAATTGAATGGCAGTACAAGTCAGTATGGAAGTGCGATCGCCACGAACTCAAGCTTTTAGCAAAGTGTCCAAATTGTGAAGCTCCTCTCAAAATGCCTGCGCTGTGGGAGGATAGGTGCTGTCATAGGTGTCGAAGACCATTTGCGGAAATGGCAGCGTATCAGAAGCCTGTTATTAACTTGAGAAGCTTAAATGCTGATTCTTGATTATTAATAGTGATAGCTGTATATCTTAAGTACAAATGTACTATAATAAAAAAATAGTCTGTTTAAAACTCTGGTTCTTTTTGCTGTATATTTGCATACTCAATGTCAAGGCAATTTTCATCGTGGCATAATGGTGTCACTATATAGATAACGTCGTTATATTAATTTTTTTGTAATTCACAACAAGGGGTCACATATTGAGAATAGGCAGAGGAGGGAAATTATGAATAAAACCCTTGAAATGCCAATGCTGTATAAACGCTTATCAAAAGTGGGATTACAGCCAAAGTTTATTCAAGAAAAAGCCTTACCTGAATGGTGGGATGCAGAACTTGAAAATAATCCTGTAGCTGTTTTAGAAGCGGCAGGACGTATTGCTAAACGTTTAGGGCTAGATATGGCATCAGTTCTTGATCCTGATGCTCCTATTACTTTTAAGCAAGTAATTCGCCCTAAATTTAAGAAGATACAAAAAAATTCTGATGAGAGCCGATTAATTGTTGCTCAAGGGCTAGCTACTCGCGTAGCTGAGATAGTTACGTATGCCTGTAAAAGACCTTTTACAGATATGGCAACAAATGCATTTGAAATTCGGAATTTTATCCTGAAAAATAATTCTTACATAGACCTTGATGCTATTCTGAGATTTTGCTGGAACTGTGGTATTCCAGTAGTCCATTTTTCTGAGTTTCCTAGAGGAAGCATTAAGATGGATGGTATGGCGGCAGTAATTAATGACCGTCCAGTAATTGTAGTTAGTTCTAATCGTAGGTACTCTGCTTACTTGCTTTTTATCATTCTTCATGAAATTGGGCATATCGCTAGTGGTCATGTTAAGGACTGTGTTCTGATTGATGAAAAGATAATTAAAGAAGCAGAAGATAAGGAAGAGCAAGAAGCAAATGAGTTTGCTGAAGTTATTCTTTTTGGAGAGAAAAATAAATATGCATGGGCTAAGGTATCTGACTCGATACAACTAACGCGAATGGTGCGGCAATTAGGCAATAAAGATGCAGTAGATCCTGGCGCTTTAGCATTAAATTATGCTTGGCAAGCAGAACAAAAACAAGACTGGGCAATTGCCCAAGGTGCATTAAAGATAATTGAACCTGTAGCTAATGCATCAGTTAAAATCAATAGTTATCTTGAAAAAGAGCTAAATTGGGAAAAATTAGACACAGACAGCGAAGAATACCTTAAACTCGTAACAGGAGTATAATTGCTCCTAAGTAAAGGAGTGAAATAGGAGCAAGTCTTTGCTGCTGTATTTTACAGATAACGATGTAATTTTAAAGCTGGCAGCCTACCAAATCTTTTGGGAAATGGTTGCTAGCTTAAATATTAAAAACGAAAATATTCGTATATTGCCTACTGCGGCGAAAGTTTTTAGCGGTTCTCGAAAAATTAGTAAGCAATTTAAACCGACTAGCATAGAAAGGGCGAAACAAATAACGGATAGATGTAAAACAATAGATGACTATGCTATCTGTAGTACTTCAGAATACCAAATGTTAGCTTCTACAGATGGGATTGATGTGGGTGAGGCTTTACTTGTTGCTGCAACTCAAACGGAAGAAGATTTTTATTTGCTTACGTCAGATAAACGATTTTTAAAATCGTTAGCATTATCTAGCTTCAACGACGTTAAGCAAAGATTGTATAAAAAAGCTATTTGCTTAGAGCAGCTAGTAATTCATGTAATTGACCATGCTGGATTTGACTTGGTATGTCGTAGAATGGCATCGGCAGATGCTTGTGACCAAGTTATTTCCGAGGCATTTCAGTTGGGTAAACAAACAAAACACCAGGATGCAGTTAAAGTGCTGAACCAAGCAATCCAAGACTTACGCGCAAAGACAGGAGATTTACTGATAGATTCTGTTTTAGTTGCCCAAACAAAACTATAAGACTAAAAATTTTATAATTTGCCTAATTTTTATTGAAATACTTATTGTAAATTTATAGTAATATCAAGACTTTTAGCTAGATCACGTTGTATAGATTTATAAATTTGGATTTTTGCTCCAATCTTTCATAAATGCGATCGCTACTCAATTTACTTGTGATCCAAAAGCCTATTAATCTGCAAAATCCTTCCTTATCTTGACAAACTTAATGGAAGGAGTTTGCAGTAAGTATTTTATGCCTGATGTTACTTTACAGTATTCAAATCTTGTTGCTCTAACACCACATTGAAAATTAGTGTAAAACTTACGCTGGGGATAAGTCGGCATAAAACTTGTAGATGAGCTTCTGCATCACTGCGCCGACGAAAACGAGCTACAATCTGGTTCTGCATATTAGGTTTAAGTCGGACTATACACCAAGGACTGAGCTTTTCAAGGTAGGTCATCGAATTCTCCTGGTAAAATCTGTAATTTCCAAGACAAAAGCCAGCCTACTGTGACGGTGGCTGGCAAGAAATATCAAATTGATATTGAAATTAGATTCAATTCCTACTCACTCTTGTCTGGAAAACAAAGCTTCTGCAACACTTCTTCGGGGATATCCTCAAAGTGTTCGAGCAAAAAGTTCATTAGAGCAAGGTGACGTAAATCATCTGGCATGGGACGGCGGTAGTTTTTACCTCTAGCAAACCAGCGTCGAACGGTGGAAAGGGAACGAGAGCAAATCTGAGCAATTTCTTCATAGTTCACCTGCCATTTGGAGTAAAACTGCTGGGGAGTCATTCCCAATTGACAATAACTGTAGAATTGCATCAAATCTTGCTCTCGCTGCTTGAGTGGATGAGGATTCATAAGTCTGTTTCCTCGCTGATTGGTTCTAAATCCTCTTCCCAAGCAATGTCGGTAGATGTCCAAGCAGCACTGGGGCTATTTTTGCTCAACCAAATCAAGTAGCACCAACTCCAGCAGCAGCGATCGCAAGCAAAGCTATAAAATCGACCAATGACAATGCCCCAGTCAGTATCACTTTGGGCAGAGATCCAACGCAAGCGATCGCCATATAAAAATCTGGGTGTCTTCGCTACATCAGGAAAGTTGACAGGAAGCTCAATAGATGCTTTTGGGCATTTCAGGTTAATCAAGCTTAGAACTATATCTTGGTTACTGTGCCGGATGAGATTCAGATAAGCAGCAATCAACTTACCATTGATGCTGTGAGTCAACTGAGAAATCAGAATAGCAGCTAGAGTTTCTATTTCTTGCTGCTGGGGTTGTATCCAGGTGCTATCAAAGTCAGCATCAGAGTAGTTGTTGAGCTTTACCAGTAATTCTGTAATGTTGAAGTCATCTAAAGCTTGTTGATAAGCTCTGTGTTCATCTGTTTTGTAGCTAACAGGCTTTAACATGGAAAATGTCTCCTGTGATATGGGGGCCAAAAGCCAGCATCCGCCGTGAGAAAGTTGATGGCTGGCTTTTGACTTATCAGTAATTATACGCTAAAATAAAGTGTTTTTGTTTTAATTAGTGTGTTTTACATGTATTTAATACAAAAACAAACAAAATCGCTTATGATGCTGACATGGGAAAAGTAACTGTAACTCTTTATATGGAAGAAGAAGACAAAGAAGCCCTGCAATTGTTGGCTGATGCAGAGGAGCGGTCTTTGTCTCAGATGGCAGTGTTAATTGTGAAACGAGCAATTAAACAAGCTCAGAATGAGGGCAAAATTCCACCAAGTCAAGGGAAATGAGGTGTAAACACTTAGTGACTTTGACAAGTCATTGCCTAGTCTGTCAAAAGTATTTTTGCTTATCATCTTTGGGACGTTATTTTAGGTTAAAAAATTCCGCTCAAGGAATTAAACGTGCTAAGTATATTTGTTTGGGCTAGGGGAAAAAATAACAGATTCCCTGGTTGCCAAAACAGTTAATATGTAAATTCATAATTTTTTAGGCGAAGTAGACAGTCATAATTTCGCCTAAGCGCTAACAAACTATGCTCAATATCAGTCAACTTGAATCTTCCCTATGGGAAGCCGCAGACCAACTCCGCGCTAACTCAAAACTCAATGCTAATGAATACAGTATGCCCGTACTGGGGCTAATCTTTCTTCGCCATGCGACAAATCGCTTCAATGCTGTACAAGCGGAGATTGAAAAGGGTTTATCCTCGCGGGGTGGAAAAAAACGCCCGATTACCAAAGATGACTTTAAAGGAAAGTCAGCAATTTTTTTACCAATTGAGGCTCAGTACGATCGCATCTTGAATTTGGCAGAAAACGCAGATATTGGCAAGGCGATCAATGCAGCGATGAAAGCGATTGAGGATGAAACTCAGATGTTGCAGGGGGTGTTACCGAAGGAGTACACCAGTTTTGAGCAGGATTTGCTGTATAACTTAGTGCGAATTTTTGACCGGGAGGAGTTACGTACAGCTACAGGTGATGTGTTTGGGCGAATTTATGAGTATTTTCTGAATAAGTTTGCTATGAGTGGCGCACAGGAAGGAGGAGAATTTTTTACACCGCCTTCTTTGGTACGCACGATTGTAAATATGATTGAACCTGACCGGGGAAATGTCTTAGACCCTGCTTGCGGTAGTGCGGGTATGTTTGTGCAGACGGGACATTTTCTCGAAAATCGCGGTGAGGATGCAGCTGCAAAAATTACTTTTTACGGACAGGAAAAATCGGATACTAACACTCGTTTAGCGCGAATGAACTTAGCGGTTCACGCTTTAGAAGGGATAATTCGCCAAGGTAATACTTTTTACGATCGCTGGGAAGAGTTGCTGGGTGAATGTGATTTTGTCATGTCTAACCCGCCATTTAACGTTGATGGTGTGAGTCCAGAGAAGGTGAAGACTGACCCCCGGCTGTTTACTGAGAAAAAGATACCGGGAATTGCGGCGAAAACTAAAGCAGTGAGCAATGCAAATTACCTGTGGATACAGTATTTTTACAGTTATTTAAATGAACGAGGTAGAGCCGGGTTTGTGATGGCGAGTTCTGCATCGGATGCGGGACATGGGGAAAAGGAGATTCGAGAGGAGTTAATCGCCACTCAAGCCGTGGATATGATTATCTCTATTGGGACGAACTTTTTTTACACAAAATCGCTACCTTGTACATTGTGGTTTTTCGACAAGGGAAAACCAGCAGAACGCAAAGATAAGGTATTGATGATTGATGCGCGGAATATTTACCGAGTAGTGACGCGCAAAATCCGCGATTTTAGTGAAGAACAACTCCAGAATATCACTGCGATCGCTTGGTTGTATCGCGGTCAGCAGGAACGTTATTTAGGGTTGGTGCAGGAATATTTAAATAAGACGCATCAAGAAGCGGCGACTATTGAAGGTGCGTTGACACAGTTAGAGTCACCTTTAGCTAAGTTGACACAATTATTGCAGAATTTTAGCGATCGTCTTGGTGCTTCGCTTCCTTTATTAAAGGATTTACCCGAAGTTGAGGGATTAGTTGCTGAAGATATCGCCAATCAGAATGTAGAGACTTTCCGCGCTAGTTTGTCTGAGTTGGAGGCGGGAATTAAAGAATTTACTGAGGCGAGACAAGATTTAATTGGTGAATTACAAGTGCATCTTGCATGGTTTGCAGAGAATAACCCCACCCCCACCCCTCCCCTTACCAAGGGGAGGGGAGACTTAGCGCCAGCTAAGGCGGAGTGGGGTTTTGCGACTAATGAAGCGCAAAAAGACTGTGCAACAAGGTTTATACAATTTATTCCCCAATTGAAAACCCTGCAAAAGCACATCAACGAAGTGCATAAACTCGGTACTCGCGCTGTGGAACTGGCGGAGAAAAAGTTAGACGCGCGTAAACAAGAAACTTGGGACGCAAAGGAAATTAAAAAACAACGTGATGCACTAGATACAGCGCGAGATGAAGCTATTTTTGCTATTAAGTCCACGCTGTATGTGAAAGCACAAGTTACCTGGTTACAATCTCGGTTTCCCGAAGCAGCGTTAGTTGATGTACCGGGGTTGTCTAAGGTGGTGACGCGGGATGAAATAACCCAGCAGGATAGTAGTTTAACACCTGGGCGTTATGTGGGTGTGACGGCTTTGGATGGGGAAGATGAGGATGATTTTGAGGAGAGAATGCGGGAAATTCATTTAGAGTTGGCGAGTTTGAATGAGGAAGCGGTAGAGTTAGCGGCGAGTATTGCGGTGAATTTTGAGGAGTTGTTTGGATGAGTTGGTCAAAGTCAACTTTAGATGAACTAGCTTTTTTTCAACGTGGTTTTGATATCACTATGAAACAACTAGAGGATGGAAATTATCCTGTTATATCTTCATCTGGAGTTCAGGGCTACCATTCAGTTGCAAAAGTTAAAGGGCCTGGTGTAATAATTGGTCGTAAGGGCACGCTGGGTTCTGTCCATTATATTGAAAGCGATTTCTGGCCTCATGATACAACTTTATGGGTCAAAGATTTTAAAGGCAATAATCCTAAGTTTGTTTACTACTTTTTGAAAACATTAGAACTAGAGAGATTTGATTCTGGGGGAGCAAATCCAACTCTCAATCGAAATCATATTCATGGTCTGGAGATTATTAAACCTTTACCAGTAACCCAACAACGCATAGCTGACATCCTCTCAACCTACGATCGCCTCATCGACAACAACAACCGCCGAATAGCACTGCTGGAAGAATCCATCCACCAGCTTTACAAAGAATGGTTTGTGCATCTGCGCTTCCCTGGTTATGAGTCGGTGAAGGTAGTTGATGGCATTCCAGAGGGGTGGAAAATAAAATCTTTAAAAGATATAGCCACATTAAATTATGGTAAAAGCTTAACTAAGCAAGACAGAAAAAACGGGTCAATACCTGTTTATGGTTCAAGCGGAATAATAGGATATCATGACAAAGCTTTAATTAAAGAACCAGGAATTATAGTTGGACGTAAAGGGAACATTGGTACAGTTTATTGGTGTCCAACATCTTTTTATCCTATTGATACCGTCTATTACATAAATAATAGTGAAGTGTCTTTTTTTTTGTATCATACATTGTCTAATTTCAGCTTCATTAGCACTGATGCAGCAGTTCCGGGGTTGAATAGAAATTATGCTTATAGTCTTCCTGTATTGATACCGACAAATAATCTTCGAGAAAGCTTTGAAGCTTTAGCTATACCCATATACAAGCAACTTCACTGTTTGCAAGTTTGTAACAATCGCCTGACTACAGCCCGTGATTTACTCCTTCCTCGCCTGATGAACGGAAGCATCGCCGTGTAGAAAAAAAATAGCTATCGCATCCTACTTGACAAAATACTCTCATGTGTCTGAAATTCTCAACGGTAAGCGAGAGATTAGTAAAGCACAAGCGCAAGTATTGGGTGAATTTTTTCAAGTTGATGCTGGCTTCTTTATAGATTGATTTAAATAAGTAACATTACACCCTACTGGTAAATTTTCTATTGCATCACTTTAGTAAATTACTCAAATGAGAAAGCAAACTGGAGTTTGCTTGCTGAATATACCGAAATGAGAAAGCAAACTCCAGTTTGAGAAAGCAATATG
>NZ_CAXTNP010000157.1:9455-18904 GCF_964245575.1 uncultured Nostoc sp. | reverse complement strand
TCCACTTCACATTATCTCTTTTTTGTCAATTGTGATTACTTGACCGACACCCTAGAAACCAACTGTAACTGAAAACGAACACACCCATGTCAAACACCAACGTTAAAATCGTGCAGGAACTCCTCAAAGGTGCCACCAAGCCTGAGGTCGTCAATCGGCTTGTCTCCCCCGGTGCCATCTACGTATCACTCACCTATGATAATCCCGACCTAAAAAAGCTTATGCCTTGGGCAGGCACGCATAAAGATGGTCCGGCCAGCGTCCTCAAAGTTTTCCAGGAGCTCAACACCTTTTGGATGATTGAAGACTTAGAGGTTCAAGATGCCTTTGGCGAAGGCGAGAACGTAGCGCTCTTCGGCACCTTCACCACCCACTCGGTGAAACTCGGTAAAAAGTTTACCTCTCCCTTTGTCTTCTTTGCGAAGGTCAAGAACGGCTTGATCACCTACATGCAATACATGGAGGACACCTTTGGCACAGGTTCGACCTTCCGATCGGGTGGTACCTGGACATTCCAGAGCAACCCAGACGGCAGCGAAGTATCAGTGCCGTAGCAAGGTGTCCCAGGTGAATGGCACGCTTGAAAAGCCGAAAAGCCTGTGGTTCTCGACAGGCGGCGGCGAAGTCACCCGTTATATCGGTGACCACGGCACTCTTCGCGTTGCAAAAGCCGTTCTAGTGGGCGCAGTGCCACTTCTGATGCTCTTAACCGAAGCTAATCCTGGCAGACTGCCGATTAAAGTCTTTGATACCATCCGCATGGGTGTCACAAACCACCGTTCCCAGTTCTACGAGGATCTCAGTGAGTCATTCTACGGTGCCAACAGACCAGGTACTAAAGTTTCACTTGGTCTGCGTCAGCAGTTCTGGCTCCAGAGTATGCAGGTCGGTCTTAAGGGCGCACTCGACTGCATCAAGGCATTTTCGGAAACCGACTTCACCGACGACCTCAAGAAATTCGACGTGCCAACGCTGATGATTCACGGCGACGACGACCAAATTGTGCCGATCGCTAACTCAGCTCGTCTCTTTTCGCAAATTGTCAAGGGAGCGACTCTAAAGGTCTATTCGGGCGCAGACCACGGATTGTTCAGCACCCATCAAGAGCAATTTAACACCGATCTGCTGGCATTCCTCAAGACCTAAACTCGATTGCCATTACCGCTAGAAACGCTGCATAAATAGCGTTTCTAGCAGATGTTCCAATATTCCTTCAGAATCTGGGCGACAACTCCGAAAGTAGCGATCGCAGCATTAGGCGTAGCTTGTCTACTGCTGAAGGCAGCAAAGCAACAAATGCGCTAATTAAGGATTTAGCTAAATTAACTGACTTCAATTAAAGTTTACCTTAAATAATGACTTTCCAATAATCAAGAAAATGGCTCATCTCTGGATTCTTACCTCTTGCTCGATTTATGGTTCATAATTTTTACCAAATTATGATTCAAGGCACACCTATTAACCTTTTCCCCCGGTAAAGGTGACGCTTTGAATAAAGTAACGATTAAAAAAGGCGTAAATGCCTAAAACTGGTAGAGTGAAGACTATAGAAGCCGCCATAATGTAATTCCAATAGCTGATGTATTGACCTTTGAAGGTGTTCAGACCCAAAGGCAGGGTAAACATTTCTGGGTCAAATAGGATAACTATAGGCAGTAAAAAATTATTCCAACTGCCCATGAATACAAAAACTGCCTGTGCTGCTAGTGCTGGTTTTGCTAAAGGTAAGACAATATGCCGGAAAATTCCAAAAGTATTTAAGCCATCAAGTTGAGCTGCTTCTTCCAGTTCTTTAGGAAAATTAACGAAAAATTGCCGCATCATGAAGATAAAAGTGGCATTAACCATGCTAGGCACAATCATGCCTTGGTAAGAATTCAGCCAGCCGATCGCTTTTAAAATCAAAAATGTGGGAATTAGCGTAATTTGCGCTGGGACTGCCAGTACTGCCAAGATTAGGAAGAACCAAAAGCGTTTGCCTACAAAGTGCAGTCTCGCCAAGGCATAACCAGCCATTGAATTTAACAACAAATTTAAAAGCGTGACGCTGATGGCAATTACCACACTGTTGAACAACCAGCGCCAAAATAGCGGTTCTTGTAGAAAGATTTGCCTGTAGTTGTCAAGAGTAAAATTCTTAGGGAGAAAGTTGGATTCACCACTGACAATCTCTGATAGCGGCTTAAATGATGCTGAAAGTGCCCAGATAAAGGGAATTAGAGTAATCAGGGCATAGAGTGTCAGCAAGACGTATAACAAGACTTTGAACCAGGATAAGCCAGAGATGTTAGTCAAAGCCGTTCACCTCCAAAAAGTCGTCGCTGAATTAAAGTGATGGCAATGATCACTGCTGCTAATAAAAATGCGATCGCAGCTGCATATCCCATTTGTAAATTCCGAAACACAGCTTGGTAAATTAGCAGCACTACAGTTAAAGTAGCGTTGTTTGGGCCACCAGTACCAGCAGAAAAGATGTAAGACTGATCAAAAAGTTGAAAAGTCCCAATTACCCCCACTGCTACCACAAAGAAGGTTACAGGCTTTAGTAAGGGAAAAGTAATGTAGATAAATTGCTGCCACCCATTTGCGCCATCGAGTTGGGCAGCATCATAAAGTGTTTGGGGGATATCCTGCAACGCCGCTAGATAAATCACCATGAAAAACGGCGCAGTTGACCAAATGTTCATGATCATAATGCCTTTGAGCGCAACTGCTGGATTACCTAACCAGTTATAAGTAGGTAGCCCTGCAAAAGCGAGAAAATCGTTTAGTAACCCATCAGTGTTATAAATCCACATGAAAATGAGCGTTAGCACTGCTGAAGAAGTGACTGTAGGCAAAAAATAGAGGATGCGCCACCAGTTTTTACCACGAATCCCAGAATTGAGAGTTACCGCTAGAATCAAAGCCAAGATAGTTTGAGTTGGCACAACAATAGCTACATATTCGGCTGTGTTTCTCAAAGCAATCGCAACCCTTTCATCTTCAGCTAATCGCATGAAGTTCCGAAAACCGATGAACTCGTATTCAATACCGCCGAGAAGTTGGACTTTTTGCAGGGAAAGAAAAATGGCGTAGAAAATAGGTAAGACTACAAAAGTTCCTAAAACTAAAATGGTAGGGATCATAAACATATACCCAGCCAAGTCTTCTGTGAGATTCCACTTCGGGTTACTTCGTCGCCTGCTAATTTCAAACACTATTGAACCTCCATCTGGGTATTAGCGTAAAGTGGGACACATAAGGGATGCGGCTTGCCTAGCCGAAATGGCTGTAACATCGACTCCATAAATTGCAAAGCCCAAAACTTTGCTGCATAATCTGTCCCTATTAAAGTTGATATTAATAAAAAATATTACTTATTTAGACTAAGTACAGCATTTCATTAATTCGTAGCAAATTAAATTTGGCAATACCCTGCAATGCCAATGCATCGGCTGACAATGCCAATGCATCGGCTGACAATGCCAATGCATCGGCTGACAATGCCAACGCATCGGCTGACAATGCCAACGCATTGGCTGACAATGCCAACGCATCCCCTTGCATTAAAAACGCTACGATTTTACGCAAAGCTCTACTAAGCATTACTCCATCGCCTTAATCTGCTGATTAGCTTCATTCTCTCCCTTCAGCATCGCCTGCTTTAATGATTGTTGCCCCAATAAGGCGCTGACAAACTGGTTATCAAAGTTATTGACGATCGCAGATGAATACTCACCTACTTGCCACGGTGTAGCATAATCAATACCCGCTACTAATGGCGATCGCATAGGGTCTCGATCATAGCCCAAATTCTTTGCTACTGATTTACGTGTTGGCAAAGCAAATCCTGTTCCTGTCCACTTTTGCATCCCTTCTTTACCCGTGAGATATTCAATCAACTTCCAAGCTTCGGTTTTATGCTGTGCTTGCTTGTTCATCACGTAGGCAACTGTAAGTAACATTGTGCCTTTTTTGTCATTAATAGTAGGCACTGGTGCGGTAGCAAACTCTAGTTTGGGAAAGGTTTCAGTTAAATAAGGAATTGCCCAATTCCCCTCAATCACCATTGCCACCTTACTTTGACCAAACATTTCACTACCTGAGTTTGTCCCCACATCAGATTTTTGGGCAGAGGAACGGTCTTTTTGATACTGGTCTACTACTAACTCCAAACCCTGTAAACCTGCTGCACTGGCAAAGGTAGCATAACCATTTTGATCGACGATTTGTCCACCAAAAGCTTTAATTTTATAAGCCTGACGCGCTAATTCTGAGTTTTCTCCAAAGCCGTATTTGTTAAGTTTGCCTGTCAATTGTTTCGAGTAGTTACGTAATTCATCCCAAGTAGCTGGCGGACTACTCAAGCCTACGGCAGCGAAGGCTTTTTTGTTATAAAACAGAGCAAGGGTGGAATAGTCTTTGGGAAGTCCATAAATCTGGTTCTGATATTTAAAGGTGTTGAGTAGGGCATCCTCGAAGTCCGGTAGGTCAAATTTGGGGGTGATGTAAGCATCTAAGGGTTCCAGGACATTTTGACTCATTAAAAAAGGAGCTTCCAGCGCATCCAGATAAAAGACATCAGGCGCGGCTTCCCCAACCAGACGAGTTTTAATCACATCCATATATTGGTCGGAGATTGCTTCATATCTGACCTTAATAGTTGGATGTTGTGCTTCAAAGTCTTGCAGTACTTCCGTCAAGAGTTTTTGTTCAACAACAGAGCCTCCCCAACCACTAAGTTTAATGGTGACTGCGGTAGATGCTAACGGTTTGCTTGGTAATTGTAGGCTTTGACAAGCAATAATAGCGATCGCGATCGCCATCACTAGTCCCAAAAAATTAAACAATCTTTTTTTGATCACAACACAGATAATAGTCTCTTTTCTCTTACTTATACCTTCTGTTGCTAAAGAGTGATATAGCGGTTCTCAAGCCTCTCGCCATCGCTGAAGATAACAATCTGCTGCCAAACGTTTGCAACGTCTGCCTCAATCACTTCCGAATCCCCATAACGAGGGTGCGATTGTGATGAAACAGTGACAGAATTAGACAATTACGTTTGACTTTTTTACTTTTTTGTGATGCGTTTAGTTATTGATGCGACTTGCCAGACTGCTTTGGCGAAGTCTGCGGCAGTGGGGAAGGGTTTTTCTTGGGATGCGATCGCAATGCGATCGCAAGGTCAGGAGTTTAATTGCACAGAGAGTGTACGGCTTAGTAATGGGTTATGAAGATATAAATGACCGTCGCGGATGCCGTCTGTGATACGCTGGCTTATTCCTAATGACTCCAAAAACTTTTGCACTGAATCCTTCAACTAACCAAAAAACACGCTAATAATGGGACTGCACCTAAAGGTGCAACGCATAAATCCCATCCCTGTTCGCGCAGCGTCTCCTTTTGGGAGAAGGAGGTAACAATCTGAAAATTTTTTGGATTTTCAGATTGTTATTAGTGGGCTTTCTGCTCCAATACTTGTAATTTTTTCGCTTATCTTCCCCTGCTGTGACACCTAAGTGACTAACTCAAATTGCTAGTTAGTTCAGGAAATTTGGAGTACCTTTACCACCATTCTTACCTACAGCAGGAATTTCTAGTACGTTATCAGCAGCTTTGCCAGTACCATCATTGACAACATACATAGAGTTACCTAGATGTCCATTGGGAACGAACAGCTGCGGGTGGTCAAAGGGCGCTTTCTCAGAGACGACTCGCTCATCGGTGAGTCCTTTCAGGAAAGCCACCAAGTCATCTTTTTCAGTTTCGCTTAATCCCAATGGGCGGAGAACCCCTGGCGGGCGGAAATCTCCACCACGATTATAGAAGTCCACTACTTGCGGCAAAGTTAAATAGCCACCATTGTGGAAGTAAGGAGCTGTCAGTTCTATATTGCGTAGTCCAGGAACTTTAAACTGTCCGTCTGCAACTACTGTGTCATTGGGGCTAACTGTAACATTGGGGCTTGAACCTAAAAGTAGTGGGAATTTCCCCAAAGCAGCTACCCCCGACTCCGAAAGTGGATTACCAAATGGGTCTTTACCACCAAGACTGATGTCTTCTAGGGTGGGTCTAACACCGATATTGAAGAAACCTCTGTCCGAGACGGTTATGGGAGTGGTGGTGGTGGTGGCTCTGAGTCTTTGGTTCTTGACGTTGCTAACCGAGGCGCTGGTGAGTTCTAACCCACTATGGCAGAAGATGCAGGCAGCTTTGCCCTCGAATAGTTGTTTGCCTCGTTGCTGCTGCACGGTGAGGGCGGTGGTATTTCCTTCTAAGAAGCGATCGTAGGGCGTATCGTTGGCAATGAGTGTAGACTCGTACAACTGAACTGCAAGCCCAAAGAATAGCGAGAAGTTATAATCCAACAGCCTGTACTCAGCGGTTTGGGAAGAGTTATCTGCTTTATTAACAAAAGTCCGTTTACCTTCAGCATCAATTTGGATCAGTTGATTAGAGTTCCACCACTCTGGCTTAAAGGCATCTTTAATCAGATCCTCATAGGTTTTATCCTTGAGTCCGGGCTGAGGATAACTACTATCTGCACCTAAAACGCTGTCTTGTGGATGCACAACCTGTTTGCCTAGTGGTGTAAGTCCAGATAACTTTTGCCCCAAGACTCTGGGGAGCTTTGTACCTCCAATTGACAGAATATTTTCCAGCGAACCCAGCGAGTTGTTGACAACTATAAATTTGCTGAGGTCAATTTGACCAAACTTATTACCAATTTCTTGAAAAGTACGGCCATCAGCAGATGACTCGAAGGAACTCAGTGGCGGACCGACCGCTTGGGAAGCCAAAGACGAATTATTCAGGCTGACTTTGACAAATTTAAGCTGATTTGGGTTTTCTGCTTTCACCACAGAGGCGTTAGAGTCTCTTAAACCGAAAGGATTTACCCCATTAAAGATATCCTGTGCCCTTCCATCCCAGAAGTTGCGGAAGTTGAATGCTGCATTAATTACGGTTGGCGTATTACGCGGCTGGACGCGGCGCACATTGATACCTCCCACTTTAAACACTGGATCTGGCTCACTTGTTTCTAGGTCTCTTGAGCTACCAGGTATAACACCAACAAATTTTGTGTTGGCTACTCCTTGAGAGGAACTAACATCGTTACTGTCAGATACCACAGTCGTAGAATCATTTGGATTTGACAGCTTGTGAAAGGGAAAATCTGCTTTTGTTAGCTGGTAGTTTGGCCCGCCGCCTGTATTAAAAACTATATCTGGATTCTCTGTACGATCAGCGTTAATCCGCAAAAGCCCAGGAGCAATCTGATTTATGGATCTATTGTCGGCTCCAGCATGGAAGTGACAACTAGCACAGGAAGTACCTCCGTCGCTTCCAACTTGTATATCCCAAAAAAGAGTCTTTCCTAACTTGATTGCAGCTGCTTTGTTTTTTACAAAGTCTCCAATATTGTCAGGTTCTGGAACCGATACGCTCTTGAGCGAAACTGGAGGCGACCCCGTAACCTGTGCGGATACACTATTTCCAGCAATTACTGCTAGCATAATAATGGCAGCAATTGTTATAGTCTTGGAATATCTTGATTCTAATCGGTTAAGCTTGCCAAACCTAAGTCTCCACCATTGGCACTTTATTTTTGTCACCAAAGATTTGAGCAAAATTCGACCTCTTAAGGTCAGTAGGAAGTAAATTGATAAGCCAGTAATAAAGGCTACTAAGCTTATTACAAGTATAATTTCCATGATTTTTGTTATCAAATAACACTGAAACAAGTTATACATCTGCGAATAAGTTTTAAATTTCTTATTCTCTTATTCATGTAATCGGCTATTTGAAAAGTTTTAAGGGTTCAAAAAACCTATTAAAGAATTATGCCTTTGATATTCAGTCCGCACTTGCTTAACCCTGTTTTGCTACTCTCGAAAAACAATAATCCAGGCAAGATTCTGAAACTTTGATTGAGTCAAGCTTTGAGTCTCTATTTTCTAGTCGCTCTGTTGCTTAACCGATTTACCACCGCAGCAAGTAGGAGTTTGAGGTTGGGCAAGTCCTCAGAATATGATCCTGTCAAGTCTTGTGCAAAAACGATATCAGATACTGCCATAGTGTTTAGACCTTTTTAATTAATGGGTGGTATTGCAAAGTATATGAACAACATTTACCATTCATCCAAAAGTCAGCACATTCTCCTGCGCTCGTTAGTTAAATCTGAGGCTTTAGCTTCTTAGGATTTCCTTTGGATTTCTTTAAATCTTTAGAAGTAATGAATCACAGTCGGAATACATCTTGTGACTGATTACTAACCCATATTCTTTTTACAAATGCACCTCCCTTATACAAAGCAGTAGTTGCTAAAGAATAGTTACGCAAGACCAGATCAAGTAAACCTCAATTAATGCTCGTCAAGCAAGTACTTGTATAATTTACATTGGGCATACAAGTTTTATGCAGAACCAGCCAATTGTTTACAAAAGTTTATAAAAAATTCTGTCTGATAATTTGACAGCGTAGTGTCTGTTGAGTTTTCAGTTCCATCTCATAAGTTTTTCGCAGACGACACGCAATATTTACAAAAGTTCACTAATTGCGCTACAGCCAATGTTTTCTCCGTAACCCAAAAATGAGGACGGGTCGCACAATGACTGGGGTCATCGTGTTCATTCCAGTTTTTTTGTACGCGCTCGAAATTTTCAAGTGCCTAGAATGACGATTTTTAGTTCAAATTAGATTAATAACCCAAGTTGTTAGTAGTCTACCAAGGCAACTTTGCTGGGTTACACAGTCGGGTATAAGCGTTGCATCTTTCTCCGTGCATCTGTGGTTTGAAATGTGTAGGTATCCATTACAGAGCGATGGCTACGCTCTCCGTTCGCGTAGCGTCTCGTAGAGAAGGCATCGCAAAAGTTTTCGGTCTACTGAAGTTAACGAAAGAAGAAGGGTTTCAGGCGATGCTTTGTCAGATGACGAGAGCGTTAGCTGCGATCGCCACCGGAAAGGGCGGGTACGCCATCGCAGAAAGTCCATCCATAACGCTCGTTACTTAAAAAGCTGATTTTAACGCGATTCCAGCGAATGGTGTTGACTCGCTCAAATGAAAGTTTGGTAAGGCTTCTGGAAAACTTTTCGGTCTGCTGAATGTACCCAAAGTAGTTGCAAAAGATAAAAGTTTTTAACGCCGTAGTAGTTATTCCTCAAAGATGGGTAGATCAGTGCGATCACCCTCCAAAAACTCTTGGTACAAAAAGAGTAATTGCTTGCAGGCAGATTTATAATGGCGGCTTGGGAAATGCGATCGCCATTCAAAAACTCTAACTACAAAAGTGCGATGGCTACGCCCGCCGCAGGCATCGCACTTTTGCAGGCAGATTTACTACATCTGCGCGTTGAAGGGAAATTAGGCGATCGCTCTTTTGTACTAGTTTTGGTACAAGTTTCAGAAGCACGCTATAAGCCTCTATCTGTTCCTGGAGAGCGATCGGATTCTACTGTTATTT
>NZ_CAXTNP010000157.1:0-9355 GCF_964245575.1 uncultured Nostoc sp. | reverse complement strand
GCACGCTATAAGCCTCTATCTGTTCCTGGAGAGCGATCGGATTCTACTGTTATTTTAGGAGCTTTTTTAATTGCTTTATTTTCTACTTCGATATTTTGATGACTTGATGCATCAGATTTGATGTCAGTGCCTCTATCTGTTCCTGGAGAGCGATCGGATTCTACTGTTATTTCAGGAGCTTTTTTAAGTTCTTGATTTTCCATACCGTTTTTTGCACCTAATGTATCATAATTAACCATTATGTGATAATCATAGCATCTTCTTCTGTCTCTACTGCACCAAGAGCTTTCAATGTGTTTTTCTGAGGTGTTGTTAAACCACTTGCATTTTTAATATTCATACCTTCATAAGGTCTATCAATTCTAATGGTTTTTAGGCATTTGCCTGTTTCAACATCCCAAAGCTTCATCGTTTCGTCCTCGCTGCTACTAACTAGCATGGGGCTATTAGGACTAAAGGCAATTGACCGTACAGCTTTGTGGTGTCCCTGAAATGTTTTCAGAACAACACCTGTACTGGTATCCCACAATTTAACAGTCTGGTCGTCACTGCCACTAGCTAAAATCTTGCCATCTAAACTAAAGGCAATTGTTCTAACTCGATATGTGTGACCTTTCAACGTTTGTAGACAATGCCCCCTATTAACATCCCATAACTTAATAGTCCCGTCTCCACTGGCACTAGCAAGGATATCTGCACGGAGATTGAACATCACAGATAAAACCCAATCACTGTGTCCTGATAAGGTTTGTAAACAAATTCCTGTATTTACATCCCAAACTTTGATAGTGTTGTCATAACTACCGCTTACTAAAATTTTCCCGCAGGGACTGAAAGTAATTGTTTTTACTTCATGAATATGTCCTTTCAACGTTTGTAGACATTCTCCCGTATGCCAGTCCCAAAGCTTTACTGTTTGGTCACGACTGCCACTTGCTAAAATTTGTGGATCTGGACTGAAGCTAACAGAATGTACCCAACTATCATGTCCCCAAAGTGTTTGAAAACACTCTCCTGTACTTACATCCCAAAGTTTGATAGTTGTGTCGTCGCTGCTACTTGCCAGAATCTGACTTTTTCGCTGCTTCCCAATATCTCCAGATGACGTTATGCTTTTCCCACCTGTGTAACCATCTAAGTCTTTGAAAGCAAAAGCAACTGATGATACCAGATTAGTATGCCCTTGTAAGGTTCGCAGGTATTGTCCTGTCTTCACATCCCACAATCTCACCCGTTGGTCTTGGCTGCTACTCGCCAACATTTCACCATCGGGACTAAAAGCAACGGATAATATCCAATTAATATACCCATCCACTGTTCTCAAACATTGTCCAGTGCAAAGATCCCATAACTTCATGGTTTGGTTTTCACTAATACTGAGCAAGCTTTGACCATCTGGATTAACAGCAACCAACCAAATGCGTGAAGCGTAGCGATCGCCTGTAGGTGAATCACTATCCTCATACAAAGTTTGCAGACATTTTCCTGTAAGGACATCCCATATTTTAACAGTTTTATCCTCGCTCCCCGTCACCAGTGTTTGACCATCTGGGCTGAAAGCAACTGCCCACACATGACTGTTGTAATCTGGTAATATGTTTATGCATTCACCACTGGCTAAATCCCAAAATTTTACCGTTGTGCGATCGCTTCCTGTTGCCAGTGTTTGCCCATCTGGGCTAAGAGCAATAGATAATACCCAATTTATCGGTATTTCTAGGACTCGCAGGCAAGAACCAGTATTTACATCCCACACTCTCACAGTTTCGTCTTCACCCCCAGTGACCAAAGTTTGTCCATTGTCGGTGAAAGTAGTAAAAATTACCCGATTGCTATGCCCTAACAAAGTTTGCAGACATTCCCCAGTATTGACATTCCACAATTTTACCGTTTGGTCGTTGCTACCACTGGCTAAAATTCCTCCATCTGGACTAAAAGCCAGGGATTGCACCCTACTTGTATGACCTCGCAGAGTTTTCAGACATTGCCCTGTGTTGACATTCCACAATTTTACCGTTTGGTCGTTGCTACCACTGGCTAAAATATCTCCATCTGGGCTAAACCTAAGTGAATGTACCCAAGCAGTATGACCATTGCAGGTAATAATTTGTTTAATGTTTGCAACAGACCATAACCAAATCTCATTATCAATGCTTGTTCCTAATAATTTTCCATCTGGGCTAAAAGTCGCTGCTAAAACACTCCCTAAAGTTCGAGTCAAAGCAGACTTACTCAGATCCGCATTGGTGAAGTTAACTCGATGCAAATTCATATCCTGTAGGTAAGCTTGCCAAACTGTTAAGTTAGAAAAATCATAGCCACTTACATCAATATTAAGCTGCCAGAGTAAATTGAGAATATTACCACCCGCATATCCTGGTTTTCGAGGGGCAAAAGACTTCAGCTTTAATAAAAGTTGATTCAAATAGTTTTGCACATTTTCTGTGACACCAAAAAGGTTTAATAATTTATCTGCAATGGGCTTGAGGAGGAGCCGAATTTGTGCATTTCTGATATAATCTTTGGCAGTAGCTCTGATTAATGTACAACTATCAAATAGTTCTATTTCTCCAACTTGAATTTCTTCACAAATCTGTTCAACTAAGCTGTTGATAACATACTCCATCACCACTGGTTGTTGAGTAAAATTTCCAGCACTCTTCTCAATTAGTGAGCGCAATTGTAGAGATTCTAAAGTTTCTAACAAATCTCTGAGTGAAACAGTAGGAATAATGTCCTCTTGTAATTCCTTAAATGATACCCATTCTCGATTAATTGTCAGCCAGTACATTATCTGTTGTTCTAAAGTTGACAATCGATGAAACTGCTGGTCAAGTAAGTCAGAAATATCACCAAAAACAATGGTTCCTTGTTCTAAAAACTGAGCAACATTTCCGTCAAATAACTCATGAATAGTAGTTGCAACAATCTTCAACGCTAAAGGATTGCCTGCATACAACTCTACCAACGATTGACATTCGTTTTCTGAGACAAAAAAGCCTTTTTCTGCCAGAATTGTCTCACCTTCTACTTGCGTTAAACCAGACAATCTCAGCGAACGAATCGGAGCGTTTTCCCCTTCTTTGATATTAATTCCTCTGGGTTTCTCTCGACTAGTTAATATTAAACAACTTTGATGGCTAGTTTCTCCTAAGCTTCTAAAAAGTTGCCCATATCCTTCATATCCTTGCCGATATGCTCCTGCACGTTTGTCACTAGATAAAATTGACTCTACATTATCTAAGACTAACAAACAACGCTCTGCACGCAAATATTCTATGAGACAACAGATTTTACCGTCTAAGTTCTCTGGTAATGTTGTTTCTTGCTGATGGGACAAAAACTTAATTAGGTCGTTCAAAAGCTCATGAATTGGTGGCGCATTACGCAGACTTCGCCAAATCAGGTACTGAAATTCGGTTTGCAGAAGCTGTGCTAATTTTACAGACAAAGCTGTTTTGCCAATCCCACCCATACCGATTAAAGTGATTAATCGGCAATTATCGTTCACAATCCATTGTCTTAAAGTGGCGAGTTCTGACCTGCGTCCATAGAAAATTGAGACATCGATCGCTTCTCCCCAGTCCTGACGTTTGCTCGTACTTCTTTCGTGGGTATCTTTATCGGTAGCTGTGGAGCGAACCTCAAAATTTAAGTCGGCGACTTCCTTCCAGTCCAGCGCCAATTTCTGACAGAGGTCTTCAAACGTCGCATGGTCAACAGGTTTACCAGTTAGGAAATTACTGACTGTGGCTAAAGCTAGCCCTACATCCTCAGCCAATGCTTTTTGGCTGGCAAAGCCGTTACGCCTAATTGCCAGTTTTACTTTGCCAATGTACTCCTGACGAACTGAAAGCGATCTGGGCATAGTTGATATGGCAATAACCATACTGATTATAAACTGTAAAAGTCAGTCGAAACCAGAAATAAGTCAGTATTTCTTAGGCAAGAACTTAGTCAGCAATACAGTTTGATAGATTTATCAGCTAAATAAACAAGGTGAAAATTATGCACCACAAAACTCAAAAATTTAACATTTTCGCTCCAACTCAGTCATCTTTAACCTCTTCTCCTGTTCGGAATATCCAACCAAATCCCCAGTTAGATTTTCTACCTGTCTCGGTGGCTTCTGCAATAGTCAAGATGCTAGAAGAGATAGGAGTGCAACATGCCTTTGGTGTTTCAGGGGGAGCAATTGTTCCTGTGTGGCACGCTCTGCAACATAGTTCTATTCAAGTGTTACATTTTCGTCATGAAGCGGGAGCAGCTTTTGCCGCTACTGAAGCATACTTTGCTAGTGGTCGCCCTGTTGTAGTATTTGCGACAACAGGACCAGGGATCACGAATACTTTGACAGGTTTATTTGCTGCCCGTTGGGAGGGTGCAAAGGTAATCTTTTTGTCAGCTTCTACCTCAGCATCCCAAAGGGGACGGTGGGCTTGTCAGGAAACGAGTACTTACACAATGGCTGGGACAGGAATTTTTACTTCAAAATCTCTGTTTCATTATGCGACTACCCTGGAATCCGATGATGAACTTCCAGAGGTCTATCGGAGGTTAGCGAAAGGTTTAGCTCAATCAGGGGGCTTTGTCGCACATATAAGTATCCCTACCAACATCCAAACAAGCTCTATTAAAACATCATTGTCACAAGCGGATCTGTCTTTTGCTCCAGCCACCGCTAGTGAGGAAACCATTTCAAAATGTGTGCGGTTGTTGTCGTCAGGATCATTTGCCATCTGGGTTGGGTTTGGTGCAACAGATGCAGCAGCAGAAATTCGTCAGTTTGCTGAGAGAACGGGGGCTGGGGTTATGTGTTCGCCGCGTGGTAAAGGCATTTTTCCAGAAAACCATCCTCAGTTTGTGGGGGTTACAGGCCTTGCGGGACATGAGTCAGTTTTAACTTACATGCAAAAGCATCGTCCTCTAAGGGTGCTGGTACTCGGAACGCGCCTTGGTGAATTCACCTCTTTCTGGAATCCGGCGATGATTCCTTTGGAAGGTTTTTTACATGTAGATATCGACCCGGAAGTGCCAGGAACTGCCTATCCAGGCGTTAATACATTAGCTATTCAGTCCGATGTGAGAGTGTTTGTGCAGGCACTGTTAAAGCATTTTCCCATCTGTCAAAGTCAAATGGCACTACCTCGACCTGAGCGGCAAAAAATCAATCCTCGGATGCAAGGCTTGGTGCGACCCCAGGCACTCATGGATGCAATTCAACAGGTAATTATTGAACAAAGTGATGCGATAGTGATGACTGAAGCAGGTAACTCAATGGCATGGGGAAATCAGTTGTTGCAATTTACTCAGCCAAATCGTTACCGAGTTAGCACTGGCTTTGCTTGTGTGGGACATTTTGTGACGGGTGTTGTCGGTGCAGCTTTAGCACGCAATGGTAAGGCAGTTGCTATTGTTGGGGATGGTGCCATGCTAATGAACAGTGAGGTCAGCACTGCTGTAAGATATCAGATTCCTGCTGTCTGGATTATCCTCAACGATGGATGTTACAACATGTGCGGCCAGGGGTCGGCGTTACAAGGGTTTGCTGGTATGGATGTAGATATACCGCAAGTCGATTTCGTGAAGATTGCCTGCGGTATGGGAGCTAACGGTATCCGCGTTGAAAAAGAATCTGATATCCGAACTGCTTTAGAGAAGGCGATCGCTTCTCCTGTTCCTTTCATAGTTGATGTGATTATCGATCCGACTGAACCTGTGCCTATAGAAGGTCGGATTAACAGTTTGATTTCCCAAGGCATTACAAATTCATAGGAAGTATTTGTTTATGAAAGATTATTCAGTAGGCATTCGCTCTCTAGCATTGAGCTTTCCCAGCATCATATGTACGAATGATTATTATCGCCAGAAATACCCACAACTAGTTTGTGAGTCGGAACAAAAAAGTTTGGCAAAGCTGTTTTCACTGGCTGACTCTACTCCCAGCAACGAATTTGATCAGGAAATGATGCCTTATCTTCAAGACCCCTTTCGGGGTGCTGTTGAGCGACGGATACTTGCTCCAGGTGAGTCATCGTTAACTCTGGAGTATCGTGCAGCACGAGATGCTCTGGAGGCAGCTAATTTAGCTATAGAAGATATTGATTTGGCGATCGTTACCTCTTTCGGTACTGAGGAAGTTGTAGCTGGTAATGCTGCTTTTCTCGTCAATCAACTTGGCTTACATTGTCCCGCTTGGAATCTTAATTCCATGTGTTCAAGTGGTATAGTTGCACTGCAAACAGCTAGTACATTAGTGCGAGCCAAAGAGTACCGGAATATTCTGGTAGTTACTTCCTGTGCATATTCTCGTCTTCTTGATCAAAGAGATACTCTCTCGTGGATAACTGGTGATGGTGCCGCAGCTTTTGTAGTTAGTGAACTTAAAGCTAACCAAGGAATTCTTGGCAGTAAAATCGTTCATTCAGCAGAAACTTGTGGCACATTTCACAGTGAAATTGCAGAAGATTCTCAGGGCAATTTACGATTATTTATGAAGATGGGCAAGGGAGTAAATCGAGCAATTAGCAACACAGCTGCTGATTTTGTGCTGAGATGCTGTGAGGGTGCTGCTACTGCTGCTAACGTAGCAATCGACCAAATTGACTTCTTTATTTTTAATACACCAACTGCCTGGTTTACCAAATTTGGCGCTCGTATACTAGGCATTAACCCAGAACGCACAATTAATCTCTACCCTCAGTATGGCAACATTGGGCCTGTACTTCCCCTAGCTAATCTGTATCATGCCGCGCTATCAGGTAAGATTCATGAAAATGACTTAATTCTCGTCTATTCGTTTGGGGCATCAGCAAATGCCACTGCAACCGTGATGCGTTGGGGTGATGTAGCCTTAGGCCCTGCTCCTTCTTCAAAGAATCTAGCATTGAATTAGTGTTGTAGAGATGGGAGTGCAGGGAGAGTTTTTTCTTTCCCAGCCTCCTTGGCTCAGAATGTCAACTCATACTCTGATTTAGCAACACCATAAATTTTCAAGGCAGGAAAGAAAGAATATGGATTTGCAACTGAAAGGAAAACGTGCTTTTGTCACTGGTAGCAACTCTGGTATTGGTGAAGGTATCGTTAAGGCACTGGCACAAGAGGGGGCAACGGTAGTTGTACATGGTCGTAATGAAAAAGAAGCCAGTCGTGTTGTTCAAGAAATTGCAGCAAATGGTGGAAAAGCGTTTGTTGCCATTGGTGATTTAGCTACTGATATAGAGACAGAGGAAGTAGTAAATAGGGTTTTATCAACTCTTGGGGCTGTGGATATTTTAGTTAATAATGCTGGTGCTTACTTCCTGCGTGACTGGATGAACTCAACACCTAGCCAATGGATGGAGCTTTACAACATCAATGTTGTTTCGATGGTACGTATAACTCTGCTATTAGTGCCGCAAATGCGAGAACTTGGTTGGGGGCGCATCATTAACATGTCTAGTAGTGTAGCAACGCAACCAACGCCCATAGCTGACTATTCGGCAACCAAAGCCGCTAACCTCAACTTGACGGTGAGTTTGGCAAAAGAATTGGCGAGAACTGGGATTACAGTGAATGCGGTAAGTCCTGGCGCAATTGTCACGCCGAGTTTGAACGCAATCATGCTTCAGATTGGTTCAGCGCAAGGATGGGGGACAGATTCAGAGCAGATCAAGCAGCAGATGTTAAAAGGGGTAATGAGCAATCCCACTGGTAGACTAGGAACTGTTGAAGACGTAGCCCATCTAGTGACATTTCTTTCTAGTCCTCTGGCTGGTTATATTAACGGTGCTAACTTGCGTGTGGATGGGGGTTGGGTAACAACGATTAACTAGAAAAAGAAGATACCAAAAAGGTAGTCATTGCGATCGCAACAGCTTGCTCTAACTTATCGGGAATTTTGACCAGTCGGAGCAAGGGGCGAATTTGAGAGGGTTTAGTGATTTTTTCCCTCAGTTCCGAATGGCAGAGTATCAACTACTTTCTTCGCAGACAGCAAATCCCTGACGCGCCGATATCCCCCGTGTTTAGTTAACTCGTTCTCGCAATAGTCTTCAAAGCTGACGTGTCCACCATCAAAGTAATAGTGGTTGTCTCGCATAAGATGCAGTTCATCAGATGCTTGCCACTCGAATCTGTCGATAGCAGTGAAGGTTTCCTGGATGCTGGTGTTGACAACACTGTAATCGAGTGCTGTTGTCTGTTCTCTGTCTAGTGTCAGCATATTTCTTGCTCACTATAGTAAATGTTTGAAAGTTGGGGTGTTGCAGTTTAACCAAAGTGAACAAGAGCAGATGATTTGGAGGGTTTTTCCAAAATGTGTCAGCATTATAATTAGCTCACTTTGTGATCAACGGATTGAGCAGGCGATCGCGTTGCTTGGCGGCGGGCGATCGCTTTATGCTGCAATATCCTCAGTTACCTCTTTATCAGTTTTAGGAAGTTGGTGTTTTGCTATAGCGATTCCCTTACTTAGTTTCTGTTGATTTTTTTCCGCCCTCTCCACATTGTTATCTGGGATATAAATCAGTAAGTCTCCAGGTTGACAATCAAGAAATTGACAAATATCGTTTAGCCGCTCAGGTCAGGGCGGCCGCATCATGTCAATAAATCTGTTATATTCTCAATAGACTCAAAATTAATCTCATTAATCCCTGCTTATTGACGAAGTTTTTAGCGTAGGCGCAGCCCGTCGTAGACATCACATTGAGTCTTGGAAAGTAGATCAAAACAGAAATGCTGATTAAATCGATTGATTCTTAACCTCGGTTGTGAGCAAGTATAATTTAGATGCGTTTGCCCTAGTGCAGCAAAGGTTAGTGCATCGTCAAAATTTTAAATCACCACAAATACAGTCAACAGTCGAAGAGCTGAGTGTAGATGGTGGAAATATTCGTATTCGCACACCAATTGGAAAATCTTGTGACTGGAAAGGTTATAAAGCAGTACGTTTGCACAATCTGGCTGCGATCGCTGCCTGATTCCAAGAAAATAGTATAGTAATCAATTAGGTAAACAATCAACCTCTTGCTCCCATACTCACTTGTCTTGGAAACGGACACGACGGAATTTGGAATATTATCCGTGAGTTTACCCCAGAAGATGAGCACCGTACTCGTTGATTGTGTTTATAAGGTTGTAAACGAATGGCACTAAGAAAAGCGCAAACACTTATAAATTAAGCAGTTTGCAATTGCTTGCTCCTCTGTTGTCTAGGTTGCTGCATCAAAGGGTAGGATTTAGGGCGACGTTTACGGACTCTAGGTTCACTTCGTCCAGGGCGATGTCTGACGACAAGCCGCTAAGAGCGTCTACGTTTACAACCGAATGGCACTAAGAAAAGCCGAAACACTTGTGGTTTAAGCAGTTTGCAATT
>NZ_CAXTNP010000156.1:0-18986 GCF_964245575.1 uncultured Nostoc sp. | reverse complement strand
TGTTGATAGAAAGTTGTCGCCTGTGTAAATTGTCTCAATTCTAAGTAAGCATTGCCAAGTTTCAACAAAGCAGCAATTTCGCCGCGAGGATTCTGAAGTTGCTGTGAAATACTTAAAGATTTTTGATAATAAGTGATCGCTGTATCAAATTGCCTTTGCAGCCCATAAGAATCTGCTAATGTGTTGAGGACTTCAGCATGAAAGGTGGAATCTTGAAACTGATTAGCTATTTTTTCGGCTTCTTCTAAATATTCTCTAGCTTTGATAGGTTCTATCTTACTTATATACGCGACTCCTAGCTGATGCAAAATATTACTACAGTTGCGGAGGTTTTCTCCTGTCGCCTGATGTCCAGTAGGTTTATATTCCATTAGCAGGCGGTGTAATAAATCGATCCGCTCTTGCTTTTCTGGAGGTTCTAATCTGTTTATAATTCTCTCAGTATTTTGAGCCTCATTAATCGCATATTCTTTAGTAATTTGAGGTGTTTGAAACCGAAACATCCCCGATTGCCAAGCCCAAAAATCAGGAGCAAATTTGGCTAACCGAGTCAGCGCATAATCTGGCAGAATAAACAGAATGGGATGAGGAACAGTTCTTTTATAAGCATCTCGGACAAAGTTGAGGTCTTGTAAAACTGGCGGATAGTCTCCATAAACGCCAATAGACTTTTCTAAACCTTGTACAATTAAGACTAATTTTTTGTTATATTCTATTTCAATAGTTGGTAATATCTTGACAATTTCATCCCGGAGAAATCGCAAATTGGCATCAGAAAAACTCAGACTAACAAACTGAATATCCCGACACTCAGGATTTGTCTTTAACGCCTCAACTAATATTTCTGCATCTGGGGGAAAATTAATTTCTACAAAACCAATGGTAAACTTTTCTGCAAAGTCTACAAAAGTGAGTAATTCAGCAAATACCTCTTGATTAAGCGCGATAAACGTCCCTATTTCTGAGCTAAGGTTGCGCTGCGAGTGCGGATGCGAGGGCTTTCTGGAAGAATTCATTTTGCTTCACCACTGGATTGGGATAATTCCATCGTTTATCGCCGTTGTATTCCAAAACTGAAGTGTTAAACAGCATTAACTGGCCGATATCATCTTTGCTGACATTCTTGGTTATACAAACTTGAGCTAAAAACGCATAATGTTCTTCAGGAATAAACCTTTCAAAACTAAATTGCTGTTGTTTCACAGCATAAATAATATCTTCAGCAATAATTTTGGGATGTTTGCGAGTACTAGCAGTTTGGCAAGCAGTCCGCATCATCTGCATTAATTGGCGGACATGTCCTCCACTGGCTTTGGCTAAATCTAGCAATTCCTGGCGAGATGCAAAGACAGCATCAATATCTACCCGCTTTTCAATCACGCTGGCAACTGCTTCAAGTCCGGTTTGATTGTAGTTTAAATGGCAGCGATCGCGTTCCAATTCATAAATATTCACCATTGGGACAATATGAGGATTACCATCAAACTGATTGAGTGGGTTTTTAGGCGAACAAAGTACAGAAATTGGCACTGTATAAATTATCGTGCAATATAATTATTGTAACTGAGCCGCATAGTCAAAAAATAAATGTTCTGCGATCGGCGGTGGTACACGATCCATGTTGTCAAAAATAATCAATAAACCCTTACATTCAGGGAATTTTTTTCGGAGTTTAACGTAGGCATCTCCTAATAAAAGGTTAATATCTGCTTTGAGACGTGATAGGTCTTTTTCTAAAGTTTGGCGAATAGTAGTTTTTTGCTTATCAGAACCTTTAATTTGTGCCAGTAATTTAACCATCAATTTAGCAATAAATGGAGCTTCTGGTTTCAAAGTCGCTTCTCCCTGAATACTGACAGACTTTTCTACAGTTTCTTCTGTTTCTTTAGTAATATCCTTGAACCAAGATTCAAAGTTTTGCAGAAGTTGAGCATCAAAATTTAAACCTAATTTACGCAACTCAAATTCTACTTGTTTGATGACGACTAAATATAAATCTGTATAACGAGCATCATTAATATCTGTTTCTTCGTTAACTTCTAAATAAATTACGTGATATTGTTCTCCCCATTGGTTCTGAATGCGTTTTAACTCTGTACTTTTGCCACAGCCGCGATGTCCGGTAAACAAAATTGTGCTGAAATCTGCGGGTTCTTGAAAGTCTAAAATCGTACTAACGCTGTCAATTGCTGATGTTTTGCGTACTGCTGATAAATCAACGTAGTACCGTTCCATGTCTGCACCCTCTAACGGTTCAACATTACAAACTTGAAATGCAGCTTTGAGAGTATTAGCACGCTGGTGATTCATTGGGTTTTGAATAACTTTATAGATTCGACTTTCTCAAGATTAAATTTTAGGCGATCGCACTGCAATTTTACATTTAATAAAAGTTTACTTTTTGAACTAGCAAGGCGTTGTAATATCTTATACTTCAAAATAGCGGATAACAATATAACTTTCAGCTTTACCCAGGACTGGATTGCACAAGAGTGATTTTGTTAAAATGGCGATCGTTTATCAACCGCGCTATTAAGTATAATTTGTTAATATAATTCATAATTATTTTTAATTGTCAATCATCCAAAAGGTAGAATACATGTTATTTCCGCTCACTTAGTTAATTTTGAGCAACCAAATTAAAAGGTTGCTGATGGTCATTTTCGCTCAACCACACTGGGTTGATATGAAAAAATAGCACACTTAATCAATTAATATCAATTTCAGTAAGAGAACTGAGTATTAGTAACTTCTAGAAAATTTCCCCAAACAAGCTTGTATATTGCTCAAACATTTGAAATAATAACTAAAATAATCATCATTGGTACTAAATTATTAATTGTTATTTCTAATTACTAAGTTATTCATTTTAAGTGTAATGATTACCTTATATGGCGAAAAATTGAACTTTGCTATTACTATATTTTAAAAATTTATCTTCTTTAATTTAATACAAAAACTACATGGATCAAGTAATTACTGCAATGGCAGATGCTTTGTTTATAACCAGTAATGTAGGGGAAATCAAAAAAGTAAATCGTGCTGCTCAACAATTATTTGGTTTTAGTGAAGAAGAATTAATCAATCAACCAATATCACTGATAATTGATGATGAGCAAGTCTTAATAAAAGCCATTCACCAGCATTCTTTTTTTCAGAAAAATCTTCAGAATTTAGAGGTAGTTTGCCGAACCAAAACTAGAGAAAAGCGGTTGATTGCTTTTTCTTGTTCAGTAATTCCGAAAAAAATAAAAGGATTAGAAGAGATTGTCTACATTGGTCGGGATATTACTGCTCGGCAGCAACGGGAACAACGTACAAGTGCCCAGTATGCTATCACTCGTATCTTATCAGAATCCCAAACTGTAAAACAGGTAATTCCGCAAATTTTGCAGTCGATTTGTCAAAACTTGGGATGGGATTTAGGCGAACTTTGGACACCAAGTCAATATATTGGCACTTCCATACAAGGACATAGCCTCAATGCAGTACTAAGGTGTGTGGAAATTTGGTCAAGTCGAGTAATTTCTGCGCGAGAGTTTAAAGCAATCACCTGGCAAACTACCTATACACCTGGTGTTGGCTTCCCTGGTAGAATTTGGATTAGACGTTTGCCCCTGTGGATTCAAGATATCACAGAAGATGGAGACATTCGGCGATCGCAACCTGCTGCTAAGGCTGGATTGCACGCAGCTTTTGGCTTCCCCATCTTAGACGATAGTGAAATCTTAGGAGTGATGGTTTTCTTTAGCCGGGATGTACAACCAAAGGATAAAGACTTATTGCAAATGGTGGGTTCTATTGGTAGTCAAATCGCCCAGTTTATCAAACGCAAACAAGCAGAAGATGCTCTTGTAGAAAGTGAAGAAAGATATCGAGATTTATTTGAAAATGCTAATGATTTGATTCAATGCGTCAATGCATCGGGTCATTTTTTGTATGTCAATCGTGCATGGCGAGAAGCTTTGGGATATAGCGAAGCTGAAATTGTGAATATGAAAGTTTTCGATATTATACATCCAGAATTTAAACAAGACTGTTTGCAAAAATTTTATCGCGTGCTGTCAGGAGAAAAGATCGGCCCAGCAAAAGCCGCATTCGTTACTAAAGACGGTCAAACAATCTTTCTAGAAGGTAATATTAACTGTAAATTTGTCGAAGGTTATCCAGTTGCGATTCGCGGCATTTTTCGCAATATCACCCAGCGACTAGCAGCAGAACAAGCGCTGCGCCATCAGCAGGAAGAAACCGAACGTTTATTGCTGAATAGTTTGCCAGCAGCAATCTCCAAACCCTTGAAAGAAGCAGCTAACATTGTCGAAGACGTTGGTAATGTCACAGTTCTATTTGCAGATATTGTCGGCTTTACCGAAATTGCTGCTTCTATGAGTGCAATTCAACTGGTAAACTTACTCAACTCGATTTTCTTAACTTTTGATCGCCTCACCGAACAACATGGTTTAGAGAGAATCAAGACTATTAGCGATGCTTATATGGTAGTTGGTGGTTTGCCCACACACCGCCGGGATCATGCTCAAGCGATCGCTCAAATGGCACTCCAAATGCAAACTGCGATCGCTCTATTTAATATTGAGAATAACCAAAACTTCAGCATCCGTATCGGTATCCATAGCGGTTCCGTAATGGCGGGAGTAATTGACTTTAAAAAATTTACGTATAATCTCTGCAAAAACACGGTAAACATCGCTAGGTGCATGGAATCCCAAGGTATTGTTGGTAAAACCCACGTTACAGAAGATACTTATAAGTCTTTATGTGATGAATTTCTATTTGAAAAGCGGGGCGAAATCGAAGTTCAAGGTAAAGGGAAAATAACCACTTATTTGTTGATTGGACGCAAAGGATAAGGGGCTTTGGAAAGAGGCACAGGGGCAGGGAGCAGAGGGGAAAGAGGTAATTTTTTATTCTCCCCCTTGCCTTCTGCCTCCCCTACTCCTCACTCCCCATTACCCCTTATCCCCAGAGGGGGCCCCACCTTCCCCACTCCCTACGGAGTATTCGGAATCAACCGCCCACAAGGATAAGTCGCTGTTTGCTTTTGGGCACTTTCAGCCACTGCTGCTGGAACCTGATCCGATGGTTGGGTTTTGGCTGCTAGATAGTCTTTTTGCAGTTTATCCAAAATGGCTTCTCGCCTGTCGTACACACGCTTCAGTGGACGAGGCTGGCACTTGTTCAAGACGTATGCTGTTACCAGTGGTAGAGCGATCGTGCTATCGGTATAACAAACAATAGTATTAGGTAACTCTTCCGGGTCAATCTTACCCCAACTGACAGCTTCCGATGGGGTTGCTCCAGACAAACCGCCTGTATCTGGACGCGCATCGGTAAATTGTACAAAGTAATCGTGTCCTCGTTCTTCTAGTCCCAATACTTCGTGAAGTTGCGGTTGAGTTTGGAGCAAAAAGTTTTTCGGACTACCGCCACCAAGAATTACAGCCGCACTTTTACCTCCAGATTCACGGGCATTATATGCGATCGCAGCCGTTTCATTTACGTCAATTGATGGATCTAACACCAACTGCGAACCTTCCAAAGCCAAAGCCGCCACGTTCATCCCAATTGAGCTATCTCCTGGAGAAGACGTATATATAGGCACGCCATACTCATAAGCTGTAGCAAGCAAACAGGAATGCTGTACACCCAACTGCTTTTCTACTTCTCGAACATACTTACCTAGTAAATGGTGAAACTCAGCAGTTCCCATCCGCTTCTGAAACGCTTCCCCTTGTAGAATCTTGCGGATGAACGCATCAGTTTCCAGTAGCACATCGTAACCAAAGATAATGTCATAAATGCGAATAGTACCTTCCTGGCGCAGTTTCACATCATCCAAAAACGGATTACCAGCAAAAAGTTCAAAACCCAAACCGTAGTGCATATCGTGGTAAAGATTTGCACCAGTGCTAATCATCCAGTCAATAAAGCCGTTGCGAATTAAGGGTGCAAGCGCTGAAACCCCGAATCCTGCTGGCGTCATCGCACCGGAGAGGCTAACTCCCACCGTCACACCTTCCGTTAGCACATCACGACTCAGAAGTTGGCAGATTTCCCGCAACCGTGCTGAGTTGTAAGCGGTAAAGTATTGATCAATCAAATCCACGACATTGATATCATTTGATATAGGTGTAGGTGCGATTTTTTGACCCAGCTGTTTAGACATTTTGGCACTCCCGAACAGTAAACACGCCGAACTTAATGTTATCTAGCTTTCAACCAAAGTGATAGTAATTTTACTAGTACAGAGCGGCGGTAAATCCACGTACTATCTTAATTAACCGGACGAGTAGCTCAACAAGGGGCAAAATCTCCTTGTTAAAGGTAAGCAAACTACCGCCACAGTGTATTAGCTCATTTCATCCAGGACTTACGCACTCAAAACCCTTAATCCCCCTGTTTCCAAAAATCTTAAATTTAATGGAAGATTTAATAGATCGAGACAGGTGTACGCTACCTACATGGAAATGCGTCAACAGAGGACTCAACCAATGGGATATGTAATTGCTACCGCAAATATGAAAGGTGGCGTTGGTAAAACCACCCTCACCGTCAACTTAGCTACCTGTTTAGCTAAAAATCATGGTAAGCGGGTGCTTGTCCTTGATTTAGACAGCCAAATTAGCGCCACACTCAGTTTGATGTCACCTTTAGATTTTGCCAAGCGTCGTAAACAAAGTAAGACATTCAGGTATCTGATAGACCAAGTTATCAATCCCGAACCAGAAGCAAAATTGACAATTAAAGATATCATTCAATCCCAGGTTTGTAATCTTCCAGGATTAGATTTATTACCAGGAGATATCGACTTATATGATGAATTTGTTGTGTCAGAAATGCTGCATCAGCAAGCAACTGCTTTGGGTGAACAGGACTTTGAAACAATTTGGAATCGCTTTGAAAGAGTCTTGATCAATAATATTTTAAAATCTGTACGTCAAGAATATGATTTTATCCTCTTGGATTGTGCGCCTGGATATAATTTATTGACTCGTAGCGCTTTAGCTGCCAGTGATTTTTACATCCTTCCTGCTAAACCAGAACCCTTATCTGTAGTGGGTATTCAACTGTTAGAAAGACGCATTGCCCAATTAAAAGACAGTCACGGACATGAAACCAAAATAGATATAAAAATGCTGGGAATTGTATTCAGCATGTCCAGCGCTAACCTTCTCACTGGCAGATACTATAAACAAGTGATGCACCGCGTTGTTGAAGATTTCGGTGTAGAAAAAATTTGTAAGGTACAAATACCAGTTGATGTCAATGTTGCTAAGGCTGTCGATAGTTTTATACCAGCTGTTTTAAATGCTCCTCAATCAGCTGGTTCAAAAGCGTTCTTTCAGTTAACTCAGGAGTTGTTGCAAAAGCTATAGCTATAGCTCCAGAACTGGTGAGTTCAACGAAAAGGCAGGGGGACTCGGGGCCCCCTCGGAGTAGGGATTGGGGGAGAGGGGGCACAAAGCTTGGGAAAATGACCCCATAAAAACCCGCAGTCTGCCTTCTGCCTTCCTTTATAAAAAGGGTAATAATTAAGTGATTTTTCCGACAAGTCCAGTGTTTATACTGAAGCTATGTACAGCAATATTCGGCTATTGAGTGAAAAGGCCAGTAAATCTCGCTAAGAAACAATGCTTACTAAAAATTCTGTACAGGCAGAGAAAAATCAACGCTTGGTAATGCGTTTACCACGGACTCTAAGTTATCTCGAAACCTGGGGCTTTGGCTTAACGGGTCATGTGGGATGGATTGGTACTGCCCCCATTATTCATGCAGCGTTAGGGCCCAAAGCTATCTTAGTTTGGTTGTTTGGCACGATCATCTCTTTTTTACTCAACTTGCAGGTACAAAGTCTAGGTAGACATTGGCCAGATGTCGCCGGAGGAACACCAAACTATACCACAAGGCTACTAGAGAACTTTCCTGGCTTAGGCCGTTACGTAGCCTTAGGATACTTTTTTAGCTGGGCAGCAGCACCAGCACTGTATGCGATTATTCTCACAAACCTAGTTAAAGTCAATTTTGAAACATTAGGTATTTCTTGTCCAGAAACTTTTTTAAAAGTTCTTTTTACAGCAATTCCTTTTATTTTGGCTTTCAGTGGCACCCGTGCTTTAGCGCTCCTGCATTTATTGTTTGTATTCCCAGCCATTTTATTACTACTTTTATTTTGTATTCAAGGCGTACTATGGTTAACCTTCTCAACCACTAGTTTTAAATTTATACTAACTAGCACAGATAGCCTGAGCTTTGAAGAATGGGCAAAGTGGTTTTTTCTAGCTAGCTATTCAATTTATGCTTGTGAAACCACTTCTTCTTTTGTTGCTGATAGCCGCCAGCCATATAAAACTTTGAGGTTCTTAACCGTAGCTGCTTGGCTAATTCCTGCGGTGTTTTTAGGTGGTTCTTGGGTATTAATGTGTTCGGCTCCAAATCCAACAATAGGTGACGATGCGTTCTTAAATCTGGTGGCAGCTTCTAAGCCTTTTTGGGGTGAATCTGCCTCTTTTATAGTCACACTTATCATTACTGTATCCTGCCTTTTAAGTGCTGCTACGGCAGTTTCCAACTCTCCTCGGATATTATATCAACTTGCTTCAGACGATCAGCTTTCTCCTATATTTACATTAGTTTCCCCCCAAGGTGTCCTTGGGCCCGCTATCTTAGTTACCTTTCTACTCAGTCTGCTTTGTCTGAATTTGGGAAATGTACCTCAACTTGTCACGGTAGCAGGCACCTGTTATCTCCTGTCGATTATGGGTTTACATCTGGGATTATGGCTGTGTCGGAGCAAACCGCAGGTCTTATGGCCTTGGTGGTCACTTAGTTTTTTCTGTGTAGAAGCGGTAGTTCTAATAGTAGGAGGTTTAGCTTGGAATTGGAGAGATTTTTTAGTGGGTTTATTATTACCCATTCTTCTGATGATAGGAGATGTAGGGCTACGTCGTTTAAAATTATCACCATTACACCTAAAATGGTGGACACAGCATTACAACATTAGGTCTAGTATAAACAACCAAGATTTTGTGGTACTACAGGTGATTGTCCTAGTATCATTAATTTGTATTACTGCGACAAGCAGTTGGGTTCTCCGCGATTTATTAGACGGAAACTATAATAGTATTCATAACTCTTTGCTAGCTATTCTGTTAGTGACACTTTCTTTTACAGGGGTTGCGATCGCTTGCTGGACAACTCTACCACAAATCGCTGCTATTGATGATGCACGCAAACAAGCAAAAAGCCTATTTATTACTACTCTCGATACTGTCCCTGATACTGTTTTAGTCTTAGATGAAAACGGTAAAATTTGCCAGACAAATGCTGCTGCTGAAGAATTATTTCAAACAAATCTTCAGCAGCTAATTGGCAAAAAATTGAATCAACTCTTAATCAGCTATCGCGGCAAACCGGAGCAATGGCCTATTAGAAGTGAGCAAACTTTAAAAATAAACCAAGCTCTACTAATTGTTGAATCGACTATTTCACAGCCATTTAATTCCCAGCTACGAGAGTATGTTGTTATTATCCGTGACATTACTAAACGTAAGTTAGTAGAAAAAGAACTAGTTCAGTATCGTCATCAGCTTGAGCAGATGGTTCTAGAACGCACCGTTGAACTTATTAGAGTGAATGAACAACTTGAGCAAGACATTATCAAGCGTCAACAAGCACAAGAGCAATTACTGCACAATAGTCTTCATGACGGGCTAACCGGATTACCTAATCAACGATTATTTTTGGAGCGAGTGCAGCGAACAATAGAACGTACTAAAGAGCAAAATAAATATTTATTTGCCGTACTCTTCTTAGACTTAGACCGTTTTAAAGTTGTTAATGACAGCCTTGGACATCTACTGGGAAATCAACTTTTAATTGAAATTTCTCATCGCCTAAAATCAGTTCTGCGAGTTGGAGATATAGTTGCCCGTTTTGGTGGAGACGAGTTCACAATCTTAATTGAGGAAATTGAGGATATTAGTACCGCCATACAGGTAGCCGAGCGAATTAAAAAAGTGCTATCTTTACCATTTCAATTAAATGAGCATAGGGTGTTTACTAATGCTAGTATTGGCATCGCTTTAAGTAAAGCAGATTATGAGCAAGCAGCGCAGATTCTACGCGATGCCGATGTGGCAATGTACTGCGCCAAATCACTTGGTAAGGCACGCTATGAGGTCTTTGACCGAAAAATGCATGAGGGTGCATCTTTGCTCTTGGAGTTAGAAACTGCTCTGCGAAATGCACTACTCAAACAAGAACAATTTCGCCTTTATTACCAGCCAATTATTTCACTGACAACTGGTAAAATTATTGGATTTGAGGCACTGATACGTTGGCATCATCCAAAACGAGGGCTTGTTTCCCCTCAAGATTTTATTCCCCTGGCAGAAGAAACTGGAATGATTGTTAATATCGGTCAATGGGTGCTTTATGAAGCCTGTCATCAAATGCACAAATGGCATAAACAATTTCCTAGTTCATTACCTCTGACAATTAGTGTTAATTTTTCTGGCAAACAAATCACTCAACCTGATGTGTTTAAACAAGTTAAACATATTTTAGAGCAAACTGGACTGAACCCAGTAAGTTTGAAATTGGAGATTACTGAAACCTTGTTGATGGATAATTTTGAATTAGCTACCACCGTACTTTCCCAGTTAACAGCGCTGAATGTCGAGTTGCACATGGATGATTTTGGTACTGGCTATTCATCCTTGAATTATCTGCACCGCCTACCAATCAAAACCCTTAAGATTGACCGTTCTTTTGTCAGTAATATAGGCAGTCGAGGAGAAAATTTAGAAATTGTTCGAGCTATTGTGACATTAGCTCATAATTTAAATATGTCTGTAACAGCAGAAGGGATAGAAACTGTAGAGCAATTAGCACAACTGAAGGCTTTACAATGTGATTATGGACAAGGGCATTTTTTCTTACCAGCTATGGAAAGTGCAGAAGTAGAAACATTACTTGCTGCTAACTTGTGTTGTAAAAACTTTTTAAAGAGATAAAATCTTGGAATCAAATTCTGTTTAAAGAAACATCTGGTAAAATTGGACGATTAATATTACTTGATAATCTACATTAGTGTAGTACTGGTTGTAGCTGGAAATCCTCTGCGTTATCAAGTGATCCTTCTTCTTGCAAAAGTTCATTAATAAAAATATCGATTTTGTTGCGATTAATATTCTGCATGACTATAATGTGTGCCAAATTTTCCAAAACTGCTAACTGCCACTTTTTAATTAACCTTTGAGAAGGTTTTTGAAACACCACGGTATTGGAAAATTTATTTAACATGCATGGATATTCTCTTATTTGAAGTTGTTGGAAAAGATATTGGGCATTATCAATACAAGTATTTGCTTCTCTAGCTAATCCATCATAACCTCTTGTTTGAATTGCATACCAGAGAATTAGGGGAGTGTGACCATTTCTAGATCCTAGAATTGTTGTATCTGTTGAACCAATATATTCAATTGCTGTTTCAACTTTTTCTACCCATTTCTTTTTAGTCAAAACTACACCACAAGGTAACGGAGAACCAATGAATTTAGCAGAAATAGCTATACTATCTATGGGTTTTTGAAAGTTAACTTGTGGAGCGCCATCTAAAAACGGTAATATTAATCCTGAAAGTGCAGCATCACAATGGATGTAATAATCTTTAATCTGATTGCGCTCTAAAATTTCTATAACTTTGTCTAAGTTATCAATTGCACCTTTGACAGTAGTCCCAATATTTAAATTTATGATGGCTGGATAACTACGATTTTCACTAAGTAGTTGTTCAAAATGGTCATAATTCATTTCTCCATTAATTTGCGAATTAACAACATTATGTTGGATACGGAATAATTTAGCTGCTTTGGGAATTGAGTAATGAGAGTCTTGTGATGAGTAAAGAATCCCATTCGGGTAGATTTCCCTTGCTAAGAACATTCCATATAAATTACCTTCAGTTCCGCCAGCAGTAACATAACCCCAAAACTGATCTTCTGCAATTTTATAGAGGTTAGCAAAAAAAGATAAGGCTTCTTGTTCAAACTTACGAGAATGAAGAGCAAAATCTGGCTCTACATAAGGATCTCCAGCATTATTCAACAGATAATTGAAAAAGTTTGCGATCGCACTGTAATCACAACTTAAATTATATGGATAACCTGCATGACACTGCGATCGCTGTTCTATTTGCACCAAAAAATCTGCCAATTCTTTAGCAACTTTATTTGACATATCTTTGTGTCTTTTGAATTTTGATTGGCTTAATCGATGTTTTAGTCTAAATTATAGGTATTAATCCATACTTTTATCATTTCTTAATAATTCCTCTATTTAGCTCTGTAGTTGAATATAATACAGTGGAAATACTGATAATTATTGCGTAATAACACTCATTTTTTTTGTTCATAAGTATATTACACTGAGGAATTACGCACTGTAGGAAATAACTATAATGTGTATTACGCAAAATATCTATTTCAGGCAGTGACTGCAACCTGATTTATCCGGAATTGCACGGATGATGTAGTGTCTATCTAATTAGCTGAATGAAAAGACCACTAAGAGGTTTTACTAGGCAAAAAATTCCCTCTCTGACTCAAAGAGGGAAAAACTTGAACTTTAGTTGAAGGTAGAAAGAGGTTTGTTGAACTAACGTATATTTACTAGAACTCTCCAGCTAAGGCTGCAACGCATCGTTCGCAAATTAAGGGATGTTCTGCTGATTCTCCCACATGAGTAGAGTAGTTCCAACAGCGATCGCATTTTTGCCCATCTGCTTTGTGAACCTCAAAATATATGTCAGCATCTTCTCCTTCCTTAGAAATGGGTTCAAATGGCACTTCTACTTGAGAAGCTAAAAATAGATAACGTAACTCATCTACACCATTACTTTTTTCAACTGAACCGTGAGTATGAGGATTGAAAGCTTGTAAACGTTGACGCAATCTTTCATCGAAGACATGCATCACAACTTTCGCTTCTAAAGAAGATCCGATTGTTTTTTGCAATCGATATATTTCTAGAGTTTTGTTCACCTTATCACGAATTTTTCGTAATTCTGTCCAAAATTCCGCTAATTCAGGATTACGCCATTTTTCCTCAACTAGTACCCAACCGGCTTCAAATACCGATTTGTAAGGTGTTTTGTAAGGGAGATATTGCCAGATATCTTCGGCAGTGTGAGATAACACTGGTGCGATCGCTCGTGCTAAATTATCTATTGCTATCTTCAGCACCGTTTGACAACTGCGACGGCGGAAAGCATCCTTTGCACTGATGTACAATCTATCTTTGGCCACATCTAAATAAAAGTTAGATAAATCCACCACGCAGAAATTCTGCACTGTTTGGAAAAAGCGGAAGAATTGGAAATTCTCAAAGGCAACAGTTACTTCCTCAAACACCTCGGTGATGCGGTGCAGCATATAACGGTCAAGTTCTGGCAATTCTTCAAAGGGAACTGCATCTTTTTGGGGGTCAAAATCATCCAAGCTACCCAACAAAAACCGCGCCGTATTGCGAATCTTACCTCTAACATCGTTCAGTTGCTTGATGATGTTTTTACCAATGCGGACATCGCCGGAGTAGTCTACCGAAGACACCCACAATCGCAATACGTCTGCACCGTAGGCCGGTTCTACTTTTTGATTTTTCCCGCCTTCAATGATTGTATTTGGGTCAACCACATTTCCTTCTGACTTGCTCATCTTCCGCCCTTGTTCATCCAAAGCGAAGCCGTGAGTTAGCACAGTTTTGTAAGGCGCAATGTCATTCACTGCTACACTGGTGAGCAAACTTGACTGGAACCAGCCGCGATGTTGGTCGGAACCTTCCAAGTACATATCAGCAGGGTAGCGTAACTCTGGACGCTGCTTGGCAACAGCCGCCCAAGATGAACCAGAATCAAACCATACATCCATTGTGTCTGTACCTCTGCGGTAAGACTTGCCATTATTACGATAAGATTCGGGTAATAATTCCTCAACTGAAAGTTCCCACCAAGCATCGGAACCTTTTTCTGCGATGATTCCTTGGACGTGGTTGATAATTTCTTCATTCAGCAGTGGTTCCCCCGTGGCTTCGTCGTAGAAAACGGGAATCGGTACACCCCAAGCACGTTGACGAGAGATACACCAATCGGAACGTTCCGCCACCATTGGCGTGATCCGATTTTCACCTTGGGCTGGAATCCATTTTACCGTGGCGATCGCCTTTAATGCTTCTTCTCTAAATCCTTCCACGGAAGCAAACCATTGTTCAGTGGCGCGGAAAATTGTTGGCTTCTTCGTCCGCCAATCATAAGGATATTTATGGGGGTATGGTTCTTCCTTCAACAAAGAACCAGCCGCAGCCATTGCATCAATCACCGCTTGATTTCCATCACCCAACACATTTAACCCAGCAAATTCTCCCGCTTCTTCGGTAAAATTGCCATAGTCATCCACTGGTGCAAGGATGGGCAAACCGTAGCGCTGACCAACAATGTAGTCTTCTTGACCATGACCGGGTGCAGTATGTACCAACCCAGTACCCGACTCAGTAGTGATGTAATCACCGCCGATTATAATCGGACTTTCCCGGTCAAATAAAGGATGACGGTAAGTAGTATGTTCTAAATCATTCCCCTTAAAGGTGGCTTTTAGAGTTAACTCAACTCCCAACGTTGAAGATAAACGTTCTACTAAATCAGCAGCAACGATTAGGTATTTGAAATTACTTTGCGACTCCGTTTCTGGGCGGGAAACTTCTACCACTGCATAATTCAAATCTGCATTCACCGCCACAGCCAAATTCCCCGGAATTGTCCAAGGTGTAGTTGTCCAGATAGCCACACCCAAATCTGAGAGATATTCCGCCAATAGTGGTTTTACAGCTGACGCCAAACTGGTAACTGCAAAAGCTGCATAGATACTGCGAGAAACGTGACCTTCAGGATATTCCAACTCAGCTTCAGCTAAAGCGGTTTGAGAACTGGGACTCCAGTGAACCGGCTTCAAACCACGATAGATATAGCCTTTTAAGAACATCTGACCAAACACGCCAATTTGAGCCGCTTCATATTCCGGCTTCAGAGTTAGATAAGGGTGGTTCCAATCACCCCAAATACCGTAGCGTTGAAAATTTTGGCGTTGGTCGTTTACCGTAGCTAAGGCAAATTCTTTTGCTTTTAAGCGCAGTTGTAAAGATGTTAAGTTTTGCCGTTCTGCTGACTTCATGTTCTGCAAAACTTTCAACTCAATTGGTAAACCGTGACAATCCCAACCAGGGACGTAGCGAACTTTACGCCCTTGTAGCAGTTGGTAGCGATTAATAATATCTTTGAGAATTTTATTTAAGGCATGACCAATATGGAGTGAGCCATTAGCGTAGGGAGGCCCATCGTGCAGTATAAATAATTCGCCGGGGTTGTTTTTGGAGAGGTGATCGTAAATTTTATTTTCTTCCCAAAATTTTTGGATTTCAGGCTCACGCTTGATGGCGTTTGCCCGCATATCAAAGTTAGTCTTGGGTAGGTTTACAGTATCTTTGTAACTTCCTGGTTCGGTCACAGTCTCATGCCTAGAATTAGGTGTGCAGGTTTTATCAATTATAGAAGATGGCATAAAAACCAAAATATGCTACTTTACCTTTTTCTAACAGAAGGCTCCTGCCATAATCTCTTGATTTGGTAGCGATAGGGCAGTCCCTTCAAATCGGCATACCTTGCATTTAGCTGCAACGCTTTTAGGCGATTAGGGGACTAAACAGCAATTTTGCGGAGGTTGAGAGTTAATCAACACAAAGTAGTATACTTCTCTGGGTTCGCTTATTACCTATCCAAAGATTTCGTTTAATTAGAAGAACATTCTCTAACAAAAAGTCAACTATTGCAAAAAATAAATCATTTTTTTTGAGTTTTAAATAAGTTATGTATGTTTTAGGTGTAATTTACGGAATTTTATTTAAGTACATTAAAAATTATTTCTAGTAAAAAACTAGACATAAGCAGCATTTTTTAATTGGATCTCTACTGCTTACTATCAATAAGAATTTTTGAAGGAGTAGATTAATTATGACTAGCAAATCGTTGCTAAGTAAGTGGAGGCGAAACTTCAAACTGTATCTCCCCTTTGTCTTTATTGTAACACTACTGGCTGGAATCATCTTTTCTAAATTGAGTTTAACTATGGCTGCTGATTCGCGGCTAGATCCAAGAACTCAACCGAAGTTCATCAATTCGCTGCCGTCTCTAGGCAGGATAGATGCTACAAAGGGTGGTCACTTCAATGTAGAGATGGGACAAACCAAGCAATGGCTTGGACTATATAGCAGTCCTGGTGCAGATGGCATATATGGTACAAAGGATGATGCACGCTTGAATACAACAGTTTGGGGGTATGGCTTAAAAGGGCAAAAGGCTGTTACTTACCCAGGTTCCACATTGGTGACACGAAAAGACGTACCGATTGAAGTGCTGTGGGACAACAAACTACCAAAAACCGGACATATTTTCCCAGTAGACAAAAGCATTATTTCAAAATCGGTTGAAAATGCTCTTTCCAAAGGGCTTGTACCTACAGTGACCCATGTACATGGCGGTCATACTGAGTGGACTAGCGACGGATATTCCGAAGCTTGGTTTACCCAAGATTTTTCCCAAACCGGGCCCAGTTGGGTTAAAAAGAACTATAGTTATGCAAATGACAATAAGCGGGCAGCGACACTTTTATATCACGACCACATTCTCAGTAACAATCGTTTAAGTGTATACGCTGGTCTTGCAGGCTTCTATTTGCTGAGGGATAACAACGAAATTAATCTAATCAATCGCAACATTTTGCCTGGTGGTGACTACGAGAAAGAACTGATCATCCAGGATCGAGATTTTACTGCCAAGGGTCAGCTTTATTACCCACCTGGTTCAAATTATCCAGATGCTCCATATCCAAGTACAGTGCCAAATTTCTACGGTAATTTCATCCTAGTAAATGGTATGACTTGGCCAAAACTAGCGGTTGAACCGAGAAAGTATCGTTTACGCTTGGCAAACGGTTCAAATTCGCGCTTTTACAATCTGAATTTTAACGACTCAAAGGAAAAGTTTTACGAAATTGGCACTGAGCAAGGCTTATTAGAAAAACCAGTCGCGCTGGAAAATTTAGTTCTTGCTCCCGGTGAACGCGCTGATGTGATTGTTGACTTCACTGGCGATGCAGGAAAAGAGTTCATCATCAGGAACTTCGATGATAAAGCTGATTCTGAGCTTACAGGTCAGATAATCAAGATTGCGGTCGAACAACCCCTTTCAAATGTTCCAAATGCGACAGTCGATACTAATGAAAATCATGGACTGACAACACAGTTGCTACCTAACAAGATTATACCTCCTGCTCAAACCGGACTGACTCGGCAACTGGTTCTTTTTGAAAATACGGATGAATACGGTCGAAAGCTCCTAGAGCAAGGTACATTGGCTGACGGCTCATTGCGCTATGACGAACCAATTACTGAGAAACCAAAACTTGGCACAACTGAAGTTTGGGAATTATACAACACGACACAGGAGCCACACCCCATTCACTTGCACTTGGTTTCCTTCTTGATTCTAAATCGACAGAATTTTGCTGGCAGTGCAATCCCAATTATCAAAGACCTTCGTAAGACTAAGCTATTTCTACAAAGCGCTGGTCTAATCGGCAATCCTGAGCCTCCACCACTCTCAGAGAAAGGTTGGAAAGACACTGTAGTTGTTTACCCAGGTGAAGTTGTTCGCATCATTGCCACCTTCGACAAACCAGGGTATTATCTCTGGCACTGTCACATCTTGGAACACGAAGATTTTGATATGATGCGACGCTTTCAAGTTGTGGCAACTCCCTAGTACCGTAAGGCGGAAGTCAAAAGTAAAAAGTCAAAAGTCAAAAGGTTTGTGAATTAAGCTTTTCAGACATTTTGGATGGTATGTTTATTTACGCCGTGCTGTATTAGTGGTCTGTCCCATTAATTCTGAGAATTAAGAGAACGAACCGCAAAGACGCATTCGCGTAGCGTCTCGTTAGAGAAGAGCGCGAAGTTAAGAGGTAAAGAAGAGAAATTTAAAACTGATTTACCTAATCATTACTTTTGGGACAGACCATTAGTAGTTTGCCAATCTAGAATTGCTGGGTGAGGGGAGCAGGGGGTAGGGTGTATGGAACTGGAGAAAGTTTTACTACACCCCACAGCTTCTGACTTTTCCACATACCGTGAAAAGTCAGGTTTATTAGTCACCTTTGCTTGCAATAAAAAGATAAAGTGAAAGGTGCAGGATTTATTGGAGGTAGTAATGGCGCGTAAACGCTTGATTATCGAGATGGGGATGGGAATAGATCAGCACGGACAAGAACCCACAGTAGCAGCATCTAGGGCAGTACGGAATGCGATCGCTCACAATGCCTTACCTGGTGTTTGGGAAGTTGCAGGTTTGAGTCACCCCAATCAAATGATTATAGAGGTTCAAGTAGCAGTTCCATACCCAGAACAAGTTAGGGAAGAAGAGGTACTAGCTGTATTACCATTTGGTCGCAAAACTCTCACCGTAGAATCTGGGGGGATGATAGTTCAAGGGCGGGCGATTCCTGAACTCAACGATAAAAATGACGAAATGTTAATTGCGATCGCTGCTGTAACAGTTCTGATCGAAGATGAGTAGCTGAGGTAATTCCTCTAGAAACAGAAAGTTATAGAAAAGTTATTAAGTTATTCTACCGCCGACTTCATTTATGCAGACGCGATTTTTAATTGTCAAGTATATCTGCTGATTACTTTATCAAAAAGCCTCATTGCTTTATAAAAATACCTATTTACTTTCTCAAAATACTTAAATGCTTTCTCAAAATGGCATTTGACTTACTCAAAAGCTGTGTTTGCTTTCTCATTTGGGTGTTTTCCGCAAGCAAAATGACCTTTGACTTACTCAAAAGCTGTGTTTGCTTTCTCAT
>NZ_CAXTNP010000155.1:0-19065 GCF_964245575.1 uncultured Nostoc sp. | reverse complement strand
CCCCAATACCCAATATTCAATGACCTAATACCCAATCACCAGTCCCTAGTCCCTAGTCCCCCTTCCCCATTCCCCATTCCCAGCAAAAATTAAGTAATTGTTATAAGAGAATGACTATGGTTCTCATTAAAGATACTTTAACAAATATGAGGAAAATTATTTGAACCTGAGAATTTCTTAAATTGACTTTTAGTTAGCCTGGAGAGAAAGGGCGACTTAGCCTGAACTGGAACAACCAGGAAATTTAATGTCGCCATCTAGCCAAAATATTCTCATAAATGTTACAATTGTTAATAAGGCTCCAATAGAAAAATGTTTAAGAAGCTACCTTTTATCTAACTGTAGATACTTGTAATAAGTAGGAAATAACTGTAACTTTTAGCAGTTAAGAAGCCTAAATTTGATTATTATGAGCAGCCGAGTTTCTCGGATGCGTAAGTTGCAAACCATAGCATAGGTTCCCAGTCTGACTGGGTAGCACCCTAAAAAAGCATCTATCCCTTAATGACCCTACCGCCAAACCCATCATTACCAAAGAGTAGCGCCATGAAGACCGCTCAGACAGCCACAGACCTCGTGCGGACTTACCTGCGTGAGATTGGCCGTGTGCCACTCTTAACACACGAGGAAGAGATTTTCTATGGTAAACAGGTGCAACGTTCCTGCACTTTGCATGAATCAAGAGAATCTCTAGCCACCCAGTTAGGTCGTCAACCGACTTTAGAAGAATGGGCCAAAACGACAAAGCTAGAACCAGCAGAGTTGAACGAAGCGATCGCTGATGGTGAGATTGCCAAGCGTAAGATGGTAGAAGCCAATTTGCGGCTGGTAGTCTCCGTTGCCAAAAAGTACATAAAGCGCAACGTCGATTTACTGGACTTGATCCAAGAAGGTAGTATTGGTATGCAACGGGGCGTAGAAAAGTTTGACCCTACCAAAGGGTATAGATTTTCTACTTATGCCTATTGGTGGATTCGGCAAGCTATCACCCGTGCTATAGCCGAAAAAGCCCGCACCATTCGGCTGCCTATCCATATCACTGAAAAATTAAATAAGATTAAAAAGGCACAGCGCCAATTGTCTCAGAAATTAGGACGCGCTCCAACAGCTGGTGAGCTAGCTGAAGAATTAGAATTGACCCCCAAACAAGTGCGAGAGTATCTAGAAAAGGCGCGTTTGCCCCTTTCCTTGGATTTGCGGCTGGGTGATAATTACGACACCGAACTTGGAGAAATGCTGGAAGATCCAGGAGCATCTCCAGAAGAGTTTGTCATGCAATCTTCCCTATCTTATGACTTAGATCGCTTGATGGGTGACCTCACGCCACAACAGAAGGAAGTGATCACGCTGCGCTTTGGCTTAACTGATGGGCAAGCCCTGACGCTGGCTAGAATTGGTGAAATCCTGAACATCAGCCGAGAACGAGTCCGGCAAATTGAGCGGGAAGCTTTAACCAAACTTCGCAAATCTAAAGCCAACATGGGTGAATATTTGGCAAGTTAATCATTAGTCATTAGTCATTAGTCCTTTGTTGTGAGTTATTTACAAAGGACAAATGACCAATGGGTGAGAAAATACGCTGATTTTGGTACGGTTACGCCTACTTCCACTCTTAAGCTAGCTTGTTACATTAGTTGACAGGAAGACGAACTAGCTAGCAAGTCTAATCCAAAACAGACATTTAATATTCAAATCACAAGCACCGCAGCTAGTAGTGGAGTTAAGGAGCTAAAAAATGAATAACCCATCCAATCGTGTCTCAGAATTTTTTAATAGCGAATCAGAAACTAGCGATTTACTATGGCAGTATGTTAAATCCTTGAGTCCAGAAACAGTTACCCAACTATCTAAACCGTCCTCTGCTGAAGTTTTTCAGGTAATGGAACGGAATATTACAGGACTATTGGGTAATCTACCTTCAGAAAACTTTGGCGTTACTGTAAGTACCAGTCGAGAAAGTCTGGGTCGGCTTCTGGCTTCTGCCATGATTAGTGGTTATTTCTTGCGTAACGCTGAACAGAGAATGGATTTTGAAATCGCCCTACAAGGATCTGAAACCAACAGCAGCGAAATTGACTAGAAATGTAATAGTAAATTCAATATTGTTGTTGGGTTGATAGCTAGTCACAGTCATGGCTATACAAATTTAAAATAAGCCTCTGCGAAATCTTTGCTCCTAATTCCCAATCATGCATCAGCTAAATATTTTTAAAATATCCAAAACAGTGACAATTTAAGATTGAAATTTAAACGCATAGACGTTTTGCCGAACCGCCTACTAGGAGTGCAGAGGTTATCGCAGAGGTCTGGAATGTGGTTTTCTATTAACTTGTGTAGTTTAGTAATCAGTTTAATTAGAGGAGTATCTCTAAATGATTAATACACACGCGTGGGTAAACTAACGACAATAAATCATATTCGCAATAAATTCAAACTCGGTAGAGTAGTGTAAACTCTGCCGAGTTTTATTATGAGTCAACAGCGTACTTTAAATCAAGGGTTAAAAGTTAAAAATTAGGAACTTTATTGTAAATTAAAGAGTTTAAGACCCCAACCATTATATGTAGCATTAATTACCCTGCGGTATCTTGCTACAGTCGGGATTTAAATCCCTGTCTGAAATGTCTTTAATGCGTGAATTTTGAATTGTTAACTCTGCCCATCTCCCCATAAACTATGAGTAAAACCAACTCTCTCCCACCCCATAAAATCATTGGTGTTGCAGTAATTTGGAACGATCAAGAGCAAATTTTAATTGATCGCCGTCGTCTAGAAGGAGCAATGGGTGGTTTGTGGGAATTTCCTGGTGGTAAAATTGAGCCTGGTGAAACTATCAGCGAGTGTATTCAACGAGAAATTTCCGAAGAACTGGGAATAGTAATTGAAGTAGGAGAGCATCTGATTACTATTGACCACACCTATACAGACTTGCGCGTTACCCTCACAGTACATCACTGCCGCCATGTTACAGGTGTTCCCCAACCTTTGGAATCTGATGAAATTCGCTGGGTAACCTTGGAAGAACTGGAGAAGTTTACTTTTCCTAAAGCAAATATTCAAATTATTGCTGCCTTAAAAGGGAGTGGGGAGTGGGGGATGAGGGAGCAGGGGAGACAAGGGGACAAGAGGTGAGAAGAGAACTTGGAATAAGTCTTTTTCCTTGTCCCCTTGTCCTCTTCCCAATGCCCAATACCGTAACAATCTATTAATTGCATCAGGTTGAGTCCCGCAATTTTCTACAATAAGCGCAGGGACTTTGATTAAAGGTGTCAATAAATAAATGCCTAAAACCGTTGCCGATGTGATGAGCCGCGATCCTATTGTCGTCCGGGTGGAAACTCCACTGAATGAAGCTATCCAAATTATCGCAGAACGCCACATCAGTGGACTACCTGTTGTGGATGATGTCGGTAAATTGGTGGGTATTATATCAGAAACCGATTTGATGTGGCAAGAAACTGGTGTTACTCCACCTGCGTACATCATGTTTCTTGATAGCGTTATCTATTTACAAAATCCTGCTACTTATGAACGTGATTTGCACAAGGCTTTAGGGCAAACCGTTGGGGAGGTGATGAGTAAAAACCCGATCGCTATTTCCCCTGATAAAACTTTAAGGGAAGCGGCTACAATTATGCATGATCGCAGCGTTCACCGCTTGCCAGTACTTGACGACACGGATCAAGTAATTGGTATCCTCACTCGTGGTGATATTATTCGGGCAATGGCAGCAAGTCAAGATTAGTCATTTGTCATTTGTAACTTGTACTCTCGCACTCGTGCCGAGCAAAGCCGAGGTAAGCCGAAGTATTTGTCATTTGTCCAGAGTTTTTTGACTGTTGACTAATGATTATTTTTTATACCTTTGAAAATCAGGATAATTAGATGAATATTACTCCGGATTCTGTTAAGCAATTGCTCAGTTCTGAGAATTTAGGCGATCGCTTACGTGCAGTAAATCAAATCCGCGAACTGGAACCTGCGATCGGCTTTGAATTAATTCAAAGTGCTATTGGCGATCCCAATTCCCGTGTCCGGTACTCGGCAGTGAGTCAAATGGATACACTTGGATCACAAGATTTACAGTTATCTTTAGATATCTTGCGCGATCGCTTGCTTCATGACTCCGAAGTAGATGTACAAGCAGCAGCAGCAGACTGTTTGGGCGCTCTGAAGTTACATGAAGCTTTTGAAGACTTGCAGCACCTTTACCATACAACCACTGAATGGCTAATACAATTCAGTATCATTGCTACATTAGGAGAGTTAGGCGATTCACGAGCCTTTGAACTACTCAAAGAGGCACTCTCATCAGAAAACGAATTAGTCCAAACTGCTGCTATTAGTTCTTTGGGAGACTTGGGAGATTTACAAGCAGTTCCTTTGTTGGCTCCTTATGCTACCAATCCAGATTGGCAAATTCGTTACAGAGTTGTACAAGCCTTGGCTCGTTTGGGTAGCGCAGAAGCTAAATCTATATTAGAAACTCTGGCTAATGATGAAGTAGATGCGATCGCAACTGAAGCGAAACAATCTTTGCAATCAGCTTAAGTCTATCTAATACCATTTTGGATTTTAGATTTTGGGTTTTGGATTGTCAACGCGAGTACATCTCGTAGAGAAAGAGTTAGTGATAATCGCTTTTATCGCTGCATCTGTCACAATCATTGTTCAAATTGCTATAAGGTTAAAAACATTCACCTTTAATATAGATTTGTCTGACAGGATAAAAAAATTCAACCTGGCTGGTAAATTTTGAATTCCAGTCAGAGCGAATAGATAAATATAGAGTTACTTTTAGTTGCTAAAAGTAACTTTTTTATATTTAGGATAGGTCTATTGAACGAAAGTTTTGCGGCGGCGAGACATAGACACAACTATGCCAGCACCAACTAAACTTAAGCCTAGCATTGTGGTTGGCTCAGGAACGCTAACTGCTTTAGCGGTGAGATTTAACTCGTAACCGCTTGAAGTCCCAGAAAGAGAACCGCTAATCAAGCCCGTCGCAATAGTTTGTCCATTGAAATTAAATTTCCCCGTAATCTGATTTACTCCGTAACCAATCCCACCATCTGAGAACGTAGTTCTGGTAAGTACAGAATTATCTAAGTCAAAGGTAAGAAAAGCAGTAGTGCCATCCAGGGTTCGTGATCCGAAATCAATGAATGGAGTGTAACTGTTTGTAGAGTATATAGCTAGTGTGGATGTTGGCTCAAATGTCTTGGTTAAACTTAAAGTCTTAATGGTAATATCTGTGCCTGATAAGGTTGGTGAGAAGGCTAAAAAATTACCGCTAGTATTATTAGTAACATTAACATCAGCAAATCCAATAGTAGTAGCATCTGGATTGCCTACACTACTAGGAATGACAGATGTACCAGTAAGACCAATACTCCCGCTCAGGGTTACAGCTTGAGCTGAACCAGCAGATGTAAACATCCCAGCAGTAGCCAAGGGGATTGCAAAAGTAGCAGCTAGAGTAGCGTTTAGGAATTTAGATTTAAAACCAATCATTGTCGTTTTAGGCTCCTAGAAATAACTTTAAATCAGAGCAATTGCTTTATATTTAGTCTCAGTAATTTATGGAAAATACTGTCAGTGAAAGCAAAACTTGCGTGATTTACTTGCTGCCTTTATAAAATCACATCGACTTAGAGCCTGCAATATTTACTGAGTGGTCTTCATCACATCTTTAATGACTGAGCCATCTTCATAAAATTTTAATTACTGCTATAACTAGTCTTCGTATCTTCTTCATTCCATAGTGTTGAAATTCTTCATAATAGCTTTAAATTTAATCAGATTCACTTCAGTAGAAAGAATAGAATTAGTTTTTTTATTCTTGAAAATTACTCAATTTTTTTATAAATAAATATAGTAAACAATGTATTTATAGCACTTCTGGGTTGAGTCTAATACAGAATTAACAAGAACAGCTCCTTAGTGTTGTGTAGCAGTTCTCATTTGAATGCAATATATTGTAGGGAGCATTGCTCATACGTGTAAAATTAACGTAAAAGCTTTGTACTGCAAGAAACTGAGCTTCCTTGCTAATAGAAAAAGTCATCTTTTGATAACTAAAATATACCCAAAAGCTAAGAGCCAAATACCTGGGGCCAAGTTGTCACAACGAAAACTACAACTGCGGCGATCGCTAACAACCCTTGAATCAAATTTCCAACCAAAGAGCCGACTACAATTCCTATACCCGCCTTAACCGCTAACCCGAATTCACGTCGGTAAAGATACTCACCGATAATTGCTCCCAAAAGCGGGCCTAGTAAAATTCCTAACAGTGGGCCACCAAAAGGCAATGTTGGTAATAATCCCAAAAAACCCACCACCAAACCGACAATTGCGCCAATTTGCCCCCACTTGCTAGCTCCAGCTTGTTTTGCTCCTACATAACTAGCTAAAAAATCCACTCCGACACTGAGCAGTAAAACTATAACTGTCACAATTAGGGGAATTTTGATAGCTGCAAAGGAACTACTAACGATTCCCCAAACGATAATTGCAATTAAAATTAAGCTGCTACCAGGAATGGCAGGAACTACAGCACCAATGATACCCACAAGCATTACAGCAAGTAATAGCCAATAAATAATTTGCATAGATAGAATTGTAAATTTCTAAATTTCCCAGTAGTAGGGGCGCACAATTAGCTGTGCGCCTCTACTGCATATTGTATCTGGGCAAGATGGTGATAAATACTTAAGACTTTCAACCTGAACCAAATATGATTTTCTAGTTCAATCTGTTAAAATTTCTCTCTAGATTGTTCTTGGCTCGTCTTGGGAATTGTCGGTTGTGGGGACTAATTAATTTGCTGCAAAGATGCAATTTATACTTAAAAATTACGCAAAAGTACAAGCTGTAGGGGCAATACCCTGCGGGAAGCCGCTTTGCGTCTACATGAATTGCCCCTACGTTAAAATAAGGGTTTCGGCTATTGTTTGCGTAAGTTCTGATACTGTTAGGACTTACGCACACTCTATGAATTCAACTCTTGGAGACGCTGCGCGAAGGCGTTCTTCTCTAACGAGACGCTACGCGTTGGCGTCAACTCTTGGAGACGCTATGCGTTGGCGTCAGCCTCTCCAAGAGTTGGCGGTTCGACAAATTAAGCTTTTGGGCGATTTTTGCGTAAGTCCTAACTGTTTAAAAAACTGAACAGCAAGCGCTTTAGTTGCGGTTTGTTTACTACTACCCAAACCCATAACCACAGGCGTAATGAATGCACAAGGCGTTCGTACTGAGTAACTGAACTTCCCAAACACTCCAAAATAAAGCTCAAAACCCATGACAAGAAAAATTCTAACTGGACTGAGTTCAGCAGCTTACGAACACCCTTTTGATCGCAAAGCATTAGCTTCTTTGCAAAATATGCCCGGTGTTTCCCTGCTACTCAAAAAAATTAACGAATACGGTATCGATCGCCTACTCAGACTGCAAAGCCTTGGTAGTGAAATCAAAATTTCATCCCGTAATTTTCCCCAATTGCATGAAGCATTTATAGAAACCTGCCAAATTCTTGATGTTGCTCCACTTCCTGAACTGTATCTGTTTCGAGGTACAGGTCACATTCAAACCTACATTGTTGGGGTAGAAAAACCTCTTGTTGGTATAAATTTAGATGCAATGGAGTGGCTTGGCGCAGATGAGTTGATTTACATTTTCGGACACGAAGTCGCTCGCATCAAAAGTCAGCACATGGTCTATCACCAAATGGCAATTGTTATGCCAAGTTTGAAAAATTTGTTGAACAGTACCACACTGGGGGTTGGTGGCTTGGTAGCTAGTGGTATGGAACTGGCTTTGTATAATTGGCGAATGATGGCTAGGTTCACTGCCGATCGGGCTGCAATGCTTGCTTGTCAAGATATTGATGTAGCAACCACTACACTGATGAAACTCGCGGGTTTGCCAGATGAGTACTTGACTACTGCTGTAATCGAAGATTTCCTTGTCCAAGCCCGTGAATTCGCATCCAATAACTTTGACACTGTTGATAAGGTCACCAAAATATTAAGCTATACAGAACCTGGGCTTTCCTGGATAGTTATGCGGGCTGGCGAGTTATTAAAATGGGTTGATTCAGGAGAATATGAAAATGTAATTCAACTGAAAAATTTAAAAACACCGGAAGAAGCCCAAGAAAAAGAAGGAAAAATACTGGAAGAAAAAGAAGGGTGGAATTTTTTGACTTCTTGGTGATTGAATTTTAGATTTTAGATTTTGGATTTTGGATTGCTGGTTTTAAATTAAATTCTAAACTAGCGAATCACCTAAGAGCTAAGAGTAACAGCTAATTTATCAGCAATTCCGGCAATCCAGTTTTCATCTTGTTTGGTGTAACTGCGAGGAGCATTCGCGCCCAAAATTAGAGCGCCTTGGTTACCAATAGGTTGACAAATTACACCTTGAGTATTTTCTGGTAAATAATTAAATTCAAATCTACCTGGATATACTTTTAGCGCAACTAGATAAATCGGCTTTTGTTTTTCGAGTACCTGTTTTAAGATTACTCCTGGTACAACCTCAGATTTAGTACCCAAAATCCCGCGACGCAACAAAACTTTACCTTGATAAAAAACCACCAGCGATCGCGTTACTGTATTAGTCAACAATAAATGAGATGCCCAGGCTAGCTCTGTTTTCACGGCTTCAGGTAAATCTGCTGCTATTACAAAACCTTCTTCTCCAATTAGTTCTACAGTATCAGGCGATCGCGGCTGAACTTGCTGCCAAATTAAACCCGTCAAAATTAACACCGCACTCAAAATCACACCCACCACATCACCACGCGATTGAGACTGGGTTAATTCCGGTGTCAATAAACGGTTAATCAGCAAAAGCACAGCGCCTAGCCCACCCACGACAATGGGTAGACGCCGCAAAACTCGATTAGGATCAGGTTTAGTCATTAGTCATTGGTCATTGGTCATTAGTCAATTGGGAATTGGGAATTGGGCATTGAAAAGAGGCTCCAGGGGTGGGGTGCTGCTCTTGCAGAGGGGAAAACTCTCTCTTTCTTGCTCCCTGCTAATAGCTCCCTGCTCCCTTGCTTCTTCCCTACTCCCCCAGTCCCTCATCTCCTCACTCCTCCCCTGGTTCAATAATTCGCTGGAAAAGATAACCAGTACCCCGCGCGGTGAGAATCAATTCTGGGTTACTAGGATCATCTTCTAACTTTGCCCGCAAACGGGATATATGCACATCTACTACACGGGTATCAACATGGCGCTCTGGTGTATAACCCCAAACTTCCTGCAAAATTTCCGAACGAGAAAAAGGTTCTCCAGAGCGACTAACTACCAACTCTAACAAGCTGAACTCCATACCAGTCAATCGAATCCGCTCATCACCTTTGTAGACTTGTCGCTTATTCGTATCGATTTTAATATTAGCGACATGGATTACCCCAGAACTGGGAATGCCAGAAGCACCGTTTTTGTCTACTCGCCGCAACACCGAGCGAATTCGAGCTTCTAGCTCCTTGGGGGAAAATGGTTTAACTACGTAGTCATCAGCACCCAATTCTAGACCGGTGATGCGATCGGCCACGTCCCCCAAGGCTGTTAGCATAATAATGGGGACATCTGATTCTTTTCGTAATTCTTGACATACACCATAGCCGTCTAGCTTTGGCATCATTACATCCAAAACTACCAGGTCAGGATCAGTTTTGCGAAAAATATCTAATGCTTCTTCCCCGTCCCCAGCCGTTACTACGTCGTAGCCAATCATAGAAAGGCGCGTTTCCAAAATCCGGCGAATGCTGGCTTCGTCGTCTACCACCAAGATTTTTTCTTTATGGCTTTCCAAGTTTTTCAACGCTCCTTCACTAAAAATTTACATGATTAATTTTTAATACCATAATATTAAGATATCATTCCATCAATTGATTTGGAAAAAGCTCTAAATACTACTATTATTGGATTTTAGTTTTTTTCAATAATTAAGTAAATATTAAGATTATTTAATAAGATTTAAGAATGGCGAAGCCAAAAACCTTTTTTGTGTGTAACGAATGTGGAGCAGAATCGCCCCAGTGGTTTGGTAAATGTCCAGCTTGCGGCACTTACAACTCTCTAGAAGAACAAATTTCTATTCAATCCTCAGTAGATGTACCCAGTCGGGGGGGAGTGAGTAGTTGGCAATCAACTCAAACCAATGGCAAATCTCACGCTAAACCAGCTAAAGCGCGAGCCTCCTTAACATTTAACCAAATTACCGATCGCCAAATTGCCCGATGGGAGTCTGGTTATGGAGAATTGGATCGGGTGCTTGGGGGCGGGGTTGTCCCTGGCTCTATGGTGCTGATTGGTGGTGATCCAGGTATTGGTAAATCGACTTTATTGTTGCAAGTATCAAATCAATTAGCACAGAAATATCGCATCCTTTACGTAACTGGTGAAGAATCGGGACAGCAGGTAAAATTACGAGCTTCTCGTTTGGGAGTATCAAAAAGCGTAAATGTGGTTAATGATGAGAATGCCACTGTGGTAGTAGATACGACACTTCCCATAGACCCTGACAGCATAGGTGCAGATTTATATGTACTGCCAGAAACAGATTTAGAAGAAATTTTACGGGAAATAGACTCTCTCAAGCCAAATGTGGCGGTAATTGATAGTATCCAAACTGTGTTTTTTCCAGCGCTGACTTCTGCACCAGGTTCGGTAGCTCAGGTACGGGAATGTACAGCAGCATTGATGAAGGTGGCGAAGCATGAAGATGTTACCATGCTGATTGTGGGACACGTTACTAAAGAAGGAGCGATCGCCGGGCCAAAAGTTTTAGAACATTTAGTAGATACGGTGTTGTATTTTGAAGGCGATCGCTTTGCCTCACATCGGTTATTACGGACAGTGAAAAACCGCTTCGGCGCAACTCATGAAATCGGCATCTTTGAAATGGTGACAGATGGACTGCGGGAAGTTGCCAACCCCTCAGAGCTATTTTTAGGTAACCGTGACGATCCGGCCCCCGGTACTGCCATTGTCGTTGCTTGCGAAGGTACTCGCCCGATAGTTGTAGAATTGCAAGCTTTGGTGAGTCCGACTAGCTATCCCTCACCCCGTCGGGCTGGTACTGGCGTAGATTACAACCGCTTGGTGCAAATTCTTGCCGTTTTAGAAAAACGGGTGGGAATTCCCATGTCGAAATTAGATTCCTACGTTGCTTCTGCGGGTGGGTTGAATGTGGAAGAACCTGCGGTAGATTTGGGAATTGCGATCGCGATCGTTGCCAGTTTCCGCGATCGCATAGTTGATCCCGGTACAGTATTAATCGGTGAAGTTGGGTTAGGCGGACAAGTGCGATCGGTTTCCCAAATGGAACTGCGGTTGAAAGAAGCTGCTAAGTTGGGATTTAAACGAGCGATCGTGCCAAAAGGGACAAAATTTCCCGACCTTAATATTGAAATCTTACCAGTATCTAAAGTAATAGATGCGATTATCGCCGCCATCCCGCATCAGGAACTGACAGCAGACGATTTAGAACCTGATGAAGAAGAGTAATTCCGGGACTGGGGACTGGGAAATTGTTTCAAAATTTGGGAGAGGTCAAAGCAAATTCCATAATTTTTACGAGTGAAAACCCAGTTCCCTATCACTAATCCCTAATCCCCAGTCCCTTTTACACACTAAAGGACAACCCATCATGACAACCCTCACTCAAGACTACCAAATCACTTGGGAAAAACTACCCGATGATTACAAACTTCCAGATGATCCAGTGGACAACATCAATCAACCAGCCTTAGCTGCTGCACTTACAGAAAGTCTACAATTAGCCGGAAAAATTTCAGTTAACGCCCTAACTCCAACCAATTACGGCATTTGCGCCACCTTGAATGCCAGAATGGTCATCAAAGCTCCTGATTGGGCATACATACCTAATATTCATGTTGAACGCGAAGAGGTAAAACGCAGTTACACCCCTCAACTACAAGGTGAAATTCCCGTAATTGTGATGGAATTTATTTCCGATACACAAGAGACAGAGTATTCTATCAAATCGACATATCCCCCAGGAAAATGGTTTTTCTACGAGCGTATCTTAAAAGTACCAAACTACATCATCTTTGAGCCAGATAGCGGCAGTATCGAGATGTATCGCTTGGACAACACAGAACAGTACATCTTGCAAGAGGCTGATCAAAATCAACGGTACTGGATAGCAGAAATGAATCTTTACCTTGGGGTGTGGCAAGGTACTCGTGAAAATCGCACAGGAAAGTGGTTACGGTGGTGGGACGAACAAGGAAACCTTCTACCTTGGGGTACAGAATTAGCCGAACAAGAACGCCAACGCGCCGAACGACTAGCGGCACAATTGCGGGCTGCGGGAATTGAACCTGAAGATTAAATTTCTTGTAAATAATTTAGGATTGCTAGGTTTAGTTAAAAATTTGCTAAATCTAGCATTTTTTTATAGCAATGAAATTTTAGATAACTCGAATTTGGCCTAATTTATTGACATTAAAATTTCGGAATTATTGATAGAAGTTTTTGAATTTATAGCAGAGTGACTAATGGATACCTACTAATGCCAGAGATAGATTTAAGTTTAGGCTTATGGCAGGGTTCATTTCGAGATATTGAAAGGTTGTGGTTAAGGTGGTTCACTTTGACAGGAGAAGTAATTCCCACACCCACAGAGGAAGCTACTGCTGCAACTGAACGAGCTATTATTGCTGAACAAGAAGCAGCTCTTGCCAAACGAAAAGCAGAACAATTAGCAGAACGTTTGCGTCAGTTAGGCGTGAATTCTGATGAACTAGATGAATTATCTTAGCTTCAGGAGTATTTATCTTATATGCGGCATAATTTCCTGTTGTTGAGGAATCACCTGTACTAAAAACTTTGATAGCCGATGCCGAAGCAGCTATCTCTTAACGATATTAGCTCTCAGAAAGATTAATTTTTGAGAGCGATCGCATATTCAGCACTTGAAATACATATAATAATTTTTTTGGCAAGTCTATAGCAACCTCAGTTTTTATAGAGAAACTATGATATTACGCTATATCCTTACTTAGTGTTCCAAAGCTCAGTGCCAATAGAGTTACTAGGGGTAAGATGTGGTGAAGGTGCGATATTTAAAAAGCGATGCCCAGAGCAGTCGCAGAGATTACCGCAGACACTGATTATGTTCCGGCTGCTAAAATACGTAAGTATGAGTAGTATGATCGAACTACTCAGGTAAAAATTGTCTATTTGGTCACACAAGACCGTCGAAAGATTGTAGAAGAGTGTATTTCCTTGTCTTGACAGTGATGCTAATCTCAATTTTAGGGATGTTATAAGCCAATATCAGCTAGAGTTTCTGACTTTCAGCAAACTGAATAATCTATCAATAAAAAAATCGCTAGGAGTGCGATGAGATGGCACAGTCCCCTATGACAAGACCAGAAATAGCTGCTGGAACTCTAATCGATAACCGCTATATTATTCAAAAACTTCTGGGACAGGGAGGATTGGGGCGAACTTACTTGGCCTTTGACACTCGTCGGTTTAATGAAGCTTGTGTTCTCAAGGAGTTTGCGCCTATTGGCACAGGGGAAAGTGGACTGGAGCAATATCGCAACTTATTTAAAAGAGAAGCAAAAATTCTTCATCAATTGCAACATCCTCAAATTCCCAAGTTTTTAGCTTGCTTTGAAGGAGATGGTCGGTTATTCCTAGTACAAGAGTATGTTGACGGTAAAACATATTCTAGGCTGCTGGGAGAACTTCAACGTCAAGGAAGAAACTTTTCCCAAGAGGAAGTTATAGAGTGGCTAAAAAATCTGCTGCCTGTTTTGGAATATGTTCACCACCACAATATCATTCATCGAGATATTTCGCCTGATAATATCATGTTACCTGATGGCAAGGATCTGCCAGTGCTGATTGATTTCGGTGTAGGCAAGCAACTTGCTGACATGAATGAAGGGAGAAGTTCTAACCACCAGGTGACTTTTGTTGGCAAAATGTCCCTTGTCGGCAAAGTGGGGTATGCTCCCCGCGAACAGATTAGCTTGGGTTTATGTTCCCCCTCTAGTGACCTTTATGCTTTGGGGGTAACAGCTATTGTACTACTGACAGGTAGAGATCCATCCTTACTAATAGATCAATATTCCTTAGAATGGAACTGGCGTTATTATACCTATGTTACTGATGAGTTCGCTCAAGTACTCGATCAAATGTTGGTAGATAGACCTAACAAGCGATACCAAACAGCTAGGGAAGTTCTTATAGATTTAGAGCGAATTGGAGAACCAGAAGTGGTAATGTCTCCTGCAATCATGCTTGATGATTTGCCCCCCACTGCATTTAATCCTGAATTTCGGGCTATGTCAGCAATATCGCCGTCATACAACCAACCTGGAGAAACAATTTTTAGTTCACCTACTTCACCGACTATTCCGCAAATTGGGCAAATTAAAGAACAGCAACCTTTGCTCCAAGGAGCATTTCTCAAACATTGTCAGCAAGAGTTAGCTTACCACATCGGGCCAATGGCAGATTTAGTTATGGAAGAAATATTAGCTGAAAATCCTTATATCTCACCCGACCAATTTATTGAACTCATCGCCAGGGAAATTCCTGACTTTCAAGCAGCTTTTGAATTCAAAAAAAGCTTATTCTCATAAATATATAGACCACCTTTCATTTAGAGATAATTTTGAATTGTTTAACTCATTCTCAGGGTTTAAGTAAAGAGTAACTAAGCGCAGGCAGTTTTGTGGTTGAGTCTAAATCTCTGTTGCACAACTAAATGACGAATTACGAACTTGTACTGAGCGTACTTGTGCCGAGCGAAGTCGAGGTAGCCGAAGTATTACAAATTATTTTAGTCCCCTATACTTCCCTGAGTGCGTTTAATTCTTTTCATTGCCATTTCTAAACTTAACTGCATCCGTCTAAAGGCTTTAGCTAAATTACCGATTTCATCATTAGACATCTGCTCGAATTCAACTTCCATGTGTCCAGTACTAACTTCTTCCGCGATCCGAGTCATGCGTTTAAGAGGCATAACAACTTGTCGATTCAAGAAAAAGTTTACTAACAGGATAGTAGCTATAAAAATAGTTGATACAATTAGAATAATTAGTAAGGAAGACTGATGGGCTTTGTTGATGACGTTATTTGCTGGTACTGTAATAATCTGAGCGCCGACAACTTCATTCAGCTTCCACCCAAATCCATTAGCTGTACCATAAAGATTAATCATACTTTGAGGTGCAGCTTCGGGTACACTATGACACTTCAGACAGGTTTGTTCAGAAATTGGTAGCGGACGAGCAATGTAAAAGATATCGCCACCAGGAATTGAGCGAAATCCACTTACTTCTTTAAGGTCTGATTTCTTTCTGAACGTTTCTACAATTTCCGTCTCAAAACTATCAGCCTTATCCCGAAGATTCGTGGGATTGAGAGTTGCTTCTTTGTAAAAGAAATCACGGTAATTTTTTGTTTCCCGTAAAATCTCAAATACCTCCCGTGCTGAGTATGCAGGCACACTTTGCGGCAAAAACTCAGTTGACAATTTATCAGCTAGCTCTGGATTAACTTGAGTATTGGTGTATTTACGAATAGAACTCATGGTTTGCATGAGCATAAGACCTGTTGAGCTAATATCTTGTTTAGCATTCTCTCTAAGCAGAGAAGAAAGAGCAAATCCACTCAAGCTCAGACCGAATGTCAGAATTAGCAATAGCAGAATTGTAAACTTTTGTTTCAACTTCAGATTCTTTAGCATAATTTCAGATTATTTACAAGTCAAATTATGATGACTAAATATCGCTAAAGTCATCGTTTACTCTAGGATGAGCAATTAAATAAAATTTTGGTGTAAAGGTATAGTTTAGCTAAAACTATAAGGGTATACCCAATTTTATATTAGTAATTATTGAAGTTAATGAAAATGTTCTCTAAGTAACTAATTTAAAAAGCTACAACAGCAAAACAAAATTGAATTTCCAAAAATTCGTGTTGGCTGTTTTGATACCGTGCCAAAATAAATACCAGAATTTGTCAAATATTACTAATGGTGTGGAATGCAGGTAAGTCTTTATTCGGTGGACGCTACATTATAGAAAGCCAACTAGGCGAAGGCGGAATTGGCATTACTTATCTTGCCAGAAATCAACGGAATCAACTGCGAGTGATTAAAACCCTCAAAGAAGAAATCCTAAATCACCCCGCCTGGATACTCCACCGAAACAAGTTACGGCAAGACTTCCGTGATGAAGCAGTTCGGCTGGCTGTGTGTCACCATCCTCATATAGTACAGATAGAAACCATCTTTGATGAGGGAAATTTGCCATGCATGGCGATGGAGTACATCGAAGGTGAAGACTTAGGACAGCACCTGAGACGGATGGGGGTGCTATCAGAAGCAGAAGCGCTACTATACATCCGGCAAATTGGGGACGCTTTGACGCTAATTCACTCTAAAGGGCTACTGCATCGGGATCTCAAACCACGTAATATTATGATCCGCATTGATAAATCAGAAGCAGTGCTGATAGATTTTGGCATTGCTAGAGAATTTATTCCCAATATGATCCAAAGGCATACAGTATATCGTACTCCTGGTTTTGCCCCACCTGAGCAGTATGAATCAGAAGCGCCACGAGGAGAATATATTGATATCTACGCCTTAGCTGCTACCTTGTATAATTTGCTTACCGCAGTTATACCGACGAGTGCAGATGATCGACGTCACAATATTAGTTTAGAACCACCACAATATTTTAATCCTAAGATCGGCAACAGGGTAAATCAGGCTATTCTGTGCGGCATGGATTTGGAGTCAACCTATCGTCCCCAGTCTGTGCAAGAGTGGTTAGATTTATTGGGGCCTGATACTGGCGAGAACATAGCACCAATATCATCTACCTTGCTGATAACGCCTAGACCTAAACCACCACCTGTTGTATTAAATCAACAGAAGTGGCAATGTATACAGACCCTCAAAGGTCATTCTAGTATGGTTCATGCGATCGCCATTAGCTCAGACGGGCAATTTATTGCTAGCGGCAGTAATGACCATACTATTAAACTTTGGCAACTGGGTACTGGCAAGCTAGTGCGTCAACTGGGTCGTTGGTCTTCTGGTCATTCCAGTATGGTTCATTCCGTCGCCTTTAGCTCAATCTCCTCAAAGGTTTCTTATCAAGGGGAGTCAGGCAAATCTGCGGGAGTTGCAGACCTGAACTGGGAAATCTTAGCTAGCGGTAGTTGGGATAACACCATCAAATTGTGGGATGTGAACACAGGCAAAGAAATTCGTACTCTCACTGGTCATGCTAATTGGGTAAATTCCGTTGCCTTTAGTCCAGATGGCAAGTTTCTGGCTAGTGGTAGTGCTGACTGCACAATTAAACTGTGGCAGGTACATACAGGCATAGAAACCCAAACTCTCATAGGTCATTCTGACTCAGTTTCATCAGTTGCCTACTCTCCAAGAACGCCTGCAACGAATAGCAAGGATAGACAGCTTGTGGCTAGTGGCAGTACTGATTACACCATTAAATTATGGCAAGTATACACAGGCAGAAACTTTTGCACATTATTAGGCCATTCCTTCTTTGTTAACTGTATCGCCTTCAGCAAGGATGGGGAAATTATCGCCAGTGGCAGTGGTGACAACACAATTAAACTGTGGCATGTAAACACAGGCAGAGAAATTCGTACTCTTAATGGTCATTCTGATTCAGTTTGGTCAGTTGCTTTTAGCCATGATGGGCAATTTCTCGCTAGTGGCAGTTGGGACAACACTATCAAACTGTGGCACGTATACAGTGGCAGAGAAATCAGCACACTTATAGGGCATTCCAACTACGTTAGATGCGTCGCCTTTAGTCCCAATGGCCAAACCCTAGTTAGCGGTAGTGATGACGACACTATCAAGATTTGGCGACGGGGATAATAAATAATTCATAATTTATAATTCATAATATTTTTGCTTAGTGTGGTTCGATAGTTTTAAACCTACAGATAGACCTGCGATCGCCCATAAATTGTCACAATAATGACGACAAACGTTATTTTTGAGCAATAAATTATATGGGCTTTGGTATTGGTGATTTATTCTGGATTTTCCTGCTTCTGACTTCTTTGCAACCCCTTTGGCAAAAACGTCAAATAGAATATCGCCGCTTGCGTGCTTTAGAACAATTCCAGCAGGAACGCAAAAGTCGGGTGATTTTGCTTATTCACCGCCAAGAGTCTATTAGCTTCCTGGGAATTCCCATATCTCGCTACATTACTATCGAAGACTCAGAACAAATATTGCGAGCAATTCGCCTTACACCTCCAGATGTGCCGATTGACTTAATTTTGCATACTCCTGGTGGTTTGGTTTTAGCTACAGAACAAATCGCCAGAGCCTTAATTCGCCACCAGGCAAAAGTTACAGTCTTTGTACCTCACTATGCTATGAGTGGCGGTACAATGCTTGCGATCGCCTCTGATGAAATTATTATGGATGCTAACGCTGTCTTAGGGCCAGTTGATCCCCAATTGGGTAACTACCCAGCAGCAAGTATCCTAAAAGTGGTTGAAGATAAACCCATTAGTGAAATTGATGACCAAACTCTGATTATGGCCGACCTCTCACGCAAAGCAATACAGCAGGTACAGAGGTTTGTCCGAACTCTGCTAAAAGACAGTATACCCAAACAAAAAGTTCTACCAGAAAATATCGAATCGATTATCGAAGCCTTGACAACCGGCCGCGTCACCCACGACTATCCCATCACTATAGAAGAAGCAACAGAAATGGGGCTGCCCGTAACTGTCGGACTGCCCCATTCTATTTATGATCTCATGGATTTGTATCCACAGCCACAAGGAGGCCGACCCAGCGTCCAGTACATTCCTATGCCTTACAATGACCGCCGTCCAATTTTACCTACACCCAAGGGCAGACCCTTAGAAGAACCAAATCAAATGACTTAAAAGGTTTTGGGGTAGGAGTTTTTGGTGGCGACTAGGGTGTAGCTGTTGGCGTAGCTGTTGGCGTAGCTGTTGGTGTAGCTGTTGGTGTAGCTGTTGGCGTAGCTGT
>NZ_CAXTNP010000154.1:0-19076 GCF_964245575.1 uncultured Nostoc sp. | reverse complement strand
AAGCGCGCCGTTCGCGGAGCGTCTCGTAGAGAAGGCATCGCCTGCAAAATCTCCAGCGTGCGATCGCTTCTTCTCTTCTTACTCTATATCCTCTGCGCCTGGAGCGGGCGTTGCTGATTTCATCTATGAAAACGATTCTACATGATATCAAAATCTTTGTAGAGACTAGCAATTGCTAGTCTCTACATCTGGATTCATACCGCAATTCAGCAACGCCCTGAAGCGCCTCTATGTGAGACAAAAAAGGTGATTATAATTAATTTGGGAATAAGTCAGAATCTAAGGTTTCATCAACAGAAAAAGGATAGTCTTTAGGAAAAATAGACAGAGGAAGCCCTATTTCAATAGATGCTTCTTTTCGAGCATGTTGGTAACAACTGTCAAAAACTTCCGTGTAATAGGATTTTAAGCTAGGACTATCGACAAATGCTTCTTGTAACCTTTGACGATGTTCATAGATTGTATATAACCAGCTATTGGATCGGTTCTGGGGTTGAAATTTGTATTTGAGAAGGTGCATTAAAAACACTCTAAGATTACTCCTTAAAGCATTTTTGTCACTTATTCCCATACTTTCAATTTCTTCAATTAAATTTTCTAAATCTAATTCTAAAAATAATTTATTTTTTAATAAATCAACAGTGTGTTCTAACCATAATTGATAATCCTGTGCATAGAGACTATTGGTTTTAGGAACAGATTGATTGCTCATAATCTTCTCCTTTATGGATATATAATTTTAACATTATTTCTGTTATTTCAGAGTGTGCATTAGCGTAGCTTACGGCAGGTATCGAGTGTCTGCGCTGGATCTAGCTGCAAGGTAACTAAATCCAGCGCGGATACAATTGATTTCTAGGTTTATTGATACCTACCTACGACTCAATGCTCAAGAAGAAGAAATTTTCCAGACTGAAATTGCTCAATTTGAACCAACTCAACAGAGGTAGTTATGGAAATCGTCACAAGTTGTATGGGATCTGGGATACAACAAGGAGAATTTAAAATAATCCAGCGTCTATTAACAAAGTGAATTGGTGTGATTAGTACTGAACTACAAGAGCAACTGCGTGGGTTATCGTTAACTAAGTTAGAGGATTTAGCCGAAGCCTTACTAGATTTCTCCACTGAAGCTGATTTAGTGGCTTGGTTACAACACCATCAATAAAATATGTATTTTAACAAGCGATCGCACTTTTTTACTTTTGGCAGTTCATTCCAAACAGTGTTGGCGTTGGGTAGCCTCTTGTAGAGAAGGCATCGCCTGATTTTTTCCTTGGACTTCTTCTGTACTGGTCGCAAAGGTAACAGTTATTTCCTGGGAATGCCAGAAAAAACAGTGTAGGGACATGATATTATCATGTCCCTACAAAAAGATTGTTCAACCACAAGCAAATTATCGCCGCTTGGGAGTGGCGCTGCGGGTGGTGCGTTTGTCTTCATCTCGGCGACGGCGATCGCGCCAATCTGCCAGGGTCAAATAACCAATACCACCAGTCACTACTACAAGCAGCACTACAGCAACTAAAACCAAAATATTCAAGAATGGACTTTCCACCATGCCTCTACAGTCCGTTACGTCCCCAGACTACCATTGCAATTGACCAAGTGAACACAACTAACAGTGATACCCAACCTAGTGTCAAAATCTCCATAGTCCCGCTTTTAAAATAATTACAAAAGGTTTCTAATATTTATCATACAGGGATTGGGCAGGCTCAGATTTTTTTATCAATAACATTGTCAGTTTTGCGTGCGGTCACAAATCAGACACTATCTTTTATTAATACGCTAGTACTCTACGTAATAATGAAAACTAATATAAAAAAGTAGCGATCGCGCTTTCCCACTAGATGGTGGGAATACTAGAGTTCTGGGTATATCTTTCAAATCCACCAACCCCTAGTATCATGCCGACATTTTTCAACTATCCTTTCCACTCTAACGGTTTTGTTCCCCACGGACATTGTTATCTCTGGCAAACTGGATTAGTTTGGCTCCACATTATTTCTGATGCCACGATCGCTCTAGCCTATTATTCTATTCCCTTCCTACTGATTTACTTTATTTCCAAGCGCAAAGATGTTCCTTTCAATGGAGTATTTTTGTTATTTGGTGCTTTTATCATTGCCTGCGGTACTGGACATTTGATGGATATTTGGACGCTTTGGCATCCAGACTATTGGGTTGCAGGTGGTTTAAAAGCTTTAACTGCCTTTATTTCGATATATACGGCATTTGCGTTATTTTATCTCATGCCTCAAGCTCTAACACTACCTAGCCCTGCCCAGTTAGAAGCTATCAATCGAGTGCTTTCAAGCGAAATTGTCGAGCGCAAGCGCATCGAGAAAGAACTACGCATTGCAGAGGAAATCGCTCAAAACTCCAGCCAAGCCAAGAGTGAATTTCTTGCAAATATGAGTCATGAACTACGCACACCCCTTAACGGCATCCTGGGTTATACACAAATTCTCCAACGCACAGAATCTTTGAGTGAAAAAGGACGCAAAGGACTAAGGACTCAGCATTATTTATCAATGTGGTTCTCATCTTTTAACTCTAATTAATGATGTCCTCGATCTTTCCAAGATAGAAGCCCGGAAGTTAGAATTGTATCCTGTTGATTTCTACTTGCCTGCCTTTATAGATAGCGTGACTGAAATTTGCCGCATCAAGGCAGAACAAAAAGTCATCGCATTTCACATCGAGCTCGATCCTGATTTACCAACGGGTATTCATGCTGATGAAAAACGCTTACGGCAAGTACTGATTAACTTGCTTAGTAATGCCAATGGAGAAAGTGCGATCGCGCAAGCCGAACGCAATCAACCAGAGTTGATTTTGCTGGATGTACAAATGCCGGGTATTGACGGATTTGAAACTTGTTGTCGCCTGAAAGCCAATCCTGTTACCCAAAACATTCCAATTATTTTCACCACTGCCTTAGCGGATACGGAAAGCAAAACGAAGGGATTTTCTCTTGGTGCAGTAGACTATATCCCTAAACCTTTTGCACAAGAGGAAGTCATTGCTAGAGTGCGCGTGCATTTACAACTCAAAAAATTGACTGAATCTTTGGAACAACAAGTCAGCGATCGCACCAAGGCTTTGCAAAAAGCCCAAGTCAAGCTGGTACAGCAAGAGAAACTATCAACACTTGGAGAGTTAATCTCTGGTATTGGACATGAAATCAATAACCCCATCAACTTTATTTCCAGCAATATTCCACCCTTGGAAGGATACATTGTAGGAGTAACCGAGTTGCTCCTACTGTATGAACAAGAGTATCCAAACCCAACATCCAAAATTACCACTGCTATTGAGGACTTGGATCTAAACTTCGTTCTCGAAGATATGGCAAAAATCTTGAACTCACTCCAGTTAGGAAGTGAACGAATTCGGAACCTTTCTAATTCACTTCGCAACTTCTGTCGCTCGGATAGGGATGCCAAAATATCTGCTGATTTGCACCAAGGATTAGATAGTACACTAATGATTTTGCAACACCGTATCAAGGCTAATGGCGCTCGTCCCGGCATTGAAGTTATTAAAAGTTATGGAGTATTACCAGAGGTAAACTGCTATATTGGGCAGATGAATCAAGTATTTATGAACATTCTGGCAAATGCAATTGATGCTATTGATGAAGCTATAACACAAGGTAAAATGAGCAATCTAATTCCTCAGATTCAAATTGCAACAGAAATAGATTCTGAAGAATTGGTTGTAATTCGGATTGCTGACAATGGGATTGGTATTCCTGAACGGCTTAAAAAACGCTTGTTTGAGCCGTTGTTTACCACAAAAAACGTTGGAAAAGGCACTGGACTTGGCTTGTCGATAGCATACGAAATAGTTGTAGAGAAACACAACGGTGTATTAGATGTGAATTCTCAACCAGGTATGGGAACCGAGTTTATCATCAAAATTCCCACATAAGAGCAGCATTTAATTAATTACAAAACTGCTCTAGCATTTATCATACTGAAGAGTAAGGAAAACCCCAATACCTAATCCCTATCTATATAGAGTGAACGCAACTTTAGATGCTCAACTGATGGCAGAACGCCTAGAATCCCTGAAAGCTGGAATAATAGGGGGTTTATCTGTGTGTTTTGCTTTTGCTCTTTCTATTGTTTTGAATACTTTCGTACTGGCAAAGTATTTTCAGACACTCACATGTCTGCAAAATGATCTTGACTGGCACTTGTGGGTGAGTGGTGCAGTTGCAAGTTTTACTGGTTTACTATTTGGTGTCACCTACCGCTATATCATCCGCTCAGATAAAAATCCTCAACTCAAAGCTGGTGGTGTACTGGCCTTTGGCTTAGTGCGGGGATTAACTCAGATAGAACTTGGCTGGAATTCTCACAGCACAATTTGGCCTTTTTTGGTGTTGGCGGGAGAAAGTGTGTTGTGGTTTGCGTTGGCTGCGATCGCTCTTAATGTCGCTATTCAACTCCGTTGGGTTAAACCTTTTTCATCAATCTAAATTCCCTATGCCCGGAAAATTAAGTATAATTTGTTATTGGTATTTAGATGGAAACTAAAATATCCCACTATTATTTGATAATCGATCTGGAAGCTACGTGCTGTCACAGTGGGACTATTCCCCGTCATGAAATGGAAATTATCGAAATTGGTGCGGTTATGCTCAATCGAGCAACCTGGGAAATTGATTCCGAGTTTCAGCAATTCATTCAACCTGTGAGACATCCGCAACTGACAGGTTTTTGCACCGAATTGACTAGTATTCGTCAGCAAGATGTTGACGAAGCGCCAAAATTTATAAAGGCAATTTCTGGCTTCAAAGAATGGATTGATTCATTTCCCAATTATATTTTTTGTTCTTGGGGCAATTACGACAAAAAGCAATTTATTCAAGATTGCACGTTTCATAATTTCCCTTATCCTTTTAGTTCCGAACACATAAATATCAAAGAGGAATTTTCAGAATATCTTGGTGTGTCTAAAAAATTTGGCATGGCACAGGCTCTCAATGAGTTGGGGATAGAATTAAAAGGTAGACATCATCGTGGTATTGATGATGCCCGCAACATTGCATCTATCTATAGACAGATTAAAACTAAAAAATTAAGCTAAATAATGGGTAAGTTGTAACGTAGCATCTTCAACTGTTGCAGTGCATTACGAAGATCGTTGCTACTAAATTGGATATTTTTTAATTGAAAGTCTCAATATAGGTGCAGCGATACCTTCTTTACGGAACGCTAACGCAGCCCCTAACTAGACTACAAGTAGTAATCATCCTACTATCGCAGGAAACCTTTGTGAAAGCTAGATGGATTATCACAGCAGTGTCAGCAGCACTATTTTTCGGCGGTAGCCTGCTGACATCATTGCGCGACCCTTGGTTTCAGAATTTGCAGCGTCCCGACTGGTTAACCTTTGAATTCCTCATCCCGTTTATCTGGATATTCATTTGGGTGTGTCTGACAATCTCAGCAATTATCGTATGGGAGAGAAGCTCAAAACAGTCTCGTCCTTGGCTGTTGATGGCTATGTATGCAGCGATCGCCCTATTAACCTCAGTTTACAGTCCCATTGTGGTAGAACTTCGCAGCCTAACAGGTGGAATGATTGCTGGTGGCTTGGCAACGCTTCTCGTCTACATTTTGGCATTTCTGGTTAAGCCAATTTCCCAAAAAGCCTCTTGGCTATTCTTACCCTATGCTCTCTGGGGCCCTTTCGGTACTTATCTCACTTGGCTATTAATTCAACTTAATCAGGGTGCAACTAGATAAAAGACTTAGGCAAAATTTGATATTAATAATTTTTATTTCTAATCAAAGGGATTTTTGGATGTAGAATCTTTCTTGCTGGGTGAGTATTCAGAGCAATTCGTCGCTTCTTCTGTGAGAACAATAGAAGGATTGACCGCACATTTTAGATAATGATTATTGGAATAAAAGCTACAGTTTTTACAGGGAAGTTTGTGTAAAGCTTTGACGGGAAACACCATTTTATAATCTAAAATTGCCCGGATTTTTCGCAAGATTAGGAAAAGAACCATCCAACTAATTACAAACCCAACAGTGGATAAAAATATTGCTATATCAGTAATAGTTAATTCATGCGTTTGTGCTTTATTTTTTGTTGCTTCACTCACGATTACTTGATGTAAGTTACTATTGGCTGCTACAGTTATTGGCAACATTTGAGGATGATACATATTATTTACCTTTACTATATGTCTTTAGTGTCTTGATTTTTGGTAGCCAGTTAACTAACTAGTTATTTGGAAAAAGTCCTGACTATTACTGTGTTATCGGGATTAGATTGATAAGACTGTTTCTTTGGGAATATATAAACGTTTTTTGAGGAAGAAAATTCAGCAAGATTTTATAAACAAGACTTGATTTACGTAAATCATGACAAAGTTAGAAATCTTCCATATTAGAGATGTAAATATCAAAAAAATTTTGAAGATAACATTATTTAGGGTTTATGTTTATTGATCTGTTTATTAAAAAACAAATCACTACACATTTTTCAGTAGATCAGGTTCTAATGTTTATAAGGGTTTAATTATAGGTTTAGCAAAATAAAACTTCGGTCATATCTGTCAAGAGTTTTGCTTATATTTTTAAGTTATATACCCAAGGGGAGAAATTAGATTATGGACTTAAAACTAGATGTTTTTCTGTTAAAATATATGCAAAAATACTTTTAAAAGTTTCTAAACATTAAAACCATGCTGCTTTGTAAGTTATATTTATTACAAAAGTTTTGAATGTAATTATTTTTGCATTGGCAGCTTACCTAGTAGAGGGTTTTCGCTGAAGCTGGGGCTTTTGGAGTGCATGTAAATGGCCCCATGCATTGGCAGTGATTAATTCTATTTTCTTGAGTATTTTTACTCAATTACTTGACAACTAAGGTCAGGGCTATTTCATTGTCATCTAGTCCGCCTCAGAATGAATTCACCAGTCTAATAGCGAAAGTTGTCTAAAGAAGACTCTACGAGACGCAGTGTTTCGACTTACTTCGACTACGCTCAGGACAAGCTCAGTACAAGTCGCTTAACATAAATTCGCGTTTGGGTCTACGTTCCTCAACCCAACCTACTAGTACGCCACGGCGTAAATAGAGCAACCATTTAAAATCCCTAAAAAGCCCATTCCATAATACTTTTGACTTTTGACTTTTGACTTCCGCCTTGCGGTACTAGTCTGTTTCATTAATTTTGATAGGTAAATCAGTTTTTAAATTTCTCTTCTTACCTCTTTCTTCTCTGCGAGACGCGCAAGGGACGCGTACTTCGCGTCTTCTCTACCAGACGCGAAGCGCGAACGCGGTTCGTTCTCTTACCCCGCAAAATTAATGGGACAGACCACTACTAGCGTGACAGGCTTAAAATGTTGGGTTTCAAAAACTCACGAAAACCAAAATCTACTCATGAACAGAATTACTCAACCCAATAAATTAAGCTTGCCATGCTAATACATTAGAGTTATTTTTTAGGCAAAACCTACGCAGTATTGCCAGTTGCGTAAGTTCTGAATACTTTTACAAGCGATCGCCAGGTAAATAGACTTGCACTGTAGGGACACAGTATTACTCATACGTGTCAACAAAAGCCTAGAAATAGCTTAACTGTTGGCGGACTCACCCGCCTGGAACTTCAGTTTCTTGCGAGACATGACTTTTATCTTAAGTTGACACCAATGAGCATTACTGTACCCTTACAGAAATGAAAGCTGCTGTAAGAATTATGAATTACGGATTTTTAAAGAGCGGTGTTTGTAACGGACTATGCATAGTAGAACAATTAGCAATATAAGTGCTTTGATCATTGATGGCTCCACTACCCTCTTCACTTCCGTAGGGGTTTTAGGAGTAACATTACACGGAATCTCAATGATCTGTGTGTGATCGGAACCATTACCACTGGGAGTCAGATCGCATTCGCCTGTGCTAGTCAGAGACAAAGGTGCATTTCCTGAAGAAACAGATGAAACAGATGCTTGAGCTGAAGAACTATCGCCATTCAGTAGTAGAAGCAGAATTAAAGCAAGACCCCCAATCCCGAATATTGGCCAGAGTGGAAAGGAATCAGGACTGTCTTGTACCACAACATCTCCCACAGAGGCAGGGGAAGTATCAAAGCCTATTGCTTCTCCGTCCAACGCTAGTGGATTATCACTCAGCAATATATCTCCTGGGATATCTTCTCCCAACAGCTGACTAAATTCCTCTGGAATTGCGTTATTGGGACGTCCCAGTTCCCCACCATTTTCGGAGTATGGAAAGGATAGTACTTCAAAAATCCTCTGTTGGAGTTGGTTTGGATTTCCAGAACTCAACGCATTCAAACCTCTAGAGATTTTATTTAAATAGAAATTCGTCATCTCTGGCGACAGACCTAAAGACTGAATCTGCTCCTTAATGTTGGGGATTTTTGAGGCTTCTTCAAAGAGTAGTCGTCCGTATGACAACTTCAAGTCTAGTAATCCATTACGGAGACTGACAGAGTTATTGGTTCCTGAGTATGGTGACCAGTAGAACTGCTTGGTTACAAGTCCGAGTCCTTCTACTGGATTCCGACCAACAGGTTGTCCAAGAAGGTATTGAGAACCATCCATGATTCCGGGGGATTGGTTTTTCCAAAATGAGGCGTAAGGCACCTCAGAGAGATTGGGATTGTTACCGTAAAAGCTAGCGAAATTCTGGAAGTTTTGTTCCCCACCAGCTGCTCGTATCAAGAGGTTTTGATAGCTAGTCCCGTCGTTTAAATCCAGTAATCGCTGGATTACCGATCCAGTTTTATTGCAGGTCAGACCAAATCCCACATCACATCCAGGAATGACTCGCATCTGGCTCAGATTCTGGTTATTGATTTGGTACTGGAGATACTCATACTCCAGTCCTTGTTGGATACCATAGCGTCCAATATTGAGCTGTGCAAAAGTAGACTGACACGTAGTGAGTACTACTGCAACAGATGAGAATACGATGGTCGTAAACCGAACCGCCTTCTCTACAAGATGCTTTGCAAACGGCATTCCAATTCTTTGAACGATTGATTTAGGCAAGATGCACCTCCATTAAATGACAGCAATTTCATTGGTTGTTCACGTCCTTCTTTCAGTCCGTGGGGTTGATATTAATAGCTCCATAAATCCAAGGGGTCGCAGCAATACCGCAGACTCGGTGAGTCTGCGAACAGCATTCCTCTCTTTGGTAACTAGGATTGGGATTGGGAGAAAATTTCTTTACCCTACTCAGTGCTGAGTAGTGAGTGCCTCGGCAAGCGAGTAAATTAAGAATTACTCAATACTTATGTATTTGAGTTTGAGCAAGGCCCCTTGTGGGCGGTCTTTGAACTCAGCACGGGCTAAACGCCCCGCTATCGCTAACAGCACTCTTCATGAGTTGAGTGAGGTTTGAATCCCCATCTATACCCATTTCACTCCCCACCCCCCACTCCCTACTTCATTCAACTCTTAGGTAAAGAAATGTTGATCGTGATTCCAGTACCTTTGAGATTTCCTGATGAGAGTGTGTGATATAAGACCAATCCTCGGTTGGGTTGGTCGAAAAGAAACCCACGACGTGTGGGTTTGATCTTCCCTTCTTTTACTAAAGAGACAAAGGCTTCTAAATACCTACGTATACCTTGACGGTTCTCTGGACTAGTATTTGTATGACGCTTAATCAGCATCATAAAGAAGTCCAAACTACGATTTTCCTGTCCCTGAATCAGACTGCCCTCATCTAGGAAAGAACTTGCTATGAGCCTGCCATCAACTTGTTTAACCTTAAATAGGGTAAAGTAACGCCCTTCTTTTTTAGGATCGTTCGCATAACAGACCCAAGAACCCTCTTGATTCTGTATAAAACCCTGTTCAGCAAGGTAAGAAAGCAAAGAATTACTTGCCTTGGTTTGTACTGGAGGTAATAAATTATCAATAGGATCTAAAGAGCAAATCCTCTGTGTTGTTTTCTGTTGAGAAGCAGCAGGAGTCTCCTGGGTATAGACACGCAGGGGCTTGTCATCAGACATCGCCATAGTAGACATCGCAGCGATCGCAGATATTTGAAGAGCGATCGCTCCTAATAAACGAACAATGATATTCATGTTTTTCCTGTTACTGTTGCTGATGTTGGAAATAATCGAGTCGTTACTAAATCAAGATTGATCTAGCAGTCCTAAATCATTTGTTAAATTTAAGTGTTTGCTTCATTTGCTCGAGGTAGCTTAAGTTTTCAGCGATGAAATAGGGCTTTTATATAGGTAACTAACTACAAAGAGAAATCAATATCTAAATAAAACACACAATATTAATGTCTTATTGACAAGACAAATTAGGCTTTTCGATATTTTTAGATATACGAAAAACAACTGACTTATTGTCAAAACTTTCCTATTTACTCTTGTCTAATTTTTTGCCATTTTAAGAGGGTTTTATACCTTCTTAGCTAGCTCTAATGATTTCTAAAAGAGGACTTTGTGAGCTATTTAGTACCTTATATAAGCAGAATTTCAAAAGCTCTGTGCTTTGCACGTTGGCGCTTTTGTGGATTTCCTTGGTGGGTTGAATAATTTTTCTTTTTTGGAGGTAGCGCACCTAATTAGCTGTTTCAGCATGTTTGAAACTTGATGTATAAAATAATATCTCCTAACAGTAAAATAATATTACCATGAGCTTGAGACATGCAACACTATTGTGGACAGTTGTCAAAGTTGTACACAGTGATTTGTAACTACCTCTTGATTAAATTTCATGGCAAATAGCTGAGAATCAAAATTAATTTACTTATACATTACTAGCACCGCAAGGCGGAAGTCAAAAATCACGCATTCACTCCTTCAGGCATAATTGTATTCCAAGCTCTTGTGCCATTTGAAATGGTATGTTTATTTCTGTCGTGCTGTACTAGTATTTTCAAATCTAGTACTTTTGCTCTTAAGTTAGCCAAGTCATGTTTTAAATATAACAAAATAATCGTTAAACATACGTGCAAAATATATGATTATCGCCGGATAAGCCTGATTCTCTGAACTTTAAGCTACAAGCGATCGCATGAAACAAAGTTAAATTACATTACTAAGTATAAAATTTACGATTTAGCAAGCTGTTGTTGCTATAAACCTTATAAGCGTCTAAGGCTCAGATTCCCTAATCGAATAATTAAGTCTAGCTATATATTGTCACGACGAAAGAGTATATCCTTAAATTTGCCCTGGAGATAGAGGAATATCTCAAGCAAAGTTAGTAAATTTAGAAGTTGGAGTGGTAACAAGCTCTGACTCAAATTAAGATATTAACTTGGTATTTTTACAAGCCTTAGCAGTATGAATGTGGAATTTTTTAACAGGATTCCTTTGAGGCCTTTAGTATTACTATGGCTGGCTTACACTCTCCTGGGATGGTATCTTGCTGCTCATCATATTATTTGGTTAGCAGGAGCTTTTGTCGCTGCTATGGTTATAGCTGTAGTGCGAAGAAGTATTTCTTGGTTAGAGCGTTTAGTTGAATTTGGCTCTCAAACCTTAATTATTATATTATTTTTAAGTATATCAATTGCTTTAGTAGCAACTTGGTCGCTATTATTAAGGCTTTTTATGATGCCCCTAGCAACTACGGTTTTAGCTGATTTGGAAATGCGCTTTTATGGCTTCAATAAGCTAGATTCATTTTGGATTTTAACAGTCATAGCAATATTAGGTTTGGTGATAGGTGAATTGATAGATATTTTCCTTTTTCCCAGTAGCAGATACTAAAGGAGTAAGGGTAAAAAGAGATTTTTATTATTTATTAAGTAAGAGCGGACATTTGTGCTTCCTTACTTAATCTGAAGTTTTAGGCGATCGCTGTCTCTTGCTGCCTGATAAAACAAATCACGATTATGCACTATTAGTCAATCATTCTTTAGATTACTATAAATCCCACTCAAGGAAGACGTTTTATTGAATTAGATTTTCTAGCCTATTACCAGAATTAAGACAAACTAACAATGTAAATACTTCTGAGAGAAGTCAGAGGCAGATAGCGAATATTTGGGCCTTAACAGCGAACTAGGACATGGTTTCCTGTTCAAAATTGAGTTGCCATTGTTCTAAAAAGCATAGATATTGTCTAGCAAGAGAAATTGAAGCGATCGCTGTAGGAAAACTGCTCTGAATGTGGCGAGATGAATATTACCGTTTGAAGACATATCTCTGATGATTGTCATTTTTGAGTCACATTTGTTTTGAACCATAGAAATATAGGTAAAACAGTGCAAAAAAAAACAAAGCGGCGAGTTCCCACTCAACACTAATAAGGAAGTAATGTGAGTAGACGTAAAGACTACAATTTGCTTCAGCAGACAGCAACAACTGAAGTAGCAGTACCCAAGCCATCGCTGACATTACCAGACGCAGTGGCTCTAATTGTCGGTATCGTCATCGGGGCGGGGATTTTTGAAACCCCGGCTCTAGTGGCAAATCAAGCAGGTAGTAATATTGCTGTACTACTTTTTTGGCTAATTGGTGGTCTGGTATCTCTGGTAGGAGCGCTGTGCTATGCAGAGTTGGCGACTGTCTATCCCGACGTTGGTGGTGCATACTATTATTTGAAACGTGCATTTGGGCAAAGAGTCGCCTTTTTATTTGCCTGGGCGCGGATGACAGTGATTCAAACTGGTTCTATTGCCCTGTTGGCATTTGTTTTTGGCGATTATGTTTCTCAGATATGGCGGCTAGGTACATTTTCGTCTTCTATCTATGCAGCCATAGCGATCGCATTTTTAACTGCTTTGAACATCATCGGTTTGCAGCAGGGTAAGTGGACACAAAACTTGCTCAGTGCTGCGAAAGTTCTGGGTTTATTACTGGTAGTAATTCTTGGGCTTACCGCCATTCCTAATTCTGCCGTCCCTGTAGAATCTGCATCATCAGGAACGTGGGGACTGGCGATGGTGTTTGTGCTGCTCTCTTACGGCGGTTGGAATGAGGCGGCTTACATCTCGGCAGAAATTCAAGATGGACAACGTAACATTGTGCGATCGCTAATGTGGAGTATTGGCATCATTACCGCTATTTACTTACTCATCAATCTGGCTTACCTGCGGGGACTGGGATTAGCCAACATGGCCCAGTCAGAAGCAGTAGCCGCAGATTTAATGCGCTCTCTTTGGGGCGCACCAGGAGCCTTGTTCATCAGTGTATTGATTGCGATCGCTACTTTGGGAGCAACCAACGCCACAATCTTTACCGGAGCGCGTACCAACTACGCACTGGGACAGGATTTTTCGCTATTTGGTTTTATGGGACGCTGGCAACAACGTCCTAGCAGTCCTACCCATGCCTTATTATTGCAAGCTGCGATCGCCTTAGCACTGATTTTTTTAGGCACGCTCACCCGTAAGGGCTTTGAAACAATGGTGGATTACACCGCCCCGATATTTTGGTTCTTCTTCTTGCTTTCCGGCATATCACTGCTGATATTGCGAATCCGCGAACCCCACATAGTTCGTCCATTCCGTGTGCCATTTTATCCTTTCACACCATTGCTTTTTTGTGCTGTCTGCGGTTACTTGCTTTATTCCAGCTTGGTTTATACAGGTGTGGGAGCAGTTGCAGGTGTTTTAGTTGTGGCAGCAGGTATTCCGTTGTTGTTCTGGAATAACTACCGCCAAGGTAGGACTTAATACAATTTTGGATTTTGGATTTTGGATTTTGGATTTTGCAACCTAAACCTCACACTATAGCAATCCTATCTGAGTTGTGAAAATGAACGAACCGCCTTCTCTACGAGAGGCTTTCACAAATGATTTAGGACTGCCATATAAGCAATTCAAAATTCTATGAATATCAGTTGTTTTACTAACTACTGACCACAAGTTACTGAACCAAGGAGAAAATTTATGAACTTCAAAAAAATTCTGTTTTTACTGGTTACAGGCGTTAGTATTACCAGCTTGGGAATTGCTGGGTGTACGCCGCAACAGCAAGATTTGGAAGCCGAGACACAACGTTCTACTTTGACGGGTCAGACCGAAGCCGAAATACCAGCTACGATAACTCCCACAACTCAACCACAAGAACGCCCCGGCGATGTTCCTTATGTACCTACACCACAGCCAGTGGTAGATGCTATGTTGCAAGTGGCAAAAGTAGGTAAGAATGATCTGCTTTACGACCTTGGAAGCGGTGATGGGAGAATTGTCAATACTGCGGCACAAAAATATGGTACGCGCGGCGTTGGCATAGATATTAGCCCCGAACGCATCAAAGAAGCTAATGAGAATGCTAAGAAGGCAGGGGTAACCGATCGCGTGAAGTTTGTCCAGCAAGATTTGTTTAAAACTGATTTTAGTGAAGCAACAGTAGTTACACTTTACTTACTGCCCGAAGTTAACGCCAAACTCCGTCCCAAACTATTGAGTGAACTCAAACCTGGTAGCCGCATTGTCTCCCACGCCTTCGATATGGGGGATTGGAAACCAGATCAGAAGCTGAATGTAGGGGGCAAAACTGTTTACTATTGGGTAGTTCCTGAAAAAGTGCCAGCGAATTTACGGTAGGGACTAATACCTATTCATAATTTAGAGGCGTCAGATTCAAGTTAAGTTTCCATCTCTTGAATCTGTAGCCTGATTTTTGAGAATTGGTTTAAGAAATTCAAAATCATCAAAACCTATTTTTTAATTTTGAATTCCCTCCTTTGGGGGTTGACGATGCCAATTTTAAACTTTGAATTGAACGAATAATCCAAAATCTAAAATCTAAAATAGTTTAATTGAGTGCAAATTCAAGCAAGAGCAGCTTAGGCAGGAAATATGATAGGGTTAAAAGGAAAGAATGCTTTAATTACAGGTGCAACTTCAGGTATCGGTCAGGCGATCGCTATCAGACTCGCTCAAGAAGGGTGCAACATCGCCATCAATTACCGCAAAGACTCTAAAGCGGCAGCAGACACGGAAGAGATGGCATTGCAAAAAGCCTGCGGAAATATCGAAAATTGTGGTGTGAAGTCGCTACTGGTTCAAGGAGATGTCTCCCAAGAGTCCGACATTGTTGGGATGGTCAACACCGTAGTAAAGGAATTTGGCAGTTTAGATATTTTAATTAACAATGCTGGCATTCAAAAAGAAAGTCCATCCCACGAAGTTACCACAGCAGACTTTGACCGGGTAATTGCAGTCAATCTCCGGGGTGCTTATCTCTGCGCCCGTGAAACTATTAAACACCTCCTGTCTGTTAATCGTCCGGGAGTGATTATTAATATTTCCAGCGTTCACGAAATTATTCCGCGACCGATGTATATCAGTTATTCCATTAGCAAAGGCGGTATGGAAAACCTGACCAAAACTTTAGCATTGGAATATGCAAGCCAAGGTATTCGTGTCAACGCCATTGGCCCCGGAGCAACAATCACGCCAATAAATCAAGCCTGGATAGATGACCCCAAAAAAAAGGCGCTCGTGGAAAGTCACATCCCAATGGGGCGTGCTGGCTCCTCTGAGGAGATGGCAGCCGCAGTAGCTTTTTTAGCTTCGGATGAAGCCGCCTATATCACCGGACAAACGTTGTTTGTAGATGGTGGATTGACTCTGTATGCTGACTTCCGGGAAAGCTGGTCAGCTTGAGGTAAGGCTGGCGTACTTTCCACAATTGAGCCGATATATACCATTAGTGGAATTAGACGCCTATGACTAGCGCGATCGATAAGAACAGTCAGCTGTCAGCAGAAGCCTGGGAATTGTTGGAAAAGTCCATAATTTATTACCAGGGAAAACCTATTGGGACTGTAGCCGCCCACGATCCACAGTTAGACGCACTCAATTATGACCAGTGCTTCCTGCGCGATTTTGTCCCTTCTGCCTTGGTGTTTCTCATGCATGGCAAAGCAGAGATTGTGCGTAACTTCTTAGTAGAAACACTGAAATTACAAAGTCATGAAAAGCAGATGGACTGCTTTGAACCAGGAGCGGGGTTAATGCCTGCAAGTTTTAAAGTACATTCCAATGGGAATGAGGAATTTTTAGTCGCTGATTTTGGTGAGCAGGCGATCGCTCGCGTTCCCCCAGTTGATTCCTGTATGTGGTGGATTCTCTTGCTACGGGCTTATGAAAAAGCTACAGGCGATTTGGCTCTAGCGCGTCAGCCAAATTTTCAACAAGGAATCAAGTTAATTTTGGATCTTTGCCTGGTACATCGATTTTCCCTGTACCCAACAATGTTAGTTCCCGATGGCGCGTTTATGATTGACCGTCGCATGGGAGTCTACGAACATCCTTTAGAAATTCAAGTATTATTCTACGCGTCCCTCAGGGCTGCTAGTGAATTGCTTTTACCAGATGGGGATGGCGATACTTACCTCGGCAAAGTCAATAGGCGATTGGGAGCTTTGAAATATCATATCCGCAACTATTACTGGCTAGACCTAAAGCGATTGGGGGAAATCTATCGTTACAAGGGTAACGAATTTGGTAAAGAAATTGTTAATAAATTCAACATCAACTCAGAATCAATTCCCGGTTGGTTGACCGAGTGGTTACCTGAAACTGGAGGATATTTAGCGGGAAATCTGGGCCCAGGACGAATGGATTTTCGGTTTTTTGCTCTGGGAAATCTGATGGCAATCTTAGCTTCTTTAGCAAGCGAAACAGAATCTCAAAGGATTATGAATTTATTTGCCCAACGCTGGCAAGACTTGATTGGCTATATGCCTATTAAAATCTGCTTTCCAGCTTTAGAAGGTTTAGAGTGGAGAATTGTTACAGGATGTGACTCTAAGAACACCGCTTGGTCTTATCACAACGGTGGTAACTGGCCCGTTTTACTGTGGTTATTTACCGCCGCGGCACTGAAAGCAGGTCGAACAGAACTTGCTCAAGCAGCTGTAGCCATTGCTGAAAGGCGTTTATTTAAGGATAAATTTCCAGAATACTACGATGGACACAATGGCCGTTTGATTGGCAAAGAAGCCAGAATCTATCAAACTTGGAGCATTGCCGGATTGCTAGCAGCCAAAAAGTTGCTAGAAAATCCAGATTACTTGGAATTAATCAGCTTTGCAGAGGGTCTTGAAGGCCCAGGCTGTAGCCTGTAGATACTGATTTGCCCCCCAAAGCGATGATTTAGCCGTTGTACTTATACAAGATGCCTCTGCTAACTAGTACAGCGCGGCAAAAATCAAGCTACCATTTAAAACAAGCAAAAGCCTTGATATACAAAACTTTTGAATGCGTGAATGCGTGAATGCGTGAATGCGTGACTTCCGCCTTGCGGTACTAGTACAGCAACTCTTGGAGATGCTATACGTAACAAGATTCCCAAAGGTAAACTTTAAATTTTCAAATACCGGATAACTGATACACTATATTGTAAGAGGTATCTGAAGTGTCATACTGAGTAGTATCACAAGATAGTCTTTGCATCATTAACACGTTTTAACGTGTATAAACCATGAAAACTACTTCAGATTTAATTTCAGAATTTGAACAACTATTCAGACAAAAATTACAACTAAATAATTGTAAACTTAGAAAGAAAAGACAAGAGAATAATTATGAAATTATTACTCCCGCTAAAGACATTTTTTTGATGTATTGGTCTGAATTCCCAGATGTTAACTTAATATATCAAGCCGTAGGGGTACGCACTCAGCAGACTGGGGTTTATGAACGAGCTATCCGCTCCCACATTAGTTCTAGTCTGAGTAGTATTCAGGGGAATCCTAGCTCTGAATCACCATTATTGGTGAACTAACTAATACTCAGATAATACACAGAATATTTACTAAGCTCTCGCCAGTTTTATCATATAACTGACGAGAGTGAATCACCGAAAATCTGTTGATCAAGAGATAAAAATGCAATCCGAAAAAAATCAAGATCAGCTAGATTATAAAACTTTGTTAGCCAATGCAAAGCAAGCCTTAAAACTTGAATACCATAAATCAGCTGCTTTAGCTTCCCAACTGCAAGCCATCAAAACTCAGTTAGAGCAAGTTCAGGCTGAAAACAAAACTCTAAGGGAGAGTGCTTACGAAGATGTAATTAAGCACTTTGAGGCGCGGACTCAAGCAGCAGAAGCACTAGCGCTAAAAACAGAAGTACGCCAAAGATTCCTTGAAGCCAATGGTTGCAACGATGATCAGAGCTTCGATACTCTATGGGATAGCATTAAAAATAAGATTCAGATCCAAGATGGTGGAGTGAGAATCGTTGCTCAAAATGGTACTCCTAAATTCACTTTAACAGGCAGCATGATGACTTTGAGGGATTTTATTCAGTCCCTCAAACAAGACCCAATCTCTAGAAAGTTTTTCTACAACTAAAGATCCAAATTCATGAAAGTTTCTCGCTAGAAGCTGACTAGAGATTGTCCAAGAAAGCTATTCATCTTCGTCTCCTGGCGGTCGTTCGCTCTTGCTTTGTTGGTCGTGCCACTCCAAAATAATGTGTTCCAACATCTCAGACTGCGTACACTTATTAACATCGGCGTACATTTTAATCAACTGTCTCACTTCAGGACTAATGTGGCGGATCTCTAGTTGATTATTTTGTAGCATGTCGATTAACTTTTAGTGTCTATTACATATAGGACTCATATTTGATTGCGTGAAAAAACTCAGTACATCTTTATTCCTTTTTCCCAGTCCCAAGTATTGAGTCTCTACGAGTAATTCACCGAATCAAATCGGATTGCTATAGGAATCGTATTTGATTTTTGAAATTATCTACGTGGTGCGCGAAGGGCAGCGCAAGCACTAGAAGCGGGGAGTGGGGAGTAGGGAATAGGGAATTAGGCTTTTCGAGTTGTACCGAGCTTTTTCAGAAATCAAATATTAGTCCTATATATATTCAATTATTAAACTATAGCAATCCTTGCAGGAGTCGTGAAAAATATAGATAAGGAAACGAACCGCCTTTCCTTCCCTACGGGACGCTGCACGAACGGAACGCTTTGCGTTCGCGCAGCGTCTCTAAGAGTTGAACGCCAAGGACGCAAAGGGAAGAAAGAAGAAAGAGATATAGAATTTTCACAAATGATTTAGGACTGCTATATAGGACTCATATTTGATTGCGTGAAAAAAACTCAGTACACCTTTATTCCT
>NZ_CAXTNP010000153.1:11384-19080 GCF_964245575.1 uncultured Nostoc sp. | reverse complement strand
AGAGAGGTTAAGGAAATTGAATAATGAGTTAGCCATGATTTTCTCCTGTGTTGAGGGTTTACATCTGTTTCATAATTTTAGTGAATTGGTGTCAGGGCTGAGGAAACTCAAAGGATAAAGGGCAAGGGATTAAAACCTTTCCCGTTTATCCCTTTCTCTTTAAAGAGCCAAGTTGCCTTGCCGCGCCACTAGATTTACCCGTCAACAAATGAGCGGTAAGTGGGTATGCAAAAATATTTATGTCCAGGACTTACGCACTCAGATCCCCCAACCCCCTTAAAAAGGGGGCTTTAGAAGTTCCCCCCTTTTTAAAGGGGCTAGGGGGGATCTAGGTTTCAGGCTTCAGTGCGTAAGTCCTAATGTCATTGCGTACTCCTTTGGAGAACCCGTTCGCTGTCTTCGTCTCCCTTAAAAGAAGGGTACGAAGTGTTGCCGATCGCGTCTTTTAGAGAAGCAATCCCAAACCTTGCGTTTTCTCAATGACTTGGTGGTTTTATATTGACTGTGTACTAAGCACTAAATTACAGTTTATCAACAGCATAATTAAGGATTACTACAAAACATCTACTAAACCCACTTTTTCTACTTGACCGAATCAATGCTGTTGTAGCTAAATATATAGCTTTTATTTTGTAAATAAAAATACTGAGTCTAATTACTACCGATGCAACTTGACTAACTCTCCAAAGAGAATCGCCCCTGAAAGCAAGCCGTCATAAAGACAGCTTCTGCTGATTTAACATCTTTACTCGTTCGTAGTGCTTCCTTCAAATAAGCGATCGCCCCATAAGCACTACTATGTTGAGCAATAGCGCTAGTTATTCTACTCAACCTACTGTCTACAACCGCAATCCCCCACTGTCAAAGCTTCGCCAGTAGTTTTTTAATGACTATCGGGACTTAAACAAAAATTAAGCCCAAATAAAGCCTAAACTGGCTTTATAATTCTCGAATTTGGTAGCGGGTCTGAATCCCCAATCTCCAATTCCAGAAAATCTGTCTATAGGTAAATTTAATAGAAAGCTATAGCAACTAAGCTGACAGAGCAACACCTAATTTTTATATAAATCGCTATATGGTAGATATCTATATTATTGACCTATTTGTGATTGGTCTACTTCTGCTGATGGTCACATTAGGGTCAGGTTGGATTGCTCGCTTACCTCTTTCTTTTGCGATTATCTACCTACTAGTTGGTATTTTTCTAGGGCCTTACGGCTTTGGGCTGGTTCAATTACGTCGAGATGAAGTTTTCAACGCCCAAATGCTGGAGAAAATAACAGAACTTGTAGTAATTATTTCTGTATTTAGCTGCGGTTTAAGAATTGTTCGGCCTCTAAAGTTGGGGGTTTGGGATATTACAGTGCGATTGATTGCATTTCTGATGCCAATTTCAATTTTTGCTCTGGCTGCTGTGGGTAAATTGTTTTTAGGGATGAATTGGGGAGAAGCAATTTTATTAGGAGCAATTCTTGCACCTACCGATCCAGTATTAGCATCAGAAGTACAATTGACCAGCACAAATGACCAAGATGAGTTGAGATTTGGTTTAACTTCTGAAGGTGGGTTAAATGATGCTTTAGCTTTCCCTTTCGTTTATTTTGGTCTTCATGCGTTAAAAGATGACAACTGGGGTAACTGGTTTAAACAGTGGATTGCAGTTGATTTAATTTGGGCGATCGCAGCCGGTATTGTTATGGGAATTGTTGTTGCCAAATTTATAGTTTGGATTGAACAAAGAATCCAAAAACGCCGTGCTGCTGATGAGTTAATGGAAGATTTTGTTGCTATCAGCACAATTCTACTAACTTATTCTTTAACAGAAATGGTGAATGGCTATGGATTTCTGGCAGTCTTTGTTGCTGGGTTAGTTGTCCAACGCAGTTACAGAAATCCTGAAAAACCGCTAGCACAATTGGAATTTGTTGAGCAAATTGAAAAGCTGCTGGAAGTTGGGACAATTTTACTATTAGGTTCAATATTATTATTAAAGCCAATGCTCAATTATGCTGGGCAATCTTTGATAGTGATAATTTTGTTATTCTTGATAATCAGACCTGTAGGAGTTTGGATTAGCACAATAGGTAAACGTCCTCTAGAGTCACACCGCCGAACCTTGCACCCAGGAACTCGGTTGTTATTTGGATGGTTTGGGATTCGCGGTGTTGGTTCTTTATATTATCTTGCCTATGCGTTTGGTCATGGCTTAAAAGGTGAAGCAGGCGAACAAATTGCTTGGATAACTTACACTACTATTGCGGTTTCGGTGATTGTACATGGAATTAGCACAACTCCATTAATGAAGTGGTATGAGCGTAATCTTGCTCATGAGAGAAAGACTACTCCTCCCACCACAATAGATGAATTTGAATAAAAGCAATTTTTGTAGGGTGCGTTATCGCCGAGAGTAAGACACCATCAACAATTTAAGGTGCGTTAGCCTTTGGCATAACACACCCTACAATTTAATTTTCTAAACCTGACTTCAAACCGAAGAAAGGCTTTGAATCTTACTTTGCATCCCTTGTCGAGAAGGAGTTAGGGGTTAGGTTTATATTTACTATTTACCTGTCACCTTTTCAATAACTTCTTTCGCTTTTTCACCAAAACTTTCTTGGGGCTTTCCTTCTTGTTCAGCCTTTAAATTCCTTTCGTAAGCCTCCTCCATAGTACTAAGGCTTCCTGCATCTTTTACTGCTTCCTCATAAGCTTCTTCTCGTTCTTCTTCTTCAACACCAACACCTGGGTCATATTCGTTAGCACGATTAATTTTTTCTTGAGAATTTGGTTTATAATCTGGGGGTGTTAGCTTTAATTCTTCAAGAGTAGTTGCATAACTAGCTTGCTGAATGAAAATGAAGGAAGCTGACAAGCTGATGAAAATTATTAAGCCAACAACCAAAAAACTTGAACGTAACGCTTGCTTTAAAGTTAATAAAATTTTTTGCACGAAAAAATCTCCTCTTTTTATTTTATGAGCCTTGGTCATGTATAAATATATTCTATATTTAAGGCTCACAGGCATCCTAAGTGTTTACGTACAGTTCTTCCTTCTATCGTAAGGTATATTAATTTTTACCTATAGTAAAGGCGTACAAATGTACGCCCCCATCTATGTATCTGAATATTTCGTGAAATCAGATGAAATTTTTACTTAGTGTGCTTAACCCAAGCATATTAAGCTATAACCAACTGTGATTAATTTTAATTCCTCGGCTTTGCATTACCTCTTCAAATAAATTTGTTGGTAGTGCTTCTTCCACAGCATAAACACCCGGTTTATTGAGTTTACCTTCTAGCAATAATTGGGCAATACTACCTGTGCCGCAACCAGAAGCCACAGCTGTATTCTCATGCACTACAGTCGAACAATAAACGGCTGTTTCACCATTTTTTTGCCCTGTAACTTCTGAACGAACTGCTACCCCAATTCCACTAAAATTATTTGTAACATTTGTCATCGAATGGCTGACATGAGACAGAAATTCAATCATGTAACGACGCTGCATTAGCCACTTGGGAAAAACGTGTGCCGCAATCCAAGTTAGGTGATTGTAAAAATCGGGAATAGAGCCAAACTTAGTAATTACAGTTTTTACTGATGGGAAAGCTTTGGGCAGTGTAAAGGTTTCTGGCATATCAAACCAGTATACTCCGGTGCTTCCATAGGGAGGTGGAAACTCAACTACTTCTCTTTCACTATAAGGCTTGATTATCTGCCATTTTCCATCTATCCAAGTTTCAAAAGGATACTGCAACCCAAGAAAAGTTGTCCGCATCACTGTAATGCCAGCACCGCCAGAACCCGAAACCAAATAACTTAAATGGATCTTTTCTGGTTGATCAAATTGTTCAACTCCCTGACGTACCATGCTATTAGAAATACCAGGAAAAATGCCAGTATTAATAATTGCTGTCACACCAGCCGCAGCAGCTTGTTCATTAAACTTAAGAGCTTTGCTAGTATAAGAACGGTGGTCGCTGACATCTACATAATTAACGCCTTGAGCAATACAGGTTTCGAGAACATTAGTATCTCGATAGTGAAATGGGCCAGCACAGTGGATGACTAAGTTAGAGTTTGCGATCGCATCTCGCAGCTTGTCAAGTTCTGCCAAGTCCAATACCAAAAACTGCACTTGTCCTCCCGAAGACAAGCTAACAGCCTTCCCAAACTCCGCAGAACGTCCAGTAATCGTAATTTGTGCCTGCGTATGGGTAGCTAGATCCTGAGCAACAGTGCTACCAATCCGCCCTCGTCCGCCAATAATTAAAACGCTGTCTGTCATTACTCCAGATTAGCAACACTAATCTTATTTCATCAGTTTTCTGTCCCGTTTGTCATCAGTTATAAGTATAACTTGCCTGCCAACGAAGGAGGGCTTTTCAATTACTGGTAGTTGAGCAGTTTTTGCGCCTCAATTTGCCTGACTACCGTTAGCGCCGAATAACTCACCCCAGCAGTACCTTCGCCTGGATGGGTGGAGTCACCAACTAACCACAGATGCTGGATTGGTGTACGATTGGCGAACCCAAAGGGGCCAAAGGTAGGAATCCTTTGACCAATACCGCCAACTATACCGCGATCGCGGGCTGTGAAATGGGCAAAGGTGCGCGGTGTTGCGGCTTCTTGATGAATAATCGTTTCTGGTTTGAGATAGAAGTATTGGGCAAGACGAGCGATCGCTTGGAGGGTAAACTTTTCTTTTAGTGCTTCATAATCATCAGTCTGCCACCACTGTGTAGGATCGACAAATGAAGAAGCAATAATTGTCGCTTTCCCCTCAGGTGCGCGACCATCTCCAGGGTGACTGACAGAAACAAATAAAGAATTATTCTCGCCAATGGGGCCATTCACATCATACAAAAATTGCAGGTGGGGAGGGCATTCAGGCGGAATCGCACTAGCATCTACACCCAAATAAACCACAAACGCGCTTGATGCTTGGGGCAGTTTTTCCACCCGGTTTTTATATCCAGATGGGGCTTGTCCCAATAACTGCACCAAGTTTTGTACAGTGACGTTAGTAACTATGTGGTCGGCGGCTTCTGTCCAGACTTCGCCAGTTTTCTGATTTCTAATTACAACAGCAGTAGCTTTGCCGTTTTCTACTTTGATTTCTTCTACAGTGTGGCGCATCAACAATTTGCCGCCATCTCTTTCTAAGGATTGTACCAGGCGATCGCTTAATACTTGCATACTTCCCTGGAGATGAAACAATCCTTGAGGCAGTTGGGATACACTCAACGCTGTTGCAGCATAAAGTAATGCTGTCTGTTCTGCATCTACCTGGGAGTATAGCTTCAGTTGCAAATCTAAAAAAGTCCTCAGTCGCTGGTTATTTCCCAGTCCACATAACCGTAAAGCATCTCCTACCGTAAATAAGGTGAAGGGTACGGTAATTAATGTACTGGGACGCACTGCTTGCGCTAGCTGCCATAAATCCCATAAATTACGTGGTGGTAGCACCGGATCGCGTCCTTGAAATTCCCAACTGGCATTAAATAAAGTTGCCATTAATTGCCAAAACGGTTCGCTACCGGGGAACTGTTTTTGTCGTTCCTCTTGCCATTTCTCTTGGTCGCGCCAGACATTAATCGGTGTACTTTCCCCAGGTAAATACACCGCACAAGCAGGATCACAAGGCGTTGCTTGCGGTAAATCTATTGACAATTCTGAGAAAATGCGGTGGTGAATTCCCCCTGGTTCCAACCCCGCCACCTGAGTTGCGCCCACATCAAAGGTAAATCCCTGTCGTTTAAATGTCGAAGCACAGCCTCCTGGTACGAGGGCTTGATCCAAAATTAAGACGCTGTAACCTTTATGAGCTAATAATGCTCCAGCAGTCAGTCCACCTATTCCTGCACCGATGACGACGACATGAGAGTTACTTTTGTCAAGAGAAATGCTGGACATTGATTAGTTTATTTAAAATTCTTAATACTTTTATTTATAATTTTACCTTAATCTCTGAGTTGAATGGGGTGCTAAAGGTGCGATTTATCAGTTTAGTCCAATAGAGACCTAACCCCCAACCCCTTCCCTATAAGGGAAGGGGAGTAAGATTCAAAGCCTCTCTCCTCTTAGGAGAGAGGAATGGAAATGAGGTCAAAGAAGCGCTATATTATCCCGCGATTTGAATCATCGGCGGATCATCCTAAACCCAAAAAATTTGAAATCAACGGCAATAGATTGCTGCACTGTTCAACCAACTTTGTGGCACTGGGTAAACTAGAAATTGTCCCTTTTAAAATCTTTATAGCCGTTTTCGCCGCCTTTTGCATCGCCCCCTCTTGAGGACTTTTCCCCGCTTCTGCTAAAGCTTTCACTTGTTCTAATGCCTCAGCTTTATCTTCTTGAGCTAAGTTTGTATCAGCCTCAATTGCTGCTTGTAATTGCGTCAACAATTCCTTAATTCCCGGTTTATCTGGTTCGGGAGATGCTGGTAACTGGTTGATGGTATTTGTTACCGTACCGCTAATATCGCCCAAATTCAAAGCTTGTCCACTGGCATTAAAGTCTCTGCCAACACTGCCAATTTCAATTTTGCGGCTGGCATCATTGCTGTTAGTCATATTTTTATTCTCTACTTTATTGTCAACTTGAACATTAATCGGCTTATTCGCTAATAATTTTACAATCTCTGCCATCTCTCCACTTTGTTGGCGATAGATGACTATTTGCTCATCTTTAGCTTGTAATTGTGCTTTATATTTTTCTTTTACAGCTTGCAATGCCAGTTGATAACTTTGTGTAAAATCACTATGAATCTTTTCTTTATCAGCACCATCAGGTACACCAACTTTAACGACTACTACGCTATCACCTTTATTTTCAATACTCTGTAGAGCTAATTCTGTATCTGCATTTTGGTCTTGCACTGTTTGGAAGGCGTTAACAAAAGCTTTCCAGTCTATGCCATTGCGGAAAATTAAATCAACAGTATTTAAAACTTCTTCAAATAGCTTGGTAAATTCTCTTAGTTGAAACTCGCCACTACTAGGACGGCGTTCGCGGTTGTCTGTTTCAGGCTTGGGATGTTCTAAAAGATAGATAAAGCGACAATCTATATTATCTAATTTGGTTGTACTTTCAATATTCCACGCTTCGACACAAGCACCTGTCATTTGGGCGCTGGTGAAGTTAGTACCTACAGCTTGAGCTAAAGTTAGGTTTGCCCACTCTAAACAAGCGCCTTGGAACGTGGCTTCTGTAATATCAACATCTTTTAGATTTGCTTCTTTTAAATCTGCACCTATCAGGTTAGCGCCTTTCAGGTTTGCACCAGCATAAGATTTTCCTCGACCATTACCAGTGACGAGTAATTTTATAACAGCTAATTTAGTTAATATGGTGTCGTCAACTCTGGCAAAGTCAAGTTTTTTTGCTTCATAAAAACGGGTGCGTGTTAGGTTTGCTTTTCTAAAATCTGTGTTTTTCAGGGTTGCACCAGTAAAATCAGCATCGGTTAAATCGGCATTGCGGAAGCTAGTTCCACGTGTCGCAGCAAAGGCGAGAGCAAATGAGCGAATCCAAGCATCTTTTTCATCTCCCGCTAAACTACGCCAGCCAATGTAAGCGCTAAATAATGTAAAGGCTCCGGCTCCGACTCCGATTCCGGCTACGATTCCGGCTCCGGCGAAGGCTCTGGCTCCGACTACGGCGAAGGCTCCAGCGAAGGCTCCGGCGAAGGCT
>NZ_CAXTNP010000153.1:0-11284 GCF_964245575.1 uncultured Nostoc sp. | reverse complement strand
GCTGTAGTTATCAATATTGCAACTGTAGCGGTCTAACTCATGACGGGAGCGGTCTTCGGGTTCATGGGAGCGGTCTTCGGGTTCATGGGAGCGGTTCCCGAACTTATGGGAACGGTTTCACAACTTACAGGAGAGTTAAATTAAAGATATGCTTTTCTAGGCGAAACAAAGTATGCGCTATCAAGTTGTGCTTGCCAACTTAATGTTTTGACTGAATGCAGCCGAATCACTCACTGGTTCTGAATACAAAGTAAACAACTCACTCAAAACTTCTTCCCCAGCAATTTCTCCACGGCTGGTAAATCGTTCTACCTGTACAATATTACATCACAATGTGTAGGGGCATGGCAGTGCCGTGCCCTTACGGGTGTACCTCACGTAAACGAGAACTGGTATATGAACAATCAACTGTATGAACAAGATTTTAATCTGTGGCGAGAAAGCATTATTGAGCAGATTAAAGAACATCGTTTTAATGACATAAACTGGGAGCATTTGCTTATAGAATTAGAACACATGGGAAAGTCAGAAAAACGGTCATTCATTAGTAATTTAACAATCTTGATTGCTTATTTACTCATGTTAACCGTTCAATCTGATGCTCCTGAGATGATCAAAACAAGCTGGTATAGTTCTGTCACAGAAAATCGTTTTCGAGTAAAAAAGGATTTGTCAGAAAATCCTTCTTTTAAAAATTATATTACTGAAGTTATTTTTCAAGCCTATGCCGATGCTCGTAAACTGGCAATCAAAGAAAGTAAAAAAGCTAAATTAGGAGTGAGAAAACCAACGGACACAGAATATCCTTTTAATTGTCCTTTTCTGATAGAACAGTTATTAGATGAAGATTTTTATGGAGACAGTGATTAACAGTTATCACTTGTGTTCCATAGTTAAGTTACATAAAACAATTATTGTAAAAACGGGAACATTATATTACGGAAAACAAGGTAGTGCCAGGACACGGTGAGAGTATCTGATAATTTCTTTGCCCGATCGCGTCTTCTTTGAGCTTTTGCGTCTGTCTCACTCCCCCAATCGACCTTTGCCAAATTGGCGTGAGATTATTGTATGTTTATTACTACAATTACTATTGATGCTAGATAATGGGAAAGCTTTGACATTTGCTTGCCAATCTAGCCCGGAAACAATAACTAACACTTATGCGAACTCACTATTGCGGCGAACTCCGAAAAGAACATATTGGAGAAACTGTTACCTTTTACGGATGGATAGACCGTCGCCGCGATCACGGTGGTGTGATATTTTTAGATTTACGCGATCGCTCTGGAATTGTCCAAATCGTCAGCGATCCGCAACGCACCCCAGATTCTTATGAACAGGCGAACGCCCTGCGAAATGAATATGTTGTCGAAATCACTGGTAGGGTAACGCACCGTCCCGAAGAATCGTTGAATACCCGCATCCCAACAGGTGAGGTGGAAATCTACGCCGATAAAATTCAACTCCTGAATGCTGTTCGCAAACAGTTACCTTTCCAAGTTTCGGTAGCTGACACCGAGCCAGTGCGCGAAGACTTGCGGCTGAAATATCGTTATTTGGATTTGCGACGCGATCGCATGGCGCAAAATTTGCAACTGCGTCATCAAATTGTCAAAGCCATGCGTCGTTATCTGGAAGATTTGGAAGGTTTTATCGAAGTCGAAACCCCAATACTTACTCGTTCTACCCCAGAAGGGGCGCGGGATTATGTTCTACCCAGTCGCGTCAATCCTGGTGAGTGGTATGCTTTGCCGCAATCACCCCAGCTATTTAAACAATTGCTGATGGTATCTGGCTTGGATAGATATTATCAGATTGCTCGTTGCTTTCGTGATGAAGATTTACGCGCCGACAGACAACCGGAATTCACTCAGTTGGACATGGAAATGAGCTTCATGTCTCAAGAAGAAATTATCGAACTGAATGAAAGCTTAGTTTGCCATATCTTCAAAACAGTTAAAGGAATTGAGTTACAGCGCCCTTTTCCCCGCCTCACTTACGCCGAAGGGATGGAACGCTACGGTAGTGATAAACCAGATACACGCTATGGTTTGGAATTAGTTGACGTTTCAGATGTTGTGAAAGACTCTAGTTTCAAAGTCTTTCGGGACACTGTTACCAATGGTGGTATCGTTAAAATCCTGCCCATTCCCAACGGTAACGATGTAATTTCTAATGTCCGGATTAAACCAGGCGGTGATTTATTTAAAGAAGCCAGCGAAGCCGGTGCTAAAGGTTTAGCTTATATCCGCGTCAGAGACGATGGCGAAATTGACACCATTGGCGCGATTAAAGACAACCTCAGCGTTGAACAAAAACAAGAAATTTTACACCGTACAGGTGCTAAAGCTGGACACTTGCTGTTGTTTGGGGCTGGCGATGCTGCTACAGTTAATAAAACATTAGATAGATTACGGCAAGTTATTGCTAGAGAATTTAAGTTAATTGATCCAGAAAAAATCAACTTGCTGTGGATTACAGATTTCCCGATGTTCGAGTGGAATGCTGACGAAAAGCGTTTAGAAGCACTGCACCATCCATTTACAGCACCGCATCCTGATGATTTGAGCGACTTAAAAACTGCACGCGCCCAAGCTTACGACTTAGTACTCAACGGCGTGGAAGTTGGCGGCGGAAGTCTGCGGATTTATCAGCGAGAAATTCAACAGCAGGTGTTTGAAGCGATCGGTTTATCTCCAGAAGAAGCACAAAATAAATTTGGCTTTCTCTTAGAAGCATTTGAATATGGTACACCACCGCATGGTGGCATCGCCTACGGTTTAGATCGTTTAGTGATGTTGCTAGCTGGCGAAGAATCTATTCGAGATGTCATTGCTTTTCCGAAGACACAACAAGCGCGTTGTTTGTTAACAGATGCACCTTCGAGTGTAGATGCTAAACAGTTGAAAGAATTGTACGTTGCCTCGACTTATAAACCAAAGTCTTAGTAAACTAGGAAATTGTCTAAGTAGGGTGGGCAATGCCCACCAATTACTTGCAATCATACATTGATTCTCTTCGACAATTTTACAATCTTCACCAGTAATTACATGATCTATTTCTCTTCTATCTAATCCTTGTAATCTTTTATCTCTCAAAACTAGACCACAAGCAACTTCATCTTTTGGGTTTTGACTCAGGCGTGTAAGTTGTTCTGTATCAGGAAAACCAGAAGCTACACTCATTATCCGACTTAAAAATAGAACAAAAACACTACAGACACGAAAACCTAATAAGAGTGAAAGTAATAATTGGTTAATTGGTCGTTTTTGTTATGGAATTCAGAAAAACTAAACTTCTATTTAGGACTTATGCATTGACAATAAATACCAAATATAAATAAGTTTAAAAACCATATCTTTCGTAAGGGCACAGCATTGCTGTGCCCCTACAGCATGGTCTATTTATGATCGCAGGATAATTAAGAAAAGCTTGAAAAAACCGATGCATCGTTAATGTACATCACGATGCATTTGTACAGTGCGTAAGTCCTATATTTTAGCTGACGAAGCGACTGGTAAAATAAGATTGTTTTTCTCAGCGTTCTCTGTGCCTGGAACGGTTTAAAAGTAATTTATTTAACCTTATTAGGCACAGAGAAGCCAGTGCGCCCTTGCGGTTCCCTGACTTGTTCACTCTTAGCGTTAAGGCAGGGTAGCAATTGGCGCAACATAGAGAGAAGAGGTTAAAGAAGAATTTAGAGACTAAAATTTTCACCCATCTTGAAAGGACTAGTCCTATATTGTATGAATTGCGAGGGTAGCAATATACTCATGAGTGAACAATAGCTGACTGAAGTTGAGTTAGGTTTATGTTTGTGGGAAAAGCTATCTTGCTCTGGAAGTGTCAGGATAGGGAGTGGGGTAATTCAATTAATTGAAAAGGCTGTAAGAGCGAAATTACCAGAAAACTCCCTAAAAACAAAAAAAACCCGCCGTAGCGGGTTACACAACAAACTAAGAACATTGAAAACTTGATTTAACCCGAATACCTCATCTCAGCTTCCAGTTGACGAATTAGTTGTTCGTCGCCGTTTGCTCTAGCTACTTGCAAGCGATGTTCTAGGCTTTTTTGAATATTCTCTCTGTGAGCTTCTTGTGCTTTTCTGGCACTTTGTAGTCTACCTTGATTCATAGTGATTACCCTCTTTAATTTTTCGTTTTATGTCTTGTATTCTTAACATAACACATATTTTGTAGCTGTTGCTACAGAAATTTAGAAATTAATCTAATTTTAAGCAAAAATATGCCTACCAAGCAGATAGATCAACAGCCACTTGTGACTTTACTGAGCGATTTCGGCGATCGCGATGTTTATGTAGGGATAATGAAGGGTGTCATAGCCCAAATCAACCCCAGACTGACGGTGGTAGACTTAACGCACCAAATTTCGCCGCAAGACATCGCCGCAGCCAGGTTTTCCCTAATGAATGCTTATCCCTATTTCCCAGTTGGCACAGTGCATGTGGCAGTAGTAGATCCGGGTGTGGGAAGCAAGCGACGAGCGATCGCAGTAGAATTTGCTCAAGGGTTTCTGGTAGGCCCAGATAATGGTATCTTTAGCGGGGTACTTAGTCAAAGTCCAGCGATCGCAGCCGCCGAACTTACAAATCTTAACTATTGGCGAACTCCTCAACCAAGCAAGACTTTTCACGGTAGAGATATCTTTGCACCAGTGGGAGCTAATCTTGCTAGTGGTGTCTCCCTCAAACAGCTAGGACAAGAAATTGATCTAGCAAGTTTGGTAAAACTGGATATAGGCGAGTGTAAGCAGACAACCACTGGTGTAGTAGGTTGCATTCAATATATTGACCACTTTGGCAACTTAGTGAGCAACATTCCAGCGAGTTATGTACAAGGCAAAACTTGGTGTGTGCAAGCGGCTGGGTTGAGTATACCAGGCTGTGAAACTTACAGTGATGTCAACGTGGGAGAGATAATAGCAATAGTAGGCAGTCACGGCTGGGTAGAAATTGCCATTAATAGCGGCAATGCTCACTCACAGTTGCAGTTAGATTTGCAAGAAACGCTTCAAGTTGTGCTAACTTAAATACCGCACCTCATGAGTGCCACATCAAGAGAAACATCAAGAACTAATCAGCATTCAACCTTCATATAATCAGGGCTATTGCCGCTTACCCCAAGCGAATCATCCTGAAAAAATTAATGAGTATTAGCTTTTTTGATAGCATCACCAAAGGCTGTTATATTATTTCAGGAAATACCTAATACGGTTACATAGGTAGGAGCGTACATCTGTACCAATACACTTGGGTTAAGCATTTCTTTCTTCTCTTTGCGTCCAACTCTTAGAGACGCTGCGCGTTGGCGGTTCGTTAAAAAATTGACTTTGACAAAGAGTTTAAGCCTTAACCCAAGCGTATTGACATCTGTACGCCCCTACAGCCGATTAATGTGTTAAAAACGACATCCCTTAACTATAATTCATCCCAAACCACGGGAAATGAATAATCTGATAACGCCGATAAATCCTGATTTTTGCTGCGGGTTTCTTCATCGAGAACTTTGACAACTTTGTTATAAATATCTTGTGCTTGTTGCGGGGAATCACCGATGCTGGTTAATCCCAACTTGCCAAACTGCGAAAGGCAACCCATAAGATGAAACACTGTGCCCGTTTCAGTACCACTGTCGAAGTGTAGTCTGTGGTGAGCGATGATATCCATCAAATCATTAGGTAATAATCCCTGATAGCGCTCTTTTTGCAGATTATCAGTAGCAATGTAGTATTTTGGACGACCTTGCTGACTATAAAATAAGCCTGTGGAAAGGTCATAGCGCCCGTTCGTTAATAATTTCAGGGTCATGAATGGATGAGTTGTACCGCCTTTACGCAGGTTAATTTCGATCGCCTGAATATCCCACTCTCCATTACCCTTGTCAACGGCGATAAAATCTAATCCAAATCGCTCTAAAGTGCCTTTCTCTGCTAACTTTTTGCCAACTTGTATTCCCAATTGCTGTAATTGCAACCGATAGCTTTCATCAGCAGGAAAGCGACAACCAAGATAAATCTGACCGTCTGGGCCTCCGAGAATTTGGTCGTGGGTTGAAAGGATTTCCACTTCGCCATTGGGTGTGATCCGTCCTTGGACACTGGGCGATCGCTTAATTTCCCCTTCCACAAATGCTTCGGCGATTCCCCCTAATTCAGGAAGTCTTCCGGAAAAATTGTCCCAAGTTTCTTGTTTTGCTTGAAAGCGCATTGTTGAGAAGCGATCGCTAATTGCTGCTACCCTTTGGGCATGAGTACCTTTGCCTGGTGCTACATTTTCAATCGGTCTAAAATCCAGCAGTGCATTCCCCTCTCCAGAAATGCCTTCGTTGAGTTTTACCACTACCCGTTTTAATGTCGGTTGTCGTTCCCACAAATCACTGGTAGCTTCTGCCAAATCTGTGTGATTCCAAACTTTTTCAGTGCCATCTGGATACGGTATTTCGCTTTCGGCGAAGATTTGCCGACTGCCACTTTTTGTCCCCCAAATCTGTAAATCTGGTGCAGCAGCATACAGTGGTACACCCAATTTTACAGACAATTCGCCTTCCCACTGCGAAGAGTTATAGCAAATCATAAATGATTTGTCTAACCTCAAAGCTTGATGAATCCGCTCTAGCAGGCGGGGGCGTTCTAAAATCTTTTGGCTTAGAGGCTTAAGGGAGGAATCGTAAGTAGAAAGTAGCAACAAGCGATTCCGAGCATGAGAAAAGGGAATTCCTGGCAACAGTTGCAGATAATAATCAATGATACTAGGATGCAGTGGTACTGATGTTACATAAACCAGCCTAGTCTGGGGATTTTGTAACCGAATTAAGGAAAATAGTAATCTTTCTTCATAATGTTCGCAGCCTTCGATCTTTTGGAGTTCGCGCTGGTCGATACTTAGCGAGGGAATAATTAAAATATCTGCTTCAGTATTGTCAAATAGCTCGCTCGTTTTCCAGCGATCGCGCAGGGTTAATTGTAAGTGGCGAAATTTTTCAACCTGTTCTAACTCGGAAATATTTAATGTTGCCATAACCCCTGCCCTCTAATGATCCTAATGTAGCGTACCACATAAGCTTTTAGACGATTAGTCTGGAGGTATATCTGCGGCGTAAGGATTTAGGTAGTTTTGCAAGAAATTTCGTCTACCAAAAGGCAGCTATCCAAATCTCGGCCTAAATTAATATTAACCTCAGTAGATAGTATGAGAGTAAGTATTTTTGCAACCAGAAAGGGAGAAAGTATAAGTCTATATTTTTATTTATCGAAAATGCCACGATTCTAGAACCAGAAGCAATGATTATAGACAAATTCAATAAATCTCAATTATTGAGTTTATTTTACGTCTTAAGGGTGAGCTAATTCCAGGTTGCTTTACCTCTAAGGAGCGATAAAGTGCAGCTACATAACAGTTAACTTGAAAGCAGATGAAAAGGAAAAAATCTTTCATCGAATCAGAGTTGTGTATTTGTTTATTGTAGTCAGATGAATAGCATGTGCCATGTGTGAGGATAAATAATACCAGCCGCGTACAGATGCCAGCAATAAGTTCGATTAGCAAGCATCAGGAGTATAAGCGCCTAAAATTGCAAATGGCTAGTGAGAGCCAAAGCAAAAAATAAACCTTGGGTTGAATTTTCGATCCAAGGTTTACTTTTGGAATCAGGAAGAGGCAGAGGGTACTTATTTAACAATGCCCAATGCAACTCTTGGAGAGGCTGCGCCCTAAGCGTAGCTATGCCGCAGGCTTTACGACGCCGCTTAGTACAAGTGCCCAATTCAATATTCAATTACCAAGAGAAAACCTATGCCTAAATCAAAAGAAAAAAAATTACAACCGCCACAGCAGCAAGAAACACCAGGTGTTGAATCAGAAATGACGCCAAAACCCAAGGCAGATGATGCCCAGTATCGGGGTAGTGGCAAGTTACAAGATAAAGTAGCATTGATTACGGGTGCAGATAGTGGTATTGGTCGTGCTGTAGCGATCGCATTTGCTAAAGAAGGTGCAGATGTGGCGATTCTTTACCTCAATGAACACGACGATGCTAAAGAAACAAAACATTTAGTAGAAAAACAAGGGCGTCGTGCAGTAACCATTGCAGGTGATATTGGGGATGAAACTTTTTGTCAGCAAGCAATCCAACAAACAGTTGATGAGCTTGGCAAACTCGATATTCTGATCAACAATGCCGCCGAACAACATCCGCAAGAAAGTATCGAAGATATCACCAAAGAACAACTAGAGCGAACTTTCCGCACTAATATATTCTCGATGTTTTTCATGACTAAAGCTGCACTCAAGCATTTACAAGCAGGCAGTTCTATCATCAATACCACATCGGTAACAGCTTATAAAGGGAATCCACAGCTACTAGATTATTCCTCTACAAAAGGTGCGATCGTTGCTTTTACTCGCTCCTTATCAAAAAATTTGGTATCCAAAGGAATTCGCGTTAATGCTGTCGCGCCAGGGCCAATTTGGACACCTTTAATTCCCTCAACTTTTCCCGAAGAGAAAGTTGAAACTTTTGGTAAACAAGTACCAATGGAACGAGCCGGACAACCAGAAGAAGTTGCTCCTAGCTATGTATATTTAGCCTCTGATGATGGTTCTTATGTCTCTGGACAAGTGTTACATGTCAATGGTGGAGATGTTGTCAATGGCTAAGTGAAATAGTTAGGACTTAGGAGTTAGGAGTTAGGAGTTAGGAATTAGGAGTTATGAGTTATGAGTTAGAAGTTATAACTGATATATTCTTAATTTATAACTCTTAACTTTTAACTCCTAACTCTCAACTTCTAACTCTACCCTGATGGTCTTCCATTGGAGGGATGAGTAAATGTGGGAATATTGATAATCTATCTAGCAGCAAACATTTAAGAAATAATAACTACGTCTATGGCATCTCCTACACCACTGCATGGCACGGAACTAGTAGATTGTGCTAGAGCAAATGCCAAGGAAGGAATTGAAACTGCTGCTTATCAATGTGGCTATGGTCAAGACCTGAACAAATTTGCGCGAGAACTCAGACAAGCTTGTGAAGAAATGAATTTGCAAGTAAAAGAACTTAGTGGATTGATTACTGACCAGGACTTGATACTGCAATTGGGTACTGGCGAAATTGTTGCTCCAGATTCGGAATCAGAATTGTAAAAGTTAGTCATTTGTACTTTATTCTTCACTAATAACTAATAACCAATGACTCTTTTCATAACTTTAAAATTACCCGCGCCAAATTGAAGTAAATTAAAACGCCGACGACATCAACTGCTGTGGTGATGAATGGTGCTGACATTAATGCCGGATCTAAACGGAGGTAGCGAAATAGAAACGGCAGTGCTGAACCGGAGATAGAAGCTAAAAGAGAAATAGCTACCAGACTAGTGCCGACAGCGATCGCTACTTCTAATCGTCCTTGCAGAAAATAAGCCCAGACAGTAGCGATCGTACCTAACATTCCTCCCAATAATACCCCTGCGATCGCTTCCCGGCCAATTACCTGCAATGCGCCAAGCGATCGGATTTCATCAGTATTCATCCCGCGAATCACGACTGTGGAAGACTGGGCGCCCACATTACCACCAGTACCAGTCAACAAGGGGATAAACGCCGTCAGTATCACCACTTTTGCTAAAATATCTTCTTGCGACTTAATAATTGTTCCTGTGACGGTATTAGTTACAAGTAAAACCAATAACCATACAACCCGCTTCCGAGCAATTTCCAGTAAATTCATCTGAAAATAGTTGTCGCCCCCCGACTGCACACCACCACCCAAGGCATAGATATCTTCGGTGGTTTCTTGTTGCAGAATATCAATCACATCATCGACGGTGACAATACCTACTAGACGCTGTTCTCGATCTACCACAGGCACAGCCAGAAAGTCATATTTTTGAATTAATCTTGCAACTTCTTCCTGATCTGTATCAGTGTGGACAAACACCACATCACGGGTCATAATTTCGCCAATAATTTGCTCAGGCTGAGATGTCACTAACTCCCGCAACGATACAATCCCCGTTAAGCGCCTTTCCGCATCAGTGACATAAAGATAATAAATCATCTCACTGGCATTAGCTAAGTTGCGAATTCGCTCTAGGGTTTGAGATACTGTAAAGTTTTCTTTGAGCGAGATTAACTCTAGCGTCATGATTCGCCCAGCAGTATCAGCTTCATAGCCCAATAGTTGGGCTGTAGCTTGGCGTTCTGTTGGACTCAGTTGTTCTAGCAGACGATTGACGACTTTTGCCGGTAATTCATCAAATAACCTAGCTCGGTCATCCGGCGACATTTGATCGACAATATCCCGGACTTCCTGGCTTTTAAGTTCCCCGATTAACCGTTCTTGAACACTGTAGTCGAGATATTCATAAACCTCTATAGCCTCATCCTTAGAAAGCAAACGAAAAGCCAAAGCGTGCATCGCTTCTGGTAAACCCTCAATCGCCTCGGCAATATCCGCAGGCTGCACAGGTAGGAGAATAGCTTTTGCTCCCTGCAAGTCTCCCGCTTCAAGAAGCATTTGCATCTGAGTCCGCACTAAATCTCGCAATTCCCTGCGTGAGACATTCTGGATGGTAGAGTTTAAATTGTTTGTCTCAGTCAAAGTCCACTTTCCTCAGCCAGTTTCAACAAGGTTGCTGCCCTTAGTCTAGGGGAAAGTGGGAATGTGCAGCGTTAAACTTGTGATTTTCGACTTGGAGTAAGTTGAAAACTTTTGTAAATAAATAAATAATCAGGGTTTCGGGCGCTGATAATTCCTTGCGTTCAGCGCACCCCGTAAGGAATCTTGCTATGGAAAGCGTCTCCTAGAGAAAATGGAGACTTCCGCGACCCGTTAAATACATGACTGGTGAGGCTTTTGCAAAACTTTTCGCTTCACTGACTTGCCTGTTAGTACTATACAGCAGTTTTCTTTTGCATGAAGTACAAAGCTATGGGTTTTGAGGCAGAAGGCAGTTATTGCTGGAGGCAGGAATTAGAAACTGTTTATATCTGATTTTAATTCTTGCATTTTATACCTCAGTTACTTGCAAACTGCTGTATCTTTGCTGGGTCTTGTAACAAAGATATCAATTGACACTCAAGATGAAGCATAGATAAATAATATTTTTTCAAATCTTTAAACATTAAAAATCTTCTTTATCGAATTTTCATGTAATTAAGAACTATGTAAATAAAAAACATAAATCCCATCCGGTATATTCCTAATTTTTATTTAAAAATCATCAAAAATTTTATATTCCTTTAAAAAAGTATATATCAATG
>NZ_CAXTNP010000152.1:0-19128 GCF_964245575.1 uncultured Nostoc sp. | reverse complement strand
AATCCTTGTTGGGCTATTACCTGAGCCATGTTGTGTAGCGTCGCGGCTTTTGTTTGTAATTCCTCTTCAGGGCAAAAGTCTATAGCTTGCTGATAATGGGCAACAGCCTCTTGCACAAAACCTAAAACCTCTTCGGCACGGGCGACGGTTCCCAAGATGCGGTAATCTTGAAAAACTGCCAGAACTTGCTCACATAGCTCTAAAGCTTCTATAAAGCGGGAATTGTTCACCCAACGGTTTGCAATCATATCCCCAATGCTGACAGCAATATCCTGCTCTTTTGCTAACAATCCCAACCGCACAACTTCCAATGCTTCTGCTTCCGTTTTTTGGTTAGACTCCTCCCACCAAGCTTGATGGATTTTCCTCACCCCTTGCTGTCGCGTTACTTGCCATTCTTCCTCATTTAACACTGGTTCTAGCAATGGTTCTAAAATTGTCGTCACCCGATAACTAGCTGGCTGGTTGGGGTGAGTGGTGGCAGACTCAACTAAGCTGAGGCTGGTTAGCTTTTGCAGAAAAGAGGCAGAGGGGGAAATGGCATTGATGATTTCAACAGTAACGGGAAGGTGAAACACACTCAACCGCGCGAGAAACTTTTGTTCTTCCAATTCCAAAGCATCCAGCAAAGTTTGTGCCAAAATATTTTCACGAAATTTCTGCTCAGTCTTCTCCAGCCGATTCAGTAATTCATCCGCCGCCAGTCCTAGTTGCTGAATCACCTCCAACAGCCACTTCAGCAAACGAGGATTACCATTGGCAATATTAATAATCCTCTGAGTTTTTAACTGTTGCCTAACTTCTTTATCTAAAGGAAAGCAGATTTTATCAATATCACTGCTGCTCATCCCTGCCAAAGATTCCAAATGCAGACGATGAGGTGGCAAAGTGTCTTCTTTCAAATAGCGACAAGTGACAATCAGCCGACTTTCTGCCCCGTTTTCCTCCAACGCCCCACAAATCGCCTCTAAAATTTCGTAAGCCTCTGCCGTCATCCGCAGTGAGCCATCTTCAATGTTAGCTATGGGGATGTTCTGCTCAAAGTCATCCAGCACCAACAGTAAGGGTTGGTTGTGTTCTTTTTCTATTGCTGCAAAAAAGTTTTGCAACCGTCCTTTAAGAGACACCTTTGGTTCGTTCAAAAGTTGCTTGCAAAATCTTCGCTTCTTCCTGCTCAAACCCTAATGGTGGAACTCTGGGATCTTCAGGAGAAGTCGCCATGAACAGCAACCGCAATGGACGATTTTGCACGCCAATCACTTGAGTTTGACGCTGCTGCACAGAACGCACTGGTAAAACGGAAAGATTCTGGCGTTCTATCAAAAACCCTGCACCATCATCTAGCAATTCCCAAGGCAGATGTGCCAATCCCAACGCTACCCGTTCTGTTTCCGGGTTCAACCCCTTTGCTTCGCTGGTTTTAATCAAATCGAGAAGAATCGTTTGCTCATCCGCCTCATCCAGCGCCCTTCTCAGCCATCCTTCTTTACCATCCAGCCATTGATAAAGTTGCCGTCCCAATTGGGTGAGATAGGGTAGATGATCTCTTTGTTGAGCATAGTAATTTTGCTCACACAAATCAATCAGCGCTGCCAACTCCGTTTTATCCAGGCGACGCGAGCCATAATCACAGCGCAGTTCAAAAGTTTGCTGTTGACTGAGGGCGAAGGTGAAGTTTAGGGGCATGGCTGACAGCAGTAGTTTGCACAGTAACCTTCACCGTATTATCACCCAATTCCTGAAATTATCGCCGATATTCGTCGCCGCAATCGCCGATTAGCTGGTACAAATCGCGTGATTGGCGAGATACTGCATTGATGCGATCGCGATCGTCAGCATCTAAACTCAAATTAAATATTTTGGCGTTATCTTCTATATGTTCAGATTCACCAAGTCTGGCACCAACTATCACACCGCCCACTGTTGGCTGATCTAAAATGTAACGCACTGCTACGTTAGAAATGCTTACCCCATGCTTATTAGCAATTTCCTTCAGGATAGCCAGCAACTCTTGAAATAATTGCCAACTACCCCAAGCATCGATCATATTTTTATATTTTTTCAAACTAGCAGTGGATAAATCAAATCCTCGCGGTTCCGGTTTACCCAAATAGTTTTCTGATAACAAACCGCCGCACAGTGTACCGTAAGTAAAAAGCTTTATGTCATGCTGTTGACAAAACTGCACCATATTAACTTCCGGGCGGCGGTCAACAAGGGAAAATTGCACTTGGTTAGAAACAATTTTGATCCCGGCTTCGGTAATAAGCTTTAAGTTTTCTGTGTCAAAATTAGTTAAACCTAAATGCTTAATTTTACCCTCAGTCTGAAGTTCTGCCATATATTTGAGGGCATCTAGGTAATTTTTATCCTGATATTCCCACCAGTGGAATTGCATCAAATCTAACGATTGCACATTCATCCTTCTCAGGGAAATATCAATATTTTCCTCGACGAGTTTTTTCGTCATTTTACCAGGACGAGGCACCCATTTTGTAAAAGCTTGCACCTGAGATAAAGCATCTTTCCCACGAGTGTCAATTAGTTGACAGCGAAACTCACCAATAAAGTCTTCTGCGGGGCCATAGTGGTCTGCTAAATCCCAAGTAGTAAAGCCTGCATCTACATATTTGAACATAGTCTCAATAGCGGCTTGGGGATTAATGCGTCCATGTCCGCCAGAGACTTGCCACATCCCATTTAATATGCGGCAAATGTTTAAATCAGGAGTGAATTGGAGACGGCTAGCTGTGGGTAAGTTCATTTTCAAGTTTAGGAGTGAGAAGAGACACGATTAATCGCGTCTGTACAATAGTTAGCAGTGAGAAGAATGAAGAATTAGTAAGTTTATAAGCATCTTATTACAAGATTCTTAAGCTTTATGCCTTCTTAAGAACCATTTATAACAGCGATAATCAATAACTCTTAAATCTTAACTCTTAACTCCTAACTTTGAACTCCTAACTTCCAACTTTCTAACGCCAGTCTTTTTCAGCTTGTTCGAGAACGTAAGCAGCAACATCTTGAATTTGCTGTTCAGTCAGGCGTTCTTTGTAGGCTGACATATTATTTTTACCAATGGTAACTATAGATGTAACTGCCTCTATTGAATCCATGCCATACTTTTTCAGCGCTTGCTTTTTGAGATTTTTACCTCGCCTGATGATGTTGCTGCCATTAATATGACAACCAGCACAATGAACACTAAATATTTGTTCACCGTTAACTGTGTCTGCTGCACTAACAGGTAAAGTAAAAGTGCTGATCAATAACAAAAATGTTACTAATACTAATGTAAGTAGTTTTTTCATTTAATTTTTCCCGATCTAGACATACTTGTTGCAGGGATTAGTATCAGAAGCAATACTACAAGGATTCAAAGTCAGTTGTAAATCCAGCAAAATTTGCACAATCTTCTTGAAAGGCTTCGGCATCGCTAACATCTTCAATTTTGTAAGACATGATGCGCGTCCCATCTGGCATTTTTTTGGAACTAATCAATTCACCTTGATATTTTTCTGCGATCGCTTTAAATTCAGTACCATACCGCTTCCAGGCATCGCCTGAACAAGTAATATTTACTTGCCACATATTTTCATCTCAATTACTAGCAACAAATATTAATCATCTCACGAATGGGCAACATGCTACACATCACCTCCTGAAGGTTATTATTTTCTATCTAAAGGAAGTGCCGAGCCTTCTTAGACTACGCCATAATGTAGTTATGCGAACATGTCTAGAAAATTTTATCCAAAATAGTTAAACCCCAAGAGTTGAAAATGCCTAACAATATCAAACAACAAATTCAAGCAGACTTGCAACAAGCGAAAGAAACTGGACAATTAAGAACTGAACGGATTCGAGAAATTGTGAAATCCGCAGTTTCTCAAGTAGCTTCTGAGTTTAAACAAGGTTCAAGTGAAGTTCGTAGTATTGTTAAAGATGCTGTCTCTGCTGTAATTGAAAACTTCCAAGAAAAAGGTAGCGAACTCAAAGATGAAGTGACAGCTTCTATTGAAGGAGCGCTGGAAGGGATTAATAGCAAAAGACATGAAAGCATTGCTCAAACTCAGATAGATATAAAGCGCCTACAGGCTCAACTGGATGGTGAAGAAGAACAACTACAGCAAGAGGTTGATGTAATTTTGGCAGATATTGAAGAGACGGGTAAGGAAAAACCTGCTAGTACTAAAACTGCAATTGATTCTGCTGTCAATGCCCTTAAAGATAGTGAAGAAGCAGGATTGTTAAAGAAACGTTACGCCCAACTGCAAGCGCAGCTAGCAATTGTCCGAGCTAACTTAGCCGCACGCTATGGCGGACGTAATATGGAAGTTCAAGATTATCTAGACGAGGCTAAACACTGGTATGATAAAGCTCGTCCTCAAGCAGAATCTATGGCTGTGCAGGTAGAACAGAAGCGATCGCAACTAGAAGATCAACTAGGTGAAGCTGGTACATCTCTAGCAAGAAAAGAACGCCAAATCAAACAAACGTTGAGGCAGTTACTCTTAACGGCGGCTGACTTGTTCAAAGAGAAGGAACCTGCTAATAAAGAGCGCGATACTATTCATAAATAGACTAAATTGCTTTTTCACACAAACCCTGATACATATAGAATTTTTGTAGGGACACGGCATTGCTGTGTCCTTTACAACGTATTTGTATAATTATTAAAGACTCAGCTTTATTAGGGTGCATTAGCCTTTGGTATAACCCACTGCTTAATAAGCTGAAAAATATCTAAATTGTATAATCGTAGGACTATCCTTATATCAGTTATCGACCCAGTGATGTACAATTTTGACCTCACTTCCATTCCTCTCTACTAAAAGGAGAGAGGCTTTGAATTTTTCCCCCTTCCGGCTTCGGGAAAGGGGTTAGGTCTTATAACTTCTAATTCTGGTAGAAACTAAAATGGTGCGTTACAGCTAAAGCCGTAACGCACCCTACTTAAGATTCCCTAAAATTCATCTTGCGTATTAGTAAATATTTCCTTCTCTATTCAGTTGTTCATCATGCTTGGCAATAACCCAAATTGCATGAATACTACCGGGTAGCCAACCTAGAACTGTGAGCAAGATGTTAATAAACAAGGTTGGACCAATTCCAACTGTCAGGAAAACGCCTAAAGGAGGCACTAACAAACCTAGAAGAAAACGAACTAATTTCATGATTTTGCCGTATTTTTGTGATTTTCTTTAATTACATCTTGGTGAATCTTCCTAGATTAGGAAATTCAACTTCGGATATTTTATTTAGAGTAGAGACGTGGTTATAAAATTGGTCTTTCTACTCATTATAACACTTATCTAGAAGGTAATTCACCTTGGCTTTTTACATCACCACTGCCGGTTAAAAGGTTTCTTTCAACAAAGTAGTTGTTAATGAAAGTGTTAGCAAAAGTTAGAATCACTGGCCCAAGCAGGAAACCAATAATTCCATGAACTGCGAATCCAGGAACTAGCACTGCTGCCAACCAGAAACACAAACCGTTGACGACGAGCGAAAATGCTCCAAATGATAGAAAGTTAAGTGGTAGAGAAAGAGCAGACAAAACTGGTTTAACTGAACCGTTAATTAGACCAACTACTAAAGCCGCAATCATAGCTGCGGGAAAATTAGCAATATTAACGCCTGGAACAACTAAATCAACAATCAACAAGCTCAAAGCTGTAGCTAGGGCGGTTAATAATGGTGTTAACATTTTTCTTACCTAATCACTAAAGATTTTTTGTAACTTCTTATCTCATATTCAACTATCTGCTAGGTTTTAACCTCTCTTGCAAGATAGAATTTGTTTCTACCGTTAGGCCGATCATTGAGAAAAAGATAGCGGTTTCACTACTGCGTAGGTTTTACTTAAAAAAGCACTCCGAGGTAGGTTGGGTTGAGGAATCAAACCCAACATTTTCACGGTTTTGTCGGGTTTCACTACCTACAACCCAACCTACAAATTTTCTTAACCGATTAGTATTGCAATCACTTAGATTTTCCCGACTCAGGCTGATAGTAAAGCGCTGATTTATACAAGATTTGTTCTTGATGGGTTTCTAAAGTGCAATTAGATAAAGGGTAAGTTACACAAGTAACAACATAACCAGCCTGTATTTCACTTGGGCGCAGAAATTTTTGCTCACTTTGATCAACTTCACCGCTAATGAGTTTGGCGATACAGGCAGAACATTCGCCTTGTTTGCACCCAGATGGTAGGCGGATACGTGCTTCTTCTGCCATATCTAGAATATATTGATCGTCTGGTACTGGAATAGTACGATCTAATCCAAGTGTAGGATTGATGAATTGAACTTGATAAACTGCCATCTGCTGTTTGTAATTATTGTTTAACTGCTTTCATCGACAAACTAATCCGCTTGAGTTTCTCGTTGATTTCTAGCACCTGCACTTTGACTACTTGTCCGACTTTGACAACTTTGTTGGGATCGTCTACAAATCTATCAGCAAGTTGGGATATATGCACCAAGCCATCTTGATGGACGCCGATATCTACGAAAGCGCCGAAGTTGGCGACATTTGTGATCATTCCTTCCAGTTCCATTCCCACCTTTAAGTCGCTGATTTCCTTAATTCCTTCTCTGAAGGTGGCATACTTAAACTCAGCACGGGGATCTCTACCTGGTTTTTCTAGTTCACTGAGGATGTCGCGCAGTGTGGGTTCGCCGACGCTATCGGTAACGTATTTCTTCAGGTTGGTCTTTTTAAGTTTTTCGGCAATTTGTGTTACCTGATTTAATGGCACATTTAGATCAGATGCGATCGCTTCTACTACAGAATAACTTTCTGGATGCACTGCTGTATTATCTAATGGGTTCTCACCGCCGCGAATCCGCAGAAAACCCGCCGCTTGTTCAAAAGCCTTTGGCCCCAATTTGGGAACTTTCAAAAGTTGTCGGCGATTTTTAAAGGCTCCATTCTGGTTGCGATAGGCGACAATGTTATTAGCAACACTTGCCGTAATCCCAGAGACAGAAGTCAGAAGTTCTTTAGAGGCGGTGTTCAAGTCTACGCCGACGTAGTTAACGCAGCTTTCTACAGTCTCATCCAATTTCTTTTTCAGCAACTTCTGATCGACATCGTGCTGATATTGTCCCACACCAATGGATTTGGGATCGATTTTCACCAGTTCCGCCAGAGGATCTTGCAAACGGCGGCCGATGCTTATTGCACCGCGCACGGTAACATCTAAATCGGGAAACTCTTCCAGCGCTACAATACTTGCAGAATATATAGATGCGCCAGATTCATTCACCATCACCTTAACTGGTTTGCGTTCTATGGTTTGCAATACTTGCGTGACAAACTCCTCTGTCTCGCGCGACGCTGTACCGTTACCAATGGCGATTAACTCAATCTTGTATTTTTGAATTAGATTTTTGACGGTTTGTGCAGCTTTAGCGCGTTGTTCAGCCGCTTGGTGAGGAAAAACCGCTTGGTATTCCAAAAATTTCCCCGTTTGGTCGAGGACAGCAACTTTACACCCGGTTCTAAATCCAGGGTCTATCGCCAAGGTTGGTTTCATTCCTGCTGGTGCAGATAGCAGCAACTCTCGCAGATTAGTTTCAAATGTCTTGATTGATTCCATGTCTGCATAAACTTTATTTTCAGAAATTACCTCTCCCATTAGAGAGACTTTCATCAAACGATTGAATGCATCCTTCAACATCGCCTGATAAAAATCCCGAATTGTCCGAACTTTGGTTTTAATTTCTTTCGACTCAAGATAGTAAAGTACCGTATCCTCATCAAAAGCAATTTCAAAGCTTAATACTTTCTCAGTTTCGCCTCGACACAACGCCAGCATATTGTGGGGTGCAATATTTTTTACCCTAATTTGATAGTTACGGTACATCTCAAATTTGGTTGAACCTTCGGGATAATCATCTTTGATGTGGGAGACAAATACCCCTTCTTCTAGAAGAAAATCGCGGATATATGCCCGTAATTCAGCTTTTTCGGCCACTTCTTCCCCTAAAATATCAGCAGCACCTTTGAGTGCTTCTTCTGCTGTTTTTACTCCCTTGGCTTCAGAAATATACTTAGCCGCTTCTTCTTCTAGTGAAGCTGTTGCAGCATTTTTTACATTTAATGACTTGATGAATTCCGCCAGTGGTTCGAGTCCTTTTTCTCTGGCGATAGTGGCGCGGGTGCGTCGTTTTGGGCGATAGGGTAGATATAAATCCTCAAGTTCGGTTTTTTGTAAGCAGGATGAGATTTTGGCTTTGAGTTCATCTGTGAGTTTACCTTGTTGGGCGATCGCACTTAAAATCACAGATTTTCGTTCTTCCAGTTCTGTTAAATAAGTATATCGATCAGCCAGTTCACGTAGTTGCACTTCATTCATCTCATCCGTGCGCTCTTTCCGGTAACGTGCAATAAAGGGAATCGTTGCACCCTCCGCCAAAAGTTCCAGCGCGTTTTGCACCTGATGGGGTTTCAGGTTGATTTCAGTTGCCAGTAATTGAGGAATGTTCAGCATTAGGTGTCTAAAATGAAAAAATGAAAATGCTACTTCTAAAGGTAATATGGTAGTACCGCAAGGCGGAAGTCACGCATTCACGCATTCAAAAGTTTTGTATATCAAGGCTTTTGCAAGTTTTAAAATGGTAGCTTGATTTACGCGCCTTGTACTAGATCCTAATCCTGGCGCAAAGCCAAAGTTTTAAGCTAATTTACCAGATGATTGCTCACAACAGTGCAATTGAGTTTTAAATCCTTCCAATCTGCGTGTTAACCAAGAGTTTGTATAGCATAGCGCAGCTATTCTGAGTCGGGACACTGGTAGAACGAATATTTATTTCGATCGACAGTTGTGGCTAAAACCTTATTAAATGTAAGATTAACCAGAATTCCAAAAACAATTTTAATTTGTTTCATAGATACAACAACTTTTAGTTCAGAGGTTAGTAAAATGCCTTTGTTTTTCTTGATACCACTGTGTACGGCTTTAGCCACTGGCTACTTATTTAAAAAGAGTAGTGATGAAATTGCATATATTGCAGGTGTATTTGCAGCTATTAGCTTTATTTTCAGTTTAGTATTAGCACCCTGGCAGATTCAGTTTGGATTGTTAATCATTGTCTTAATTATTACCAACAGACTTTTGCAGGAAAATGAGTCAAAACAAACTCAAAGCAAAGGAAAACAATTTAGAGAAACTAAATAAGACCAACTACCACCAACTAATTTTTTCTCAACTGTAAACTGCTGAAAATTATAAGCCAGCTACTTAACAATATCCTTAAAAACGGAACTTGGTAATTTTTGTGTGGGGAATTCTTCCATGTGAATACATAGCGGTTCTCATAAAGACCGGGAAGCCGCTACGTGTCTATGGATGCAATCCACTTTGACCTCACTTCCATTCCTCTGTTTTAAAAGTAGAGAGACTTTGAATCTTACTCCCCAACACTACAAGGGTTAAGTCTGTATTACACTCAATTGAGAAGTGCTATAGTCTTGACCTTTTTATATAGGAATCGTAAATTGTTTTTGAAAAAATCTAAGTAGTCTTGTCTTGTCTGTTAGAGGATGTTTTAAAAGTCCTCTTGTCGGTAGCAAAAAGTTTTAGATTTCCCTAAATCTACGCCAGTTGCTCATGGGGTAAACCCCCAAGTGGAGCGACTTGCGTGGGTTAGGGGTGATAAATCAGTGCCAAAAATCACAGCCAACCACTTTTCAAACAACCTCTAAGTTAACCTTAAACTAAGTTTTGTCTAAGATATCTGAATTTGAAGATTTTCGTGGATAAATAAAAACTATTTAGACTATCCATTAGCATTTATAATTGCTAATTATAGCATACTTTTATACTTAAAAAGCCGTTGTTTGCACTGTTGTTCAAGTTTCAATTCTGCTTTCTCAAAGTCTTAGCTTTGCACTTTTAGAATCGGATACTAAATCGCTACTTCTGGAAGCTTATTAGCCAGAAAGTGGTACATAAATGTACAAATTCTTAAAAATAAAGATTCATCAAGAGAAAAGTGTAGATTATTATAAAGTTTTTGTTTAAGTATATTTTCTTAAAATGAATTTTTGATGAAGTATGGCGATAAATTTGCAACACTCTTTTATCGTGGTATTCTAGTAAGTAATTATATGTAAAAACAAATTTTGAGGTACAACTCTAGTTAAAATTACATATAATTAAGAATAATCAAACAAAACTAATACTTAAGATAATGTAATGTAAAAACATCTCAAATCCGCTTAACTCAACGTAAGTTGCGAATTGATGACCAAACGCTAGTCAAAAACTCCATTTTGACATTCAGTAAAATTTTCCATAAACCTACCTGTAAAGCGCATTACTGTAGAGTTATCTATCAATTCTTTCCGCTCTTAGGCTGACTTTGGTTACCCATTGTGTTCCGATGTTCAAGAGAAATACGTATAAACACTCACTTTGAGTATTAAATTTTATTAATCGGCTTAGTTTCCAGCCCAAGTTACAGATATGTCTGTGAGCCTGGATAAATTCTATGGCATGTCAGAAAACTAATAAACACTTCCTGGAGAAAATGTAAGAACATTTATTAATTCAACTTAGTTTTGATGCAGAAGTTAATGGCTTGAGAAGTTGAGTAGTGTCTTCAACAAGATTCCTATAGCAGGATACAACTGATGAAAGTTAATAAATGGATTAATCAAAAATTCTGGAAATCCATTTTTACTCGCTTAACTCCATCTGTTGAACATGCGGGCCGAATCCGAGTTCAGCAACTTTGTTCACAAATTTGTGAAAGAGGACTTAATGTTCCCTATATCTGCATCCACTATGATATAGATATTGCGATCGCACTAAAACTAGTCTGGAAACATAACTGGCTGATACGGAACACATCTGCAATTCATATTGGGCAAAGCCTAAATTGATTGTGCCAATTGTCAAGCAAGGAAACTGTTATGTCTGCAAGTATAACCGACTCTACTCGGATAATATCGGGCGTTGTCATGATACAGCAACCATCCCACAAGTTGCATAGTATTTAGTTGCTAACTCTTGGACATGAGCTTCGACGATCATTTTGATATCAGTCACTTCAACATAGCCTTCCTAATTTTGTTGTCTATTTATTGAAGTGGAAGTCGAATTGCACAGAAGGTGTAACCTCAATCCGAAACTTTTAAAACAATGGGCTGTTTATTGTCCGGTTCATACCTACTATCTCGATTGAGGTAAATGTACTATGAAATCTATCTCGCAAACTTCAAACGTTAAAATAATTCCTTATATTATCCTGTTTATCAGTATTTTATTTAGTATTTCTGGGCAATTGCTGATGAAGCATACCATGAGTCATACAAATGAGGGACTATTTAATTGGGTATTTATTCAAAAATTAGTATTAGCTATTAGTGTTTATTGCTTGGGAGTAATAAATTGGATATTGGCTTTGCGCTCTGTAAAATTGAGTATTGCTTATCCACTTACTAGTTTAAATTATGTCGGGATACTTTTCGGTTCATACTACTTTTTTAATGAAGAGATTACACTAACTCGAATCGCAGGAGTAATAACTATTTTTCTAGGTGTTCTTTTAGTGGTTATTCCCCTGAAAAAAGCTACATAAATTTCTAGTAAATCTCATCAGTAAACATTGAAAAATGAACATCATTACTTGGCTAGTTTTAATGCTTGTGGTTTTATTCGGAACAACAGCGAACCTATCACTAAAGTATGGACTTTACATTTCTAGCCCTACAAAGGGAGCAAGCGCATCTATCCAAAATCTGTTATTATCTCGTTATTTTTGGATTTGGTTTATCTGCTATACATTTATGACTATATTGTGGCTTTATGTATTGCGGACAATTCCTCTGAGTAAAGCATTTCCAGTTTTAGGATTAATGTATGCATTTGTACCAATTGCTTCTCACTATTTTCTAAAAGAGCAGGTTATATTTAGCCAGTGGATAGGAATTTCCATTATCATAACTGGTGTAGTTCTTGTTGTAAATTAATAGCTAAAGGGGTAAACAGCAAGGCTATTAATATTCAAATCTTCTGAAAATAAATCTCAAAAGCATCCCTACAAAAATCTAAATTAAATTTATGAATATAGGCATCATTGGCGGGGGTATAACTGGGCTAGTATTAGCGCAACGTCTTTCAAATCAAGGACATAAAGTAACTGTATTCGACAGTAATAAACAGCTTGGTGGACTTACCACTTATCATGATTATGGGTTGTTTACCTGGGATCGGTTTTATCATGTCATCCTCCCTTCTGATACTCATTTAATAAATTTTCTCAGAGATATTGGTCTTGGAGATAAACTGCGTTGGCATCGAAGTTTAACAGGCTTTTACGATAATCAAAAATTTTATTCTATCAGTAATTCTATAGAATTTCTCCGGTTTCCTCTATTTGGACTTATAGGTAAAATCAGATTAGCTTTTACTCTATTGTATGGTTCACGCCTTAATAACTGGCGACGCTTAGAGAAGATATTAGTTGAAGATTGGCTATTGAAACTTGGTGGTAAAAGCACATACGAAAAGCTCTGGAAACCCTTGCTTCTATCCAAATTAGGAGAAAACTATAAGCGAATATCAGCAGTTTTTATCTGGGCTTATATCAAACGACTATTTTCAGCGCGGGATTCTTCATTAAATAAAGAACAACTTGGTTATGTCTCAGGCGGTTACAAAACTGTTTTTGACCATATAGAAAAATTAATTTACGCGGCTGGGGGTCATATCCACACAGGTGTTGCGGTGGAATATATCGCACCTCATCCAGAGGGTGGAATGTGGGTAGAATATCAGGGCAAAAAGGAACATTTTGATAAAGTCATCTTTACAGGCCCAGTTAATATTCTGCAACAGGTTGCTGCCAAAGAATTGGTAAAAGTTTCAGACACTGGTGAAACAGTAGAATACCTGGGCGTAATCTGCATGGTACTTATTACTCGCAAGGCTCTAATTCCTTATTACGTAGTAAATATTGCCGATAGAAATGTTCCCTTTACTGGAGTCATCGGTATGAGTAACTTAGTTTCTTTGCAAGAGACAGCAGGGTATCATATCACATTCCTACCAAAATATATCCTTTCCACTGACCCGTTGTTAAAACAGCCAGATGATGAATTGCGCCAAGTATTTTTCCAGGGTATACGTTTGATGTTCCCAGGACTCAAAGCAGATGATATTGTCGCAGCACACATTAATCGAGCTATTAAAGTACAGCCACTACAAGTTTTAAATTATTCAAGCTTTGTTCCAAAAGTGAGTACTGAAAATGATGATTTTTTCGTCGTCAATACCTCACAGTTGGTCAATGATAGCGTCAACAACAACGCAGTCGTCCGACAGGTCGATGAATTTCTCAAGAAATCAACATTAGTGAATTCTTGAAATTTGAGAATGATATTTTGAAAATCACACGAGGTACTTATGAGTCTTTTTGTTCTTTTACCTGCATACAATGAGCAAGAATCAATTCGCCCCTTGTTCAAAAAGTTTCAGGTATTGCAGGAAATCTCTAATATGGATATCCGGCTGATTCTTGTTGATGATGGTAGCAAGGATGCAACTGCTCAGACTGCTTTAGATGAATCTCAATCGCTGGGGATATCACTGAAATTAGTCCAACATCCCAAAAATGCTGGTTTAGGTCAAGCAATTAAAACAGGTTTCACAACTTTCTTAGAAATTTCTAAAGAAGGCGATTTTTTAGCCGCGATGGATTGCGACAACACTCAACCACCAGAACTATTAATCAAGATGTATGAGACGATGATAGCTGGTAGCTATGATATTGCGATCGCATCCAGATATCGAAAAGGCTCTAAAGTCATAGGCTTATCAACATTTAGAGAGATAATGAGTTACGGAGCAAGCTGGCTTTTTAGAATTGCAGCCCATGTACCAGGTGTAAAAGACTACACTTGTGGCTACAGGCTGTATAACCGTAGTTTCGTCAGCAAACTAAATATGTATTATGGCGAGAATTTATTCACTGAAAGTGGATTTGCTTGCATGATAGATTTACTGCTGAAAGCCAAAGCGCTCAAACCAAAAATTGTAGAAATTCCAATGGTTTTGAGATACGATCAAAAGCCTAGTGCCAGCAAAATGAAAATTCTTAAAACTATTACTCGAACCCTGAAGCTATTGTTTAAGAATTTAACATCGCCAGCGCCAACTGCTGCTAATTTAGGTCAGACTTTCAATCAGCAAGAAATAGTAAGAATTCCCCTGAAAATAACAAATCGTAAATAAACCTGAGAAGGAATAGGCTCTCACCAAGAATTAACTGGATGGAAAATGGTAATTTATCAACGGTATCATTTTAGGGACGAGCAAGGCAGAAATCAAAAATAAGTTTGATTAAATTGTTGCTTTTACCAATATATGTGGATATTCTTTCCTATACTTTAAAAAATTGGAAGACAGTCTTATACAGCCTTCCAATTATTTATGTATGAATATTTTCACTTTCTGGTTTGCTCATTCTCTGCGTCTAAATATCATGTCCGCATAAATAGTTATGCTAACTATAGTCATTACACCCTACCCCTTAATCCCCTCTCGAAGAGCGAGGAGGGGTTCTTCGGGTTTAATTAGCAATCAAGCGGACATGATATAAACATTACACCCAGTATTGCATCGCTCACCAAAGGGTGTTAATTACAATATTTCACTCATGCTTAAGAGGGGGAAGTAAGTTTTTTAGGTGAGGAAACCCCTACTACTTAATTGCCGACTCTGGCTTTCCCTGATTTGTTAGACTGAACACACCAGGATTTTTCAGTCAAATCTCTGAACTACGCCAGCAGACGAGGCTACCCATGCTTACAAGTACGCTACTTCTCTCGAATCAACTTCCCACCCTCCAATATTCCTCCACACCAGAGCGTTTCGATGAAACCTGGGAAGCCCCCCTGGCTACCCTCCTGGGACTAGGACGCGCCGCAGGTGCTGACTTCATCGAATTATTTTTAGAACGTCGCAACTATATTAGTTCTCTTGCAGAAGACGACTCCATCACTAGTATTTCACCCAGTCTGTCTACAGGCGCGGGAGTCAGAGTATTTCGCGGCAAAGCTGATTGCTACGTTAGCACCAATGACCTTTCTTTTTCCGGTTTGAAAGCAGCTTTAGAAAAAGGTCTTTCTATCTTAGGATTGCAACTACCCACTGCTAAAGCTTTCATCCCAGAAATCAATCTGGAATTACTGAGAGATTACGCCACCAAAAGAGGTAAAGATGCATGGCTACCAGCATGTAGCTCCATCCGAGAAATGGGAGAAGTCCTCCTTGATGGTACTGCCCACCTGAAGCAAAAAGCTAGCCATGTTCAATCGCGCCGTGCTACCTATTTCCGGGATTGGCAAGAGGTCTTAATCGCCGCCAGTGACGGCACTTTTGCCCGTGACATTCGCCTTACCCAGTCAGTAGGATTTAACCTATTGTGTGCTGATGGTGCTAATCGTGCTTCCATCGGTGAACGCGCTGGTAACACTAGTGATGCCAACTTCTTGAGGACTTGGGATTCTCAGCAAGCCGCCGAAAAAATAGCAGAATCTGCTGGTAAAATGCTTTACGCTGATTACGTAGAATCAGGTACTTACCCGATTATTATGGCCAATCACTTTGGTGGCGTAATTTTCCACGAAGCTTGTGGACACCTGCTAGAAACCACTCAAATCGAACGCAATACCACTCCCTTTGCTGACAAAAAAGGCGAAAAAATTGCCCACGAAAGTTTGACAGCCTGGGATGAAGGACGGTCTGAAAATGCCTTCGGGACAATTGACATGGATGACGAAGGTATGCCTGCTCAAAGAACCCTATTAATTGAAAAAGGCGTTCTCAAAAACTTCTTAGCAGATAGAACAGGTTCTGCACGCACCGGACACCCCAGAACTGGAAGTGGACGACGCCAAAATTATACCTATGCTGCTGCTAGCCGGATGCGTAATACTTATATTGATTCTGGCGAATATAGCATTGATGATTTATTTACCTCTGTTGATAAAGGTATTTACTGTAAAAAGATGGGTGGCGGAAGCGTTGGTGCTACAGGCCAATTTAACTTTAGTGTTGATGAAGCTTATTTTATTGAAAATGGCAAAATCACCAAACCGCTAAAGGGAGCAATTCTTATCGGTGAAGCTAAGGAAATTATGAATAAAATTTCTATGTGTTCCCAAGATTTGGAAATTGCACCTGGTTTTTGTGGTTCCGTCAGTGGCAGTATTTACACCACAGTAGGACAACCCCACATCAAGGTTGATTCTATTACCGTCGGTGGAAGATAATAATTTTGGATTTGAAATTTTGGATTTTGGATTGTGAATGCTCAGGATATTGCGTCAATAAAAAGCTACGAATAAATATAAGTCATAAGCTAAACCACATATAGTTTGCATAATATTAAATAATACATTTATTTATTGTGGGTTTGGCGTTTCGCCTCCCCAATATATGCAAATTTTATGTGGAACAGCTTAACATCCAAAATCCAAAAATCTAATATCCAAAATAAAATCGCTTCCTATCCAAAATCTAAAATTCAAAATCAAAAATTGACTATGCCAAATATCAATGAGATTGCAAATTCCGCCAAGGACAATGCTGATAAGCTTGGTATTAAGAAATTTGACATTTATGGGTCAACAGTAGATGATACTAGCGTGCAAGTAGACCAAGGTGAGCCAAAACAAGTCAAAGCTTCAAATCGCTCTGGTGTTACTGTTCGTGTCTGGAATGAAGATAATACAATGGGTGTCACCAGCACCACAGATGTAGATCCGAAGGGACTGGAATTAGCTTTGAAAACTGCCTACGAAGCTAGCTTCTTTGGTGTTAAAGAAAATGTTCCTGATTTTAGTCCAGAAGCTACTGTTTCTATTGCAAATAAACCTCAAGATAAGACACCCCAAGCACCTGTTGCTGAACTCATCGAAAGATTGTTGGTAGCTGAAAAAGAATTACTGGCAGCTCACCCAGCAATTAAAGGTGTGCCTTATAATGGGTTATCGCAAAGAGATATTGACAGGTTTTATCTCAATAGCGACGGTGCAGTGAGAACTGAATCTCACTCTTTAGCATCAGTTTACCTTTACAGCAAAACTGAGGAAGAAGGAAAGAAACCTCGCAGTGCAGGTGCTTTTAGAATCAACCATAGTTTAGATAATCTAGACATCAATGGTTGCATCAAAGAAACCGCAGATAAAACTATCAGTCACTTGAATTATGAAAAAATCAAAACTGGTAAATATCGGGTTGTTTTTTCACCAGAAGCTTTCTTAAGTCTGTTAGGTGGTTTTTCTAACTTGTTCAACGCTCAAAGTATTTTGGACAACCAAAGCTTATCTACTGCTGATGATTTAGGTAAGCAAATTGCTTCTCCTCTGATTTCAGTTTTTGATGATGCACTTCACTCAGCTAACGTAGGCGCAGAAAGTTTTGATGGTGAAGGAACTCCTACTCGTCAGGTTTCGCTGATTGAAAATGGGATTTTAACAAGCTTTCTCCACAGTGCAGGCACTGCCAAAAGGTTCAATACCCAGCCAACAGGTAATGCCAGTATTGGTGCAAAAGTTAGTGTTAGTCCCAATTTTTATCACGTTTTTTCAACCGCAACTCCCGAAGAAGAGTTGAGTTTAGAAACGGCTGAAAATGTAATTTTTATTGATGATTTACAAGCTCTCCATGCTGGAGTTAAAGCCTTGCAAGGTTCGTTTTCTTTGCCGTTTGATGGTTGGCTAGTTAACAAGGGTGTAAGGACGAGTATTGAGTCAGCAACTGTTGCTGGCGATTTCTTGGAAGTCCTGAAGTCAATTATTTATGTAGAAAGAGAGCCAGAGTTAACTCCAGGGGGAGTTTGCCCGAAAATCTGGGTTAATGAACTGTCTATTACTGGTGAGTAAAAGTTAAAAAGTAGAGAGTTAGGAGTTGAATATAACTCTTAACTCATCACTTTGAAATCATTACTCACCATTAGTATTCACCACCAATGCTAATGGCAGTATTGAATACATCAGCACCGCTTAAATCAATATTAGCCATAACAGCGCCATTTACGTCACTATTATATAAGCGGGAATTACTCAAATTAACGTTGGTAAGATTAGCATTATTTAAGATAGTATCGCTGACGAATGCTTTTGTGAGATTAGCAGACTTCAAATTTGCACCCGTTAAATCAGCACCTTCTAAGTTAGCACCTTCGAGATTAGCTCCTTTTAAATTTGCATTTCTGAGGTCAACACCTATCAGGTGAGCGCCTTTGAGATTTGCTCCTGTTAAATTACATCCAGAACATTCTCTAGTTTCCAGCAAGCGCCGGACAGGGGCGGAGTTTTCTGCTTTGACGGAAAGGGGAGCAGCTAAAGATAGCGTGCTGAGTAAGGCTGCTGCCGTCAAAAAAATTCGTTTCATATTTACCTCCGACACTTCTAGAAGTCATTAAATTTTTGAACTTCTACGATACTAGTGTGCCAAGATTACAGAATTCTGTACTCATGCGATCGGAGTAATATATAATTTCTATGAGAATAGGTATTCTTCTATAAGCTAGTCCGATCGGACTAATACTAAGATTATTGGACTCAACTGCAACAACTGCAAACCGTTATATACAGCAGAATACAGAATTCAGTAGTAAAACACGCTTTATACCTGGGTAACAGACGAATCGTCATGTCGAACCACTTTACCCACGGTTGACTCAACAGCCGAATCCTGATGGTCATTGCCTGTGACAGTTAAATTCCTTAGACCTTACTGCTTCCTATCAAATACAACAGCGCCATACGAACGGCGACACCACTGGTAACTTGCGATTGAATGAGACTAAATTCTGGGTCATCCATCAATTCAGAACTAATTTCGACACCACGGTTAACTGGGCCTGGATGCAAAATTTTGACATTAGGTTTACAAAGTTGCAACTTTGTGCTAGTAATGCCAAATAGTTGATGATATTCTCGCAAACTTGGCAGTAAATGAGCCGTCATACGTTCCTTTTGCAGGCGCAAAGTCATTACCAAATCAGCATTCTGCAAAGCTGGTTCTAGTTGCCAGTGGAGAAAAAGTTGGGGAGTGGGGAAGGTGGGGCCCCCTCTGGGGATAAGGGGTAATGGGGAGTGGGG
>NZ_CAXTNP010000151.1:0-19243 GCF_964245575.1 uncultured Nostoc sp. | reverse complement strand
CCTTTGATACTCATTAATCCACCTTTGATACTCATTAATCCACCTTTGATACTCATTAATCCACCTTTGATACTCAATCATCCACCTTTGATACTCAATCATCCACCTTTGATACTCATTCATCCACCTTTGATACTCATGCTCAAAATTTAATGTATGCCCACTACTACTGATTCTCCTTCGCCCCGTGTTCAATCTGGAACTCGTGACTCGCGCAAGCACACCCCTAAAACAGATATGCGGGGGCTTTACCAGAGAGCAATTCGTGAGTCATTTGTCAAGCTCGATCCGCGAATTACTGTCAAAAACCCCGTTATGTTTGTTGTTTGGGTGGGGACAATTGTCACCTTTCTTGTTACCCTTAACCCAAATCTGTTTGGTACAATCCAGGCAGATGTCAATCAACAACGCCTGTTAAACGGGTTGATTACCTTTATTCTCTTTTTTACACTCGTTTTTGCCAACTTTGCCGAAGCTGTAGCTGAAGGACGCGGGAAAGCTCAGGCTGATTCACTGCGATTGACGCGATCGGATACTGTTGCTAACAAAATTCTCCCAGATGGTTCTATACAACAAGTCAATTCTACGGAACTGCGACGGGGCGATTTGGTAAAAGTGATTGCAAATAATATGATTCCCGCCGATGGAGATGTAATTAAAGGCATCGGCTCGGTGGATGAGTCGGCAATTACTGGGGAATCTGCCCCTGTACTGAAGCAACCAGGTACAGATATTGCAAGTTCGGTAACAGGCGGTACACGCCTACTTTCCGACGAGTTGACAATTCGTATTAGCGCTGATCCTGGCCAAGGCTTTATCGATCGCATGATTTCCCTGGTAGAAGGAGCAGAACGCAGCAAGACTCCCAACGAGATTGCTTTGACAGTATTGTTGGCAGTTTTAACACAAGTATTCCTGATTGTAGTGGCAACTATGCCCCCCTTCGTGGGCTACATCGCCAGCTTTATCAGTACCGCCTTTGGGGCTGAGGCGGGAAACAGTTTGCGGGCGGGTGCTAGCGTTGCTATTTTAATATCGTTGCTGGTAGCTTTGATTCCTACAACTATCGGTGGTTTGCTCAGTGCGATCGGCATTGCAGGGATGGATAGGGTTGCTCAGTTTAACGTCATTGCTACTTCTGGTCGAGCAGTAGAAGCCTGCGGCGACATCAACACCTTGGTGCTAGATAAGACAGGCACTATCACCTTGGGTAATCGGATGGCTGATGAGTTTATTCCTCTGGATAATCATTCAATAGAAGATGTGGCGCGAATCTCTTTAGCTGCTAGCTTGTTTGATGATACGCCAGAAGGCAAGTCAATTGTACTTTTAGCAGAAAAATCCCAGGCTGCGCTAAACTTTAATATCGACAAAGCCGAGGGTGTAGAATTTTCCGCGAAAACCCGGATGAGCGGTACGAATCTACCCGATGGTAAACAAATTCGCAAAGGAGCGGTAGATGCGATTAAGGGATTTGTCCGTTCTCGTGGCGGCTACGTTCCTGATGATGTAGACGCAGCTGATGAGCGAGTTTCCCGGTTAGGCGGTACACCCTTAGCTGTTTGCCAAGATGACAAGATTTATGGTGTCATCTACCTCAAAGATATTGTCAAACCTGGTTTGCGGGAACGGTTTGACCAACTCCGCCGCATGGGTGTTAAGACTATCATGCTCACAGGTGACAATCGAATTACCGCTTCAGTAATTGCCGAAGAAGCTGGGGTGGATGATTTCATTGCTGAAGCGACTCCAGAAGACAAAATTGAGGCGATTCGCTCGGAACAATCTCAGGGTAAATTGGTGGCAATGACCGGGGATGGTACTAACGATGCACCTGCTTTAGCTCAAGCAAACGTGGGTGTGGCGATGAATTCTGGGACGCAAGCTGCCAAAGAAGCTGCTAACATGGTGGACTTAGACTCAGACCCCACGAAGTTGATTGACTTAGTAACCATAGGTAAACAGTTGCTAATTACTCGTGGAGCATTGACAACATTCTCCATCGCTAATGATATTGCTAAGTATTTTGCGATCATTCCCACAATCTTTGCCGCAGCTGGAATCGGCGCACTTAATATTATGGGATTAAAGAGTGCCCAATCTGCGATCGTCTCGGCGCTGATTTACAATGCTTTGATTATTCCGGCACTAATTCCGCTAGCACTCAAAGGGGTGAAGTTTTTACCTTTAACAGCAGATCAACTGCTACGTCGCAACATCTTCATCTTTGGTCTTGGCGGCATCGTTGCTCCCTTTATTGCCATCAAACTGATAGATATTATCTTACCTTTGTCTTAATTTACTATGAAACCCGTTCATATCCGACGCACTATTCTTGTATCACAAATACTAGAAGAAATAACTGAAATCTGGTGTCAATGGCGTAGACAAAAGCTACCACTGTATTTGTTCTTGGCGATGTGTTTCAACTTAGTGGTTGCACCTGTAGTCTATGCCGCTACTGGGGAACAACTTTCCCGCAGTCAATCTTGGGGATTGGGGCTGTTAGGAATGGTGACGCTAGGGCTTTCCATCTATCTATTTTTTGTCATGTTTGTACCGGAGAAATTCTAATGAGTTTTGCACGCGAAGCCGGTAGAGCTGTTCGTTCTACCCTGGTACTCTGGGTTATTGGAGCGATTATTTATCCTTTTGCAATGATTGCCATTGGGCAAATTGTGTTTCCCTTTCAAGCAAATGGCAGTCTACTGAAAAATAGTACAGGTGAAGTTATCGGTTCTGCTTTGATTGGTCAACCTTTTAGTAGCGATCGCTATTTTAACAGTCGTCCCAGTTCCACCAGCTACAGCACAGCCGATCCCAAAAAAGATGATGCGGGAGTTTTGAAAACCGGGGTTTCTGGTGCTAGTAACTTGGCTCCCAGTAATCCCGCATTGCTGGAACGCATCAAAGGTAAAGATGACCCCGATCCCAGCAAAAAGGTTGAAGGTGACTTCACTCGTCTGAAAACAGCAGGTGTGCAGCCGACTGGCGATTTAGTCTACACATCCGGTTCCAGCCTTGACCCTCACATTACTCCCGAAGCTGCGATCGCACAAATTGCACGAGTAGCCAAGGCGCGAGGAGTTCAACCGAACCAACTGGAAACTTTAATTGCTCAAAATACTGATGGTCGCTTTCTCGGCATCTTTGGTGAACCTGGAGTTAATGTGCTGAAGCTGAATTTAGCTCTGGATCAAATTAAGGGATAAAGGCATGGAAAATAGCGAAAAAGGGATGTTCCTGATTATTGCAAGGATTTTAATGCACCTCACGCCAGTGGAACCGTTAAAATACTGCGTAGGTTTTGCCTAAAAAAATAAAAATATGTAAATTGGGTTGAGGAACAAAACCCAACATTTAGCCGGGTTTGCTGGGTAACGCTTAGGCTTGAAAGTCGTGTTGAAGTACTTGAAAGTCGTTTTGAGGTACTCCAAAGTCGTTTTGAGGTACTCCAAAGTCGTTTTGAGGTACTCCAAAGTCGTGTTGAAGTACTCCAAAGTCGTGTTGAAGTACTTCAAGCTTTGTTGCACTGCGATCAAGTACACAGGTGCGACGCCGAATAGCCCGCCTTCTCTACGAGACGCTCCGCGAACGGCGTCGCTTGACTTTTAAAACAGTCGCTACAAGTATTCTTAACTGAGTAGTATTGGCAACCGTTATATATATATCAAAGATATATCTCTGAATATATGGAAATTTAGCTAGTAGATAAATATATGCTTTTTACCTAAACAATTTGTATATTTAAAATTATATTTTTAATATATATATTGTGCAATAAATTACACAATAACATTGAAGTCCAAAATGTTTTATATTAACAAGAAAACTTTTTTAAACTAAGTTAATTTGGTGTTTTAATCCAAATTACTAGCGTTCAAAAATGTTTAACTTAAATGACCTGTGCTGAATCTGAGTTTGAATAAATAAGGGTTTTTTATATGGATAGTTCGGAGCTTTTACAAATTTATGTATCCGCCCAAAAGAGTGTTAATCAATCCACTCTCATTGAAGCTAAACTGGCGAATGCAACAGAGCAAGACATAAAACCACACGACGGAGATATTCCCTTTGTAGCAGTGTTTTTGGCTCACATTTCCTTCATGATTGTTTGGGGAACTTTCGTTTTTCTCGTTTCATACGCCTCCAAAGCTTTACAAGATGCGGTACAAAATAAAGACGAAATAGTAAGCATAAAAAATTTAGAGCAACATCCCTGTAAAAGCTGCCAATTTTTTAACAACAACCATTATCTAAAGTGTGCAGTACAGCCTTTTACTGCTCTAACAAAAGAAAGACTCAATTGCTCTGACTACAAGCCCAAATAGTTTTTTATCCCCTCAGAGTAGCTATCGGTTTAATTTGTTTGAATGATAATGAAACTGTAAAAAAAACGATGCATTTATTGGTGATTTGAACTTTTGAAACTTAATTTGAAAAACCTAAATCAAACATACATAATTTGGATACAGCAAAAGGGTATTGTGGCTGCACACGTTGAAGCTGTCCAGAACCATATTAGAAATAACTACATGCGTAATCCTCTGGCGAGTGAACTCTTTAATCAGGAAATATGTAGCCTGCTGAAAAAGAAGATTAAGAGCAGTGTTTATCATTTTGATAACCTGGGAATCAAGTTTGATTATTCTGGGTAAGTCACGTTGCAAGACTCTGAGGAAATCCTGGAAAAAATATCTGCTATCCACAGGCAGGTAGTCAAAGCCTCAATCTCTACCCAGAATGAAGAACGTAAAGTCACTCCAATTGTTTGCTGAGAACTTATCAAGAGTATTTTATGGGTTTGAACCCGACTTTTTTCAGCAAAACGTTTCCAGAATTATCGATGATGTGATTAGCCAATTTCACGGTTCTCTAGAAATATCGCCAACTCTAGTTGAAATCTGTTACTTTTACAAAGATAAAAAGGATCTACCACAAATCAGGGTTAAAAATAAGAAGGTAAAATCTATAAATAGCACAAATTTGAGCCAAAACCACCCATAAACTCTTAATTTTGCAAAAAAGGCATCTGCAAGACTTTACGATTCTTCATCCGTAACAATTTTGTGAGGCATATCTTAAAGTTACTGCAATCTGATAAGATTTCTAACAAGTACAATAACTGCTTGTTCTCTTTTTCTTTAAGCCAGTCATTTCGGGCCTTTTTTGGGAAAGGAAAATAAAAAAATGTCTCATCTATTGTGGAAAACTCTGGTACTAAGCCCAGTAGTTTTGGGAGTGACGGTGTTGGTTTGCGCTAGGGCTATGGCTACTAAAATACCAGCCTCTTCTGAAGGTATAAAGGCAAAAGTTGCTCATACAGAAGCACCAATAGCTTCTAGTGCTTCAATATTCATCCAAACAGGGCAACTAAAAAATCAGCTGCTTGCCCAGGCAAAGACTGATGATAATAAGGTTTTAGAAGAAGTTAACCGCTACAGCAGCGAAGGCAAGAACCAGAATTCACTGTCTCAAGTCACATCAGTTTCTCAGTTTTCTGATGTACAGCCGACTGACTGGGCATTTCAAGCTTTGCAATCTCTGGTTGAGCGCTACGGTTGTATTGCTGGATATCCCAATAGCACTTACCGTGGTAACCGGGCACTAACCCGTTATGAATTTGCCGCAGGTTTGAATGCTTGTTTAGATCGGGTTAATGAACTGATTGCTACAGCAACTGCTGATTTGGTGACAAAACAGGATTTAGCAACCCTCCAACGTTTACAAGAGGAATTCTCGGCAGAACTAGCAACTCTGCGTGGCCGAGTAGATGCTCTAGAAGCACGGACTGCTGAACTGGAAGCAAATCAGTTTTCCACTACTACAAAATTGGTGGGTGAAGCTATTTTTGTCGCTACTGATATATTTGGCGGTAATACTGGCGATGCTAATAATACTGTCTTCCAAGATAGGGTACGTTTAGACTTGCAAACCAGCTTCACTGGTAAAGACCTTTTACACACCCGTCTTGCAGCCGGGAATGCACTAGCCTTTAATCAAGTAGATAATGCTGGTCTTCCTATTGATACTGCTGAAGGCACACAAAGTTTTCAAATTGGTAGCACTGGTAACAACGGTGTGATTATAGACTGGCTAGCGTATTACGTACCCATAGGCCCAGCCCAAGTTTACTTTGCAGGCACCGGAGGTATTCATAGCGATTACGTTGCCACTAACAACCCTTACTTTGAGGACTATGATGGCGGTAATGGTGCTTTGTCTACCTTTGCTTCTGAAAGTCCCATCTATCGCATTGGTGGTGGTGCCGGTGCAGCACTGACTTTACCCTTTGGTAGCGGTGGCAGTGTTTTCAAACCTTCAGTGACTATAGGCTACTTAGCGTCAAATGCTAATAATCCTGGCGCAAATCAAGGTTTGCTTGAAGGTAACTATGCAGCTCTTGGACAGTTGAACTTTAGTGTTGGCGATCGCTTGTCTATAGGTGCTACCTACGTTCACGGTTATCATGGTGCTGGAGGTGGTAATTTATTTGATTTCGGTGGTGGTTTGGGTAGCACCAACCGCGTCGTAGGTACTGGTCAAGCTAACACCCTAAGTACCCTAAACGCATCTTCCAGTAATTCCTATGGTGTGTCGGCAGCCTTCAGACCCAGTGACAAACTGTCAATTAGTGGCTTCGTTTCTTACCACGATGTCTCAGGCTTCGGTGCAAATGATGATTATGAAGCTTGGAGCTACGGTCTTGGGGTAGCCTTACCTGACTTTGGTAAACAAGGTAACGTTTTAGGTATTTTTGCTGGTGCAGAACCCTATTCCTTTAACCGACCAGGTTTTGCTGGTACTGGTAATGATATACCTTATCACTTTGAAGGCTTTTATAAGTATCGCGTGTCAGATAACATCTCAATTACCCCTGGTGTGATCTGGTTGACCTCTCCTGGTCAAAACAGCAATAACGATGATGCTATTATCGGTACGCTGAGAACAACTTTCACCTTCTAAAGGTTTACAGCAATTTGCTGTAAGGTAGTACAGTTAGAGGCTGTAAATACTCCTTATTGGGCTACTGCTGCAAGTCAAGAGGCGGCAGCACCCAGTGGAGTGGTCTAAAACACTAAGCAAATGTGCCACAAAAAAGTTATTGTGGCATTGTCAAATATTAGACCTGTCCAGCCGTCAATACTTGGGCTGCGGTCAAATTCAGCATTGGAAAAGTCACTGACACAATAATGTCTGTTCCTTGAAACACAGCCTCTTCATCCAGTCCATCTACCAGAGTCAGCAGGGTAATCCGGGCTTTATCAACATCAACAATCCAGGTCATTAGAGGGTTGTATCATGGGTATCGGGTTTATTTGATTTGACAAGCGATCGCGATGACAATATTACTGATAAAATATCCAAAATGCGAGAACTTTACCCAGCGATCGAGCCTTACTTAGAAGGTAGTTTACAGGTTTCTGACCTTCATACCATTCATTTTAAAGAGTCAGGTAACCCGCAAGGTCAACCCATCGTTTTGCTGCATGGGGGCCCTGGTGGTGCATGTCCAGCTTTTTATCAGCAATATTTCCACCCAGAAAAATGGCGGTTAGTGATGTTTGACCAACGCGGTTGTGGTCAAAGTACGCCTCATGCTGAATTACGAGAAAACACTACTTGGGATTTAGTCAGTGATATCGAAAAACTGCGCCAACATTTAGGTATAGAAAAGTGGGTGGTCTTCGGTGGGAGTTGGGGTAGCACTTTATCATTAGCCTACAGTCAAACCCATCCCTCTCAATGCGCGGGATTAATTCTCCGTGGTATCTTCATGCTGAGGCAAAAAGAGTTGCGATGGTTTTACCAAGAGGGTGCTAGCTATATTTTTCCTGATGCTTGGGAAGAATATCTTAAACCAATTCCTATAGATGAGCGTGGTGATATGATCGCAGCATATTACAATCAATTGACCAATCCAGATTTAGAAATTCAATTAACAGCAGCGCGTGCTTGGTCAATTTGGGAAGCTAGTACAAGTAGACTTTTTTTAGATCCAGAACTCATGCAAAAGTTTGGCGAGAGTGAATTTGCTTCAGCTTTCGCACGTATTGAATGCCATTACTTTATGAATAAGGGATTTTTTGAAACAGAAGATCAATTACTTATAAATGTAGACCGCATCCGCCATATTCCGGCTGTAATTGTTCAGGGGCGCTATGATGTAGTTTGTCCAATGATATCAGCTTGGGAATTACATCGGGCTTGGCCGGAAGCAGAATTTATAGTGGTTCCTGATGCTGGGCATTCGATGAGTGAACCAGGAATTTGCAGTGCTTTAATTGAGGCAACAGATAATATTTAATTCGGTTTAATATTTAGATTTCTATAGCGTTTCCCAATCATATAAAGTAGATCATAGCCCCCTCTCGAAGAGCGGGGAGGAGATTGGGGGTGGGGTTCTTGTACCTCACTCAATCCAATCAGGCCCTTTGAAGAAACTTCCATCTTCTCTAAAGGTTTGATACACCAAAACACCTTCTCCGAGAGGAGGGAAATTTTTGGCTCCCCTGAAGTCAGTTTTTATGAATTTGGCAGTACCACCAATCGCCGCCCTATATAGGTTAGCCCCATCAAATATAGCAGCAGTCAAGATAGCATCATTCAAACTGGCATTGGAGAAGTCAGTCCCTATGCAATCAGCACCACTCAAGTCAACTCCTCGCAAATTGGCATAACTGAGATTGGCATTAGTGAGGTTAACACAAAGCATTTTGGCTCCACTCGAGTTGGCATGGCTCAGGTTGGAGCCACTCAAATCGACACCTATCAAATCAGCTCCACTCAAGTCAATTTCCTGCAAATCTTCTCCATCCAGCCCCGACGAACTGATTCTAATCCCAGCAAAGTCTCTCTCGCCAGCCGCGTATCTCTTAAGCAACTTTTGACGATTAATAAACTTTCTTTCATCTTCCATAATTTGCCTCTTGCATCTTCCAATACATACCCAGCACCGTGCAAATTGGCACAGCACTTCAGACAGGCTGGATCATTATTAATAGTGATGCCAGGATAACCACCAGCATACTTAATCCCACTCACACCTACACTAAAGATGGTATATACAGAGCAATAGACATTTCCAGAAATTAAATATGCGTTATCCAGAACCCTTGTAGAGACGTAGCAGTGCTACGTCAAAACAATTCATTTTCGGAGATGTCTAATGGTAACCCTTGTGAATTTGGAAACTTCTACTGTATATGAAGCATCAATGTAAGTAGTTCACTACAAAAAAGAAGATATGCGAATTCTAATTGTGGAAGGCAGTATGCTGTTGCTCCTGACTGCGGTGACAACTGGCTGTGTCGGTTCTTCCTCTGTTACAAAACAGCCGCAAGCCTTGCTAGCAAACACTGAGCAACCAACGAAGGCAACTGTGTTGACCTCAACACCTACACCGACTGTAAAAACTATAGAGCATTCTACCCCTGAAGCCACTATTGCCACGAATCCGACGCGCTGTGAAACTAGCCAATTGTCAGTGCGCCGAGTCTCCGAAGATGCTGGCGTTGGGAATGTTGCACTTACCTACGCCTTCACCAATAATGCCTCATCCCCTTGCAACCTCTACGGTTATCCAGGATTGGGACTACTGGATGCAAAAGATCAACCTTTGCAGGGGATTAAAGTTATTCGCTCCCAGGACACTTACTTTTCGAGTAAGCAACCTCGACAACAAGTAACTCTAGCTCCTGGCAAACAAGCCTCATTTCAGATAGCATACAACCACATTAGTTCCCCAGAGAAAAACTGCCCAATTTCTAGTAAAATTGAAATCACGCCTCCTAATGCTTACCAGCACTTTACCCTCACGGAACAAATCAAGCCTTGTACAGGTAAAGTCAGAGTGACTCCTGTGCGATCTGTTGACACTCAACCCTAGTAAATATTCTGTAATTTACTCAAATACCCAGAAAAAGCATAAATTTAATCAAAGCCTCTGATAAGTTCAGTATTGTACTAATCAAAAACGTTAAAAAATTCTATGGAAGGAATTGATGTTTACGATCAAGACGGCAGAGTAGATTGGACGGCAGTAAAAAACTCTGGTAAAACTTTTGCATTTGTCAAAGCCACAGAAGGAGTTACCAAGAAAGATTCTGCTTTTGCTCATCATTGGCAGACTATGAAAACTGTTGGCATTATTCGGGGTGCTTATCATTTCCTTCATCCCCATACATCAGACCCGGTTGATCAAGCGAAGGAATTCTTAAAAACGGTAGGGAAATTAGAACCAGGAGACTTACCACCAGTTCTGGATGTAGAGATAACTGACAAAGGAGGAAATAGCCAAGGAGTAATTAATGCAGCGAAGCAGTGGTTAAAAGAGGTGGAAAAAGCCCTTTTACAACAAACACAAAAACCAATCAAACCGATTATTTATACTTACCCCAATTTCTGGGAAGAAATTGGCAATCCATCTGATTTTGCTAGTTATCCCTTATGGATTGCCCACTACAAAGTTAAGGTTCCAACTATTCCTGGCGCTTGGCAGGGGCAATATCTAATCCATCAATATGCAGGTGATATATCTGGTGTAGCTGGTGTTAGTGGTCGAGCCGATTTGAATAGATTTAATGCCTTGCAGCTAGAAGATTCTGGGCTAAGAGTAAAACAATTACAACAGCAATTAAAAGATATTGGATTGTATACTGATGACATTGATGGGCATTTTTCTGAGTCAGTTAAAGATGCAATTGTTAGTTTCCAAACATCTAAACGATTGCAAGCTGATGGAATTGTCGGTATCAAAACTTGGGTAGCTTTATTGTGGATTTAGAACGAATTGTACACTCAAGAAATAGCTTCATACTCACAATCAAATCAATGTAAACATAGGTAATACTTTACGTCTAATGTTTACTTGTTTTAATTAGCGATCACAGTTTTTTTAAATATAGCTACTTATTGAAAAGCCCTCAAGTTACTTCCAGGGCTTTTCAACAAGTAGCTAGGCATAAATTAATTCAAGTTTGTAGTAAGGACTTTAGTCCTGAGAAACCTTGCTATGAGCGATGAATCGCTCACTACAAACTAGGATTTTATTGTATGTTTAATTATACATTTATAATTAATGTATTTTTTTATACTTAGTTAGGATCTCTAAATGCACAAAAGTGAGATTCGACCTGGAAAAAACCTTTAAGGATTCGTTTGAGTGAATTAAACTTAACCCGCCTGATAGCTTTAGTCACTTCTACCCACTGCCGTTTTCTTTTACTTGCTTCTGGATAATCTTCACTCAGCATCTCTACTGGTAACAAATACATCTTGACCTGGTAAGTTTTACCTCCTTTGCGGTACTTGTAACTACCGAGTTCATTGGTGTCTACCTGCCCAATTACCCCTGCTTCTTCCCACGCCTCTTTGGCTGCTGAAGCTGGCGGACTCATGCCATTAGGAATATCTCCTTTCGGAATTACCCAGTGTTGAAAGTTACGGGTTGTGATTAGCAATATCTCAATTTTGCCATTGTTCACTCTATAAGGAATCACCCCAGACTGTTTAAACACTTTGCTGACTTTTCGACTCATGTAATTTACATCCTGTACGGCCTAGCTTTTTTGTACAATGTTTACTTCAGAAAGTCTAGAGCTGATCCTGGATAAATTTTAGTTAATGTTAGGTTATGAAAAGGTTAAAAATATTTTTAACCTTAAAAGTTAATTATTGAAAGTTTTTGATTGTTAAAGTAGGGTAAGCTAAAACACATCTAATTTGCATATTAAAATTTTCTCAATATCTTGTAGGGTGGGCCGAAAAGCCTGCCCTGATTATGCAACTTGAATACTGATTAGCTTATGAGAATCGCTAGGTTTGTAATCTTACAAATATAAAATTAACTGCTGTAAGTAGGACGACGTAAATAATTAAAGGTTTGTAGTGAGGGCTACCCTACGAGAACGCTTCTCTACGAGAGGCTACGCCAACGCGAACAGCCCTCAAAGTAGGGCTAGAGCCGCTTACTACAAACTAATTTAAATATTTTTTACATTAGTTAATATAGTTTGAATTATTCTCACCGACTTACTTAAAATGTGTATTCCTGGTGGCTGACTTACAAATATTGCGCTCTTTAAACTATCAGGTTGCTTTGGTATATTGAATCTTACTCTCCTTCCCTAAAAGGGAAAGGGTTGGGGATTAGGTCTATATTGCACTCAACTGCAAACTGCAATATACAATTAATGTAACTAACTTGCCTTTTTCAGATTTTGATAGATATACAGCGAAGATATTGTATTTAAATCTACTTTTTTAGACTCCTTTTCAGGCTCGTTAGTATTTTTAAACAGTATTGTAAACGCACCAGCACCTAACATATCCTGAGGAAACATCCGATAACAAGGCATTTTAGTTAAATGCGACTGATATTTGGCTAAATTACTAACTTCTATCGCCTGAAACTGCGGAAAGCGTTCCAAAAACCATTCACAAACTTGCTCATTTTCTTCGGGTGAATATGTGCAAGTCATATAAGCTAGATAGCCTTGTGGTGAAACAAGTTTAGCAGAGTTAGCTATAATACGCTTTTGTCGATTTGCACTCTTATTAATAGCAGTCGGGTGAAAACATCCGGGAGCTTTTTCACCTTTAGCAAGTAAAGATTGTCCAGTACAAGGAGCATCTACTATTACTAGATTGCTAGAGTAGGGAAACATTTCGGCAAATATACTCGAATCTCTATTAACTACTGCACTAGGGCTAATCTGGCAACGCTTCAAATTAGAAATTAGCATTCCCAGACGTTTGCCAATGACTTCATTACTGATGAGTAAGTCAGGTTGTAAAGCTTTCCAAGCGAAGATACTTTTACCTCCTGGGGCGGCACACATATCAAAAACTAAACTTACTGGCACAGGAATAGCTAACAAAATAGTAGCTGCAAACACCGAAGAAAAATCTAAACAATAGAAATATCCTTGTTGATGTAAGGGATGCTGACCGGGTTTTTCTCCCAAGCATAAACGGTCTATAAATTGTGGTTGCCAATAAGTTGGCGTTTCCACTGCCAAAGGCGAAATTTCTGGCTTTTCTTTACACCAAAGAATACTGGGTGAAAAAGGCTGAGGATTCATTAAAGCCTCAATAAATTTTTCTTGCTTATCTAGATTATTGAACAAACGCCGCGAGACTTTAAGTAATAAATTAGAAGGTTTTTCCATGTAGATTATTAATTACGAATTAGCTTGTATCAAAATCAAAATAAAACTGTTACACAAGAACAATGTAATTAAGGGTTTTGGCTTCATACTCAAAATATAATGACCGCCATTGGGAACGCAATGGCCAAGCTACCCCACTGCACCGGAGAAGGTCATGTTCTTAGATAGTTTTCCGCAAAAATTACGCAAAGAAGCACAATTATGGAGGGATGAAGGATTAATTAGTTCTTCGCTGTATGAGCAAATAGCAGAACGTTATCAATTTAAGAACCTGGAAGCTGCTGCACGCGATCGCAATAAGGCGATCGCGATTGCTATAGGCGGCATACTTTTATGCTTAGGCATAATTACCTTTGTAGCAGGAAACTGGCAGGGAGGATCGCGAGAAGTCAAGTTTATTCTGCTGATAAGTTTGTTTTTTGCGATCGCAATCACTGGTTTTTACAATTGGATAACACCTGAAGGAAAAAAGCCACAAAAAAGCAAACGCTTACTAGGAGAGGCGTTGCTAATTTTAAGCGCCTTCATCTTCGGTGCAAATTTACTGCTGATGGCCCAGATGTTCAATATTGCTGGTTCAGCTTCCCAACTGTTTTTCGCCTGGGGGTTGGGTGTTGTGGTGATGGCCTTCAGTTTGTCCTTAAATTCTTTAGGAATTCTGTCAATTGTCCTCGTGGAAATTGGCTACTGGACGGGATTACAAGACTTGTGGTACGCTTCAGGTGAGCTAAATTGGTCGCGGTTAGTGGTGCAGCACATGCCTTTGTTGGCATGGCTAGTGTTTGTACCCTTAGCCTACTTCTGCCGATCGCGTTGGATTTTTGGTTTAGCAGCCTTTGTCTTTGCTAGTTCCTTACAAGCCAACCTCAATCCTCTGCCACTGCTAAATTATGCTGATATAGCCCCTTGGGTGGCATCTTTTGCTTTTGCACTCCCACCTGCATTATTCTGGAGTTATGATGACTTGCTGTTTCCAAGCATAAATTACAGGTTGTTTCAATCTCTGGCCCGTAATTTAGCGTTGGTAAGCTTCGGCATTGTCTTTTATATCTTGTCTTTTCGTTGGGTCTGGGAATCTCCAAATTATAGTTATAATCAACCAACGAATGTGACAAACTTATTCGAGTCTCTGCCGATTATCGATTTGGGGATTCTCAGTGGCTTGGCGGTATTGCAATGGTTGTTTCTACTGCGTCAAAGAAATAACCCTCCGCGCCGCGAAGTGATTTTTACGACTGCTGTCATTACTACCTTTCTTGCCTTTATTACCTTAGTACCTTTTTGGCATCAAACTATCAGCCGGATTGATGAACTTGGTGTTTTTATTTTCAATGTACTTCTAGCAACATTAGCCTGGGGACTAATTCAAGAAGGATTGAAATTAAACAACAGAAGTTCCTTTTGGGGCGGTATGTTGTTAGTAACACTGCAAATCATCAGTCGTGTGCAAGAGTACGATACTGATTTACTTTTCAAGTCCCTAGTCTTTGTTTTGTGCGGTTCTGCTTTAATTAGCGCTGGACTCTGGTTTGAACGCCGCCTACCTGGTGGCTCTAGTGCAAGTAAAAAGTAGTGCAAAGAATGAAATAATCTGTGCAAATTTTAGATTTTGAATTTTGAATTTTGGTGAAGCAGCGCGGTCTTGGGGGGTTTCCCCCATGAGTGACTGCTGAACCCGTTCGCGCAGCGTCTCCCCTTGGGAGAAGGGATCGAATAAAAAATCTAAAATCTAAAATCCAAAATAAAGTTTTTTAAAGTTTCTCTGCGTCAGTCCTAATCTCGTTACTTTTGACCTCCTCAATACCTCTGCTTTTTAGGACTACGCTCATGACTAATAGTTCTTCTGAATCTAAAAATAAACCCTTGTCTCCTGAAGCTGAATTCTCCAGTAAGGTGACTTTTCGGGATTACTTGATTGCTAGTGAACAAAAATCGAATAAGCCCTTACCTTTTTGGCGGTTACTAGCTCCCCTGGCGCTGCAAACAGGGCTAATTATGGCAGTACCAGCCCAAGCGCTTTATACAGACGTTACAGGTAAGACGGTGATTTTGCAAACCGTACCTGTAGACCCTAATAATGTGCTAGAAGGTAACACCTTAGACTTAGATTACAACATATCCCGCACTGCAAATTTGAGCAGATTACCTGGTTGGCAAACATTAGTCAGCAAAGGTCGTGGAAGTGGCAGAAGATTGCCTGAAGGAACCAACATCTACGTGACTTTGCAAGAGCAACTATCTTCTGGTCGCGGTGTTCCTAGAGCTTGGAGACCGTTGCGAGTGACTAGCGATCGCCCCACAACTCTAAGGGCTAATCAGGTAGCCTTAAAAGGAGTTTATCAAGATGGCTCTGTTAACTACGGCTTAGAAACATATTACATCCCAGAAAACCAACGGCAACAGATTAGGAACGATTTGCAAGCCCAACGCGCCCGTAGAGGACAAGTACCGCCCATTGTGGTAAAGGCGAAAGTTGATCCACAAGGTAAGGCAGTCCCAGTTAGTATGTGGGTACGCGATCGCAACTATCGCTTTTAACCTGTTAGGCAAATAAACATTGCATATTTACACGCAAGGTTTGTCTCCAAAGTTCTGAGCATCGGCTTTTGGCGCTCAGGGTAATGCCACAATCAATGGTGGCTGCGGATGGGACAAGCTAATTCTGCCTGATGTCAAAAGTGATTACACCATTCTAGGCAGCTCCAACAATTACACCATTAAACGTGATGAGTTCACCCTTAATGTCTTGAATGTTGAGGAAATCGTCTTTTTTGGCGCTGCTCCCCAGTAAACTGTGCTTGGGATTCCTGATTAGTAGATTGTGCTTCGGGTTCCTGATGGGAAGAGGGAGAGAGGTATACCTCTTTCCTCTCTTTTTTAATTGGCGATCGCTTCGATTATTAGATGCAAAGCGCAACCTGTTCAGTTACCCTAAATACAGACAAATCTTGTAGATGGCAAGGCTGAAGGGTTAAACCCATGAAAATCCCAAAAAAACAATCACAAAACCAAGATATTTCGACTCAAAATCAACTCGCTTTACCTCCCGGAAGCTTAGGCTTACCGTTGATTGGGGAGACAATTAGCTTTTTGCGTGACCCTGATTTTGCTACCAAACGACAACAGAAGTAGGGCAACATTTTTAAAACTAATCTATTTGGCTCACCAACTATTATGATGGTGGGAGCAGAAGCTAATCGTTATTTATTTAGCCACGAAAACCAGAATTTTGTAATTAAATGGCCAGAGAGCGTTGCAATATTACTCGGCCCTGCTTCTTTATCAATGCAAACAGGGAGCATCCATCAAAAAAGACGCAAATTATTATCACAAGCATTTCAACCGAGAGCTTTGGCAAGTTATCTACCAGCGATGTCAGAAATTAGCGATCGCTACTTCAAAAAATGGGAAAAATTGAATCAATTGACTTGGTATCCTGAGCTAAGGCAATATACTTTTGATATAGCTTGTAAATTATTAGTAGGAACAGATGCTACTAATGACACCCATTTTACTGAAGTATTTGAAGAATGGTGTGCCGGATTATTTACTCTCCCTATTCAGTTACCTTGGACGAAATTTGGTAAAGCCTTAAAATGCCGAGAAAAGTTATTAGCAAAAATTGAAGAGATTATTTTACAGCGTCAAAAACAAGGAAATAATCATCAAGATGCCTTAGGTTTATTGCTAGATTCCAGAGATGAAGATGGTAATAGTTTAAGTTTAGAAGAATTAAAAGACCAAATTCTGACTTTACTATTTGCTGGGCATGAAACCTTAACTTCTGCACTATCTTCTCTATGTTTGCTGTTAGCGCAAAATCCAGAAATTTTAGCAGCCGCTAAAAGAGAACAACAACAAATAAGTTGTGCCGATGGGCTAAAATTTGAACATCTGAAACAAATGACTTACCTAGACCAAATCCTCAAGGAAGTTTTGCGAATTATTCCTCCAGTTGGTGGCGGTTTTCGTTCGGTTATCCAAAATTGTGAGTTTAATGGGTATCATATTCCCCAAGGTTGGTCTGTATTGTATCAGATAGGTAAAACCCATCAGGATCAGAGTATATATAAAAATCCTGAGAATTTTGAGCCGCAAAGGTTTGGTATAGATAGGGCTGAGGATCAATCTAAACCTTTTGGTTACGTTCCTTTTGGGGGTGGGATAAGAGAATGTTTAGGTAAGGAATTTGCTAAATTAGAGATGAAAATATTTGCTGCTTTGCTATTGCGTGGTTATGAATGGGAACTTGTACCGGGGCAAGATTTAGATTTAGTAATGATACCCACGCCCCGACCCCGTGATTCTTTAAAAGTAGTTTTCCGTTCCATACAGGGGGTAAATGAGCAATCGAACAGATAGTTACGCGCTTGGCTGAAAACCTTATTGAAGAGGACAAGGGGAATTGTTTCCCCATCCCCAACTTGAAAGGCAACGCCCAAGGGTTTAAGACAAGAACACCACTTTTTGGTGGACTACTGCGATCGCACGAAAGTGGAATTGGGCTGGAAAATTCATCGGCAATATCCCAGACAAATCGACGCAATGGAGGGAGTGCCTAAGGTGCTGCGAACTGGAAAAACTGAAATGACTGCTGAAATTCCAGATGCAGCATTGGTGACGGTGGCTCAAGACGCTGAACATCTGCGAATCTTGCGCGAACTAGGTTTAAGGTCTGGCATTATCTCGCCGTTGATTGCCCGTGGACAAATTTTAGGGGCAATTTCCTTTGTCACGGCCCAATCCGATCGCCGTTATGAAGAAGCAGACATGACGTTGGCAGAAGACATCGCCCATCGAGCCGCGATCGCCATTGATAATGCCCGCCTCTACCGGGAAGCACAGCAGTCTTAATAGCGCATCACCCGGCTTCAGTCTATGACACCTGCTTTTTCCGAATCCCTAACTCCCCTCCAGGTGGCAGATGTGATTGTAGATCAAGGGATTGCCGCTCTGAGTGCTAACTTTGCCCTTGTTGCCTTAGTAAATGAGACTGGCACTGAACTCGAAGTCATTCGAGTCGTGGGCTGTGAACCAGAGCAAATGAAGGGTTGGCAGAGGTTTTCCCTCAATGCTCCAGTGCCTCTAGCAGAAGCTGTACGAACCGGACAGCCCATTTGGGCAGAACCATCAAAAACACGAGCAATTCGCTATCCACACTTAACTCAATGGTATGAGCGGCATCATTTCGATGCCTGGATTTCCATTCCCCTGATGGTTGAAGGTCGAGCAATCGGAGGCATGTCCGCAGAGTTTGAGGATGTCAAAGTAGCTCACTAAGATGCTGCTGTGACTGGATTTTCAAATTACATCCGGATTACACAAGTGCAAAGTAGTTTATGTATAAAAAAGAGATTGCTTTGCATGATTAATCAAATTGTCACTTTAGAATCTTGTTGGCATAGTTCTCTACCGTGGGGAAAAGCCATGCCACCATTAGCAGTTCAAATCCTGGAAAAAGTTTTCTTATCAAACTCTGATATATCAGGCTACTGTTGTGGTGTCCAATGGGAGAGAGAGGAATGGATTTATACCATTGTCTGCTGTCGTGAAATACTCTACTTGCCTCAAGAAGAATTTTCTGGAACAAACTTAGTGGAAAAAGCCACAGTTGCTACACCAGCTTTTCAATTGGGGGATGTGGTGGAAGTTGATTTTAGTGAAGAACCCTCACGTCGGATTATTCAAGGGATTTTTAGCCTGAAAGACAATTGGCTTTATGCAGTAGAATGGCGTTCCCCAATTTTGTCAGAAATGGCATTGGGTCAAAGTAGAATTATCTGGCTTGCGGATGTAGATTTAGTAAAAGTGAATGTATGACTGGATGACGATGTTTTTGGAGTTGTACCAAAAAAGTTAGTGCGCTCATCCGAGTGGGCGCTTAATTGTTTGGGTTGATTTCCTATTGCTGAGATTGAATCTTAATACTCAGTCAACCAAATCCCAAATCCGATATTGCTTTCCAAAGATTGCGTCATCACTAATGTTCAACTTTCCGCCCGCTTTCATGTCCACACCCGTCAAGTCGCTTCTCGAAATTAAAAATTAAAAATATAAAATTAAAAATTGCA
>NZ_CAXTNP010000150.1:0-19521 GCF_964245575.1 uncultured Nostoc sp. | reverse complement strand
TTCCGAGTTCAGAGGCTCAACTTCCGAGTTCAGAGGCTCAACTTCCGAGTTCAGAAGCTCAACTTCCGAGTTCAGAGGCTCAAACGTTAGCCTCAACAGTTTCCTCATCTCCCTGATCTCCGCCATTCCCCTTATCTCTCTTTAATTTGCACGCTGCGATTGAATAAATTCATTACTACAGAGATGGTCAAACTCAGTATGAGATAGGTGAGCATAATCAGTAATATCACTTCTACGGCTTTCCCCGTTTGGTTAAAGGTGGTGGAAGCGACAAAATAAATATTGGGGTAGCCGATCGCGATCGCTAAACTGGTATTTTTCGTCAAATTAAGATATTGACTTGTCAACGGGCTTGTCCGTCGTAAAAGACCACAGGTGCAAATTCTAGACCTACAGAGGTATCGCGGCTAAGTGTCCAAGTAGTGTTGCGGCTGAGAATGTCTACTTCCCCAGTTTGCAAAGCTGTAAACCGCTCTTTAGAATTGAGATTGCGAAATTCTACTGCATCTGGGTTGTCAAATAAAGCTGCGGCGATCGCGCGACAGACATCCACATCAATGCCGCTATATTTACCATCAGTTCCCACAAAGCTAAACCCTGGCACTTCACCACTGACACCGCAAATTAGCTGACCACGACTTTTAATACTACTATACCAGCGATTTCTAGTTGCTGGTGCGGCTGGAATACTGCCGGGAGTGCCGGGTGTACTTGCTGTTTATCCTGAATTTTCACCACAAGCAGCGATCGCAAAAACTAGAGGTGCGATCGCTAGAATTAAAGCTGATTTATCCATAAATTTCATAACTTACTAGATAATAAAAAATGCATTATTCACTACAATCATTCAGTAAAAACAATTTGTTGCTTGTAATATAAAACTCTACCAGGCTCTGTGCTATATTTATTCGCTTTTAAAAACGGTAGTTTAAGTTTTTACCTATATTTTCAAAAGCCTCAGATGCTATGTATAAATTATCTAAACTTGGCTTCAGCTTTCAAGTTTGATTTAAAATTCTGCCACCATGCTTGATTTAGCAATACATCCATTCAACCTAGAAGAAAATATTAAAATTTAAGCGAGTTAGTGCTATATCCTTCACTGGTTAAGATTTTAAAATAGTGATTTTTGCTTCTTTAATAATGAGCAAGAGTTATTCAGAAAATATTATTCACAGCGCCAAACCGCTCATGTATTTTTCCTATCTTCAATGCTTCATGCCCACTTGCCCTGAGCGACTCGTGCCGAGCAAAGCTGAGGTAAGCCAAAAGGATGCCCCATGCCCAATACCCTAATTGCATACTTCTATGCGATCGCTTGTAGCCACACCAACCTAAACAACTACCCCTAGCAGGTTAAACTAGGTCTGGTAACAGCTGCTCCACCATTCCTTATGAGGCTTTTATGGGAGCTAACCTCAAACAGATTGCCAACTATTTAGACAACCTTGGTTGGGACTACCGTTTTGATGATGAAGAAGACCGGATTATAACAGGCGTGGAGGCTGATAATCTAGAAGATTTCCTAATAGTTGTCCAGTTGGATGAAGAGGGAAAATTTTTCCGGGTATTTGCCCCTCAAGTTCTGGCAGGAATTCAAGACCATCCTCACAAGGGAGCTATCCTACAGACAATGCTTGCCATTTCCTGGGAAACTAAAATGTTGCAATGGGAGTTTGACCCATCCGATGGCGAAATCCGTGCCATTATTGAGTTTCCTTTAGAAGACTCGATTCTCACAGAAAAACAATTTCACCGTTGTCTGAGTGGGTTAATTCAGATTGTGGATGGCATAGCAATACCTCGCCTGAAAGAAGTGATGGCGACAGGTTTTGATCCGGGGAATATAGAACTTGGGGAAAGACTGTTACTCAGTATCCAAGAAGAAGCCCCAGGATTGTTAGATTTACTGGAAAAAGCAATGGAAGCGCGAAAAAAGCGAGGAAGTTTTAAGGGCGAGTGAGACGGATCATCACTTAAATAGCTATACTCCAAAGTGATACCCTCACTATATACTGAAATTTTCTGGGGCTGGATATTATGACATCCTATGCAACCTCCTCTGCCAAAGCGGAAATGAGTGAACTACGGCGGTTGAAAGGCTTACTACCGCCAGAATTACAGAGCTGGGTCACGGTTGAAGGCACAACTGAGGTCAATCCACCCCTGGTTCGTTGCGAAGAAATTGGTAAAGACCAGGTAGAAATTCAAATTGACTTGGTGAAATGGGATGCCCTCGCAATGGATCAGCGTAATCTGCTGTTCTGGCATGAAGTTGCTCGCGTTCAAAATGACACAATTCCTAAAGATGGTTGGGAAATGGCAGCACTAGCCATCGGTTTAGGTGGTGCTGTAGGCGAATTGTGGGTACAAGATGGATTGCTTCTGGTGTTAGCTTTATCGCTGTGTGGTGTCTCAGGCTGGCGACTATACCAAAAGAATAGTGGGGAAAAGCAACTGAGAGAATTGCTAAATGCTGATGAGAAAGCGATCGCTTTGGCAACTCGTTTTGGTTATAGCCTCCCCAATGCCTACAAGAGTCTTGGTAGCGCCTTGAAAACCCTGATTGACAATACTCCTAGTAAGCGCCAACGGTCGAAATATGAAGCAAGACTCTCTGCCCTCAAACGTAGTGCCAATAAAGCAAAAGCTAAATCTAAAACTCCAGATGAGGGCGGGTTGTAATTAGTTAGGAGTTAGGAGTTATGAATTATGAGTGAACTCGAAACTTCAAACTCCTCGTTCCTTACTCCTCACTCTGCCTTTGACTGGGAATGTTTACTGAGGGGGCTGCTGCCTCCTTGATTAGCGGCAGCAGCCCAATGACGATTTCATAAAATCTTACTTTTTCCTTGACTACATCTTTATCAAACTCAAATTTTACAGACATTTTTATAGTTGGTTCAGCATTTTATGCGTCTGGGGGATCACGCGCACGTGCTTGACAAACCGCTTCATCAAAGCTTGCCACGTCAAAACTTGATCGCTTGAAGGTGCAAGTACAGGTACTGGAGAAAATTGTTCTGATACTGCCAAAGGCGTAACAGGTTGTAAAAATACTGAGATATCTGGATTAACCTCTGCCACCAGCAAAGCTGAACGTTCCAACTCGGCTGGATCTGTGTTTTGAGACACAATTATCTTGACAAAAACATTTAAATATGAATCATGACATAATTGGAGAAATTTAGCATGTTCTTGCCAATGACTTTCGCCGCTAACACTGGGCAATTTGAAATCCATACCTACAGAGTCTAAGTAGGCGAGAATCATTGCTAGTTGTTCTGGGCGATGTCCGCCAGTTTCTAAGTATATAGGTAGACCAGTTATGGCTCGCACTTCGGGTAGAAACTGGGTTAAAAATGGGGCATGAAGAAGTGGTTCGCCCCCAGTTAAGCTAATGCTATCGTGTAGAGAAGGTAGATTTTGTCGTTCCACCCATTCAGTTAGTATGGGTAGAGAGACAGGGTTAGAGTGGATTTCAAAGTCGCGCAATCCAGGCGATCGCTCTATCCGACAAGTAGCAGGTGCATTCCAAGTGTGGGAACTATCACAAAAGTGACAGCGCAAATCACACAAAGCGAAACGAATAAATATTTGACGCGTCCCTACATTCAGTCCTTCCCCTTGAATGGCAGAAAAGACCTCAATCAGGCGTGCAGTAGGTGTAACCGTATTTTTAGCAATCATAAGATGAGAGCAACGCGATCGCGCTGCGTCGGCACAACAGCAAGGATCTTTTTTGGCTTCTTGTTCTATTGTGAATCGTCGCTAGCGATCTCCAATCTCAGCCCCGGTAAATCGCAATTAGTCCTTCTTACTACTGATTCCAATATTAGGTTAAGTAATTTTGTAGGACAAAATAATGTTTGGCAGATTACATTATACATGGCAACGAAAGTGCAGAGCTTCATGACTAGCCAACCGACAGAGGTCGATTTTCCAGTTAATTCCCTAAACGACACGGCTATAATGCAGGTGCCTAAGCGGTTGAGTGTGCTGGAGGCTTTAGGCTTTAAGCAAACCTGCCAAAGCTTAATCCAGCCCAATTCACATCCTAAGCAAATCATCATTGACTTTCACCAAACTACTTTTATGGATAGTAGTGGTTTAGGTGCCCTGGTTAGTAATTTTAAATACGCCCAGACTAAAGGGATTACATTAACACTGCGGAATGTAACACCTCAAGTAATGGCAGTCCTAAAACTCACGGGATTGGATCAGGTTTTTCCCTTAGAGCTTGTAGATGATGCGCCACTAATAAAACAGGAAGACTTAGTAGATAATCGGAAGACAACTTCCCGTAAAGTAGAGCAGTTACCCACTACTCACCCTTCTGTGGCATCTTGGATGAAACGGTTGTTAGACATTGTAGGGTCAGTAATCGGTTTATTAATTACAGGAGTTTTATTTATTCCTATTGCGATCGCTATTCAAATTAATGATCCTGGCCCCATTTTCTTTATTCAAATCCGTTGTGGTTGGATGGGTAAACAGTTTAAGATTTGGAAATTCCGCTCTATGTGTGTGGATGCGGAAGCGAAGAAATCCCAAGTTAAAAACCAAGTGCAAGGTGCTTTTTTCAAGAATGAGGATGACCCCAGAATTATCAAAATAGGGCGCTTTTTACGGCGAACTAGTCTTGATGAATTACCCCAATTTTGGAACGTCCTCAAAGGAGAGATGAGTTTAGTCGGCACTCGACCACCTACACCCGATGAAGTAGAACGGTACGAAGTACCGGAGTGGCAACGTTTAGATGTTAAACCCGGTATGACTGGCGAATGGCAAGTGAATGGACGGTCTACAGTCCGTAGTTTTGAAGATGTAATTCGCCTGGATTTACAGTATCAAAAAAATTGGAGTTTGGTGTACGATTTAAAGCTAATTTTCAAAACTATAGCTATTCTGTTTAATAGAAACAGTGGTGCTGTTTAGCTAACTACCCTTATTCACAATTTTTTGCTAACTCCTAATCACAATAATTGTTAGATACACCCAAGTCTACTTCAGGCTTGGGTGTATTTTAGGTTTACCTACAGCACCAGGCAACTGTCAGCCAATTTTTTATTTTAGATTGACCACACGGATAAATCATCTTTCTTGAAACAAAGATGTTTATTTATTTCTGATCCCAGCTTAAAATTGGGAGCTTGAAACCAAGTTTAAATTTTGGATTTTGAATCATTCAATCCAAAATCCAAAATCTAAAATTTGGTAATCCTGTGTATGAGATTATCCTACTGCTTTCTGAACACCAACGACTTGAACCTGCTGCGCTTCTGGCAACAAACGTTTCACGCTTTGCTTAACAAACCCCTGCAAAAAACCAATCTGCTGATTTTGCCCAAATACCTTTTGCAAGGTTTGCCGCAAATTCTCCAAATTTAAACCAGTACCAGAATCTATCGCTATTTCCTGCTGTTGGAAATATTCAACTAGACTTAACCCTGCTACTCTAGTCAGATAAGCTGCACTTACTCCCTGCACTGCGCCACCAGCAACAAAGGTAACGGCATTACTTTTAAGAACAGTACTAATCGCCTTTGTAGAAAGTTCAACTAAACCGAGTTTCAGCATCAAACTTCCCATTGTCCCAGCTACGGTTTGCGCCTGTTCCAGGGAAAATTTCTGCTGATAGATATTACCCAAATCCATTACCATCTGAGCATTAATTGCCGCAGTCGCCAAGATGTCAAGGGCTGGGACTGGGTTAGCAAAGGCAGCAGCAGCAGCTATCCATTGATATTGTTCAATAATTGGGGTAGCGCGATCGCGTCTAGTTCCATTCAGCCAGTTTTTCGCCTCAGCTTTTAACAACCCGGCTTTTCTCATGGTTGTTACCCAAACTAGCCGTTGTCCCTGCTGTACCAAAACTTCACCCAACTGCTGCGTCAACTGCTGGATATTTGGCGCTGGTTGTTCCATCCACTCTTGCACAGAACCATCAGTCTCATGCTTTCGGACTTTGATGGGAATGGGAGAGGCCGCAGTTGCAACTACATTTCCCTGCATTCGCTGTTTCAATTGACTAAAGACGCTGGCGCTTTCATCGGCTAAATACTGGTCTTGTTTGTTCAGAACCAGGATTGTGGGCTGATTTGCTGCTTTTAGCTGCTGTAAGGCTTGAAATTCTGAGTCTGTCAAATCACCGTTTGTCAAGAACAGAACAAAATCAGATTTTGCCACTTCTGCTAAAACAGCTGCATCTGAATTGTCACCCGCTTCTCTAAATAAAGGTGCTGTTTCTTCTAGATACACGAAACTTGGTGTCTCTACATTTTCCTTCAACACTTTAATTAAAGTGCTTTTACCCACAGATTTACCGCCAGTCACAGCAACTTTAATTTCTTGTCTGTCTAACTCCAACAACAATTGGGCAACTTGTTCTCTGAGTGTCTCTAATGCTGTGTGGTTTTCTGCTTCTTCTGCCAGTTGGTTAATTACAGTTTCAGCAATAGAAATCGCACTTTCCACAGTTGCCCGATCCACCACCATACCATCTAGCTGCTTTAAACTGTCTTTCGAGCGATTTTTTTGGAATAACCACAAACCACCGCCTACAGCTAAGGCACTCAATAAACCAAACTCACCCACCTGCACTATAGAATCGTGCCAACTGTTCAACATCCACAGAGAAAAGGACAGTCCCAATCCTCCCACTAAAATTGGTCGTTGCAACTTCACAACCATGATTCTCCGCGCCTTTTAGATGGCTATTTCTTCCAGAATAGATCAAAATAAAACAAAAACCCTGCAATCTTTACTGATTGTAGGGTTTTTGTTTTATCTTTTATTTGGTGGCGGGAAGTGGATTTGAACCACTGACCTTCGGGTTATGAGCCCGACGAGCTACCAGGCTGCTCTATCCCGCGTTGCTCTCGACTTATTCATAGTAACCTATAGTCAAGAGTTTGGCAACTACAAAAATGATAATTCTCCAATTACTTCTAAACGCTTGTATTTTCCCAAGGTGACAAACTTTTCACTGAGGCTTTCGGCGGCGCTGGGACTAATCCAACCCATTTGCTGGAGTAAGTGAATAGCCACGGCATATTTTGCTCGTTTTGCCCCATCCATGACTTTGATTGCCAATCCCAAGCCTTCACCGAGTCTACCAATGCACTGCACTCCTTCGGCACCAGTTTTACTGACTAGTTCTCCTGGAGTTAAGCGCATCAGTTCCGTATCAAATTCTCCATCTCCTGCTACCATTGCGGGGTGATGAGTCATGGCACGGACGATGCGCTCCATATCCAAGTTGGTACTAGAAGCCAACAGTGCATACAAAGATGCCATGTGACCGAGTTGCATCAGATAAGTTGGTGCGCCACAATCATCATGAGCGCTGATAAATTCTGCTGCTGGCATTCGCAGCAACTCTGCTACCTTGCCCAAAATTAACTGCTGTATTGGGTGCTTGCGATCCAAGTAGTTATTCAAGGGCCAATGGCGTTGCTGACAAACAGCTAACATTCCCGCATGTTTTCCAGAGCAATTGTATTCCAGAGGACTGCGTTTGCCTTCAGGAATTGGACACTGGAGTACAGTCGGGTCAATATCGGCCCGCCAAAGAATGTTAAATACCTGTCGGACTTGATCTATTTTTCCTTTATGGGAACTTGTGATAATTGCTAAATCGCGATCGCTGAGGTTATAGCGTTCCAGTGTACCTGTGGTGGTGACTGCGAGTGCCTGAAATGGTTTGAGCGCTGAACGGATAAATGCAGCAGTTTCAGAATTTCCGGCAACGGTTAGAACCCGTCCTCGTTCGTCGCATACAACAGCTTGGACTATATGCCTGGATTCAATAATACCTTCTCGCAGCAACCGGACTTCCAGTGCTGTGGCTTGAGTTCGTTTTCCCATTGTCATGGGTTTATATTTATTACCTTTTTTAATTAATTAGTTATTGATCATTGGTCATTAATCCTTAGCTAATGACTAATGACCAATGATCAATGACTTTTTAAAACAAATGCCAAACTATAGTACCAATAACGTACATTCCCGCCAAGCCAGCAAAGGTAAATTGTAACCGCCGCAGAATGGGTTTAATTTCGTATGCAACAATTAAGCGATCGCGGTTGAGGATTTCCTGTGGTTTTGTCCAAGTTTGGCCGTCGTACCAGCCTGACTCTTCATAAAAGACTGTGGGACTGCAAAGGCGATCGCACACGTAGAACCACCCTAAGTACAACCTTATTAGTGCCAGCACTACCCCAACACTCGCTGCTGCTGCACCACAGATAATAAAATGTGCAATATACTTGTGAGGGGGAAAACTTGCTGCTGCCACAGGCCCTGCAACCAGCCAAGATAAACCCCAAATCCAAGCTATTTTCGTGATATACTCGCGCAAATCTAAAGTGCTATCACGAAACAGCCAGGAATTTTTTAACTCTTCGTACTCATTAAGCGGTTGTTGGTCTGTAGGAACTGGGCAATTTGAAACCGAAGACCTAATCATGTTGGCTTATCCTCACCCTGATCAGATTCTGGAAGGGAAATACGCTCTGCATGAATCCAGAACGCTTCTAGATTATAAAACTCCCGTTCCTTGGGCATCATGATGTGAACGATCACATCACCATAGTCTTGTAGTACCCAACTCCCCTCCACTTTTCCTTCTGTCCTTATGGGACGTCGTTGCAACTCAGTTTCGACTTTTCCTTCAATTGCTTGAGCGATCGCTCTTACTTGTACCTTAGAATAGCCAGTCATCATCACAAAGTAATCAGCCAGGTAAGATACCTCTGCTACTTTGAGCAATATAATCTCACCTGCTTTGCGGTCTGATCCAGCAACGGCTATCGTTGCAGCTAATTTTCCGCTCGCCTCTTCGGTTTGGGCGTGGCTCTTTGCCACACTCTTCGTCAGTGGGACAGATTGTAATGGGAAATTTCCTTGGAAATAATCAGTCATTAAACCTCATGTGCTTTCTTTTGAAACAATTGTTTACGATTTACTTACAAATCACAAACAATTGATCTGAAAATGTGTCAATAGGTTTTTTTGAATACTAACAAAAAAACGGGTGTCTATGGGGGCTAGTACCGCAAGAGCAAAGTCAGCCCCAACTCTTGGGGACGCTACGCGAACGGGGAAGTCACGCATTCACGCATTCACGCATTCAAAAATTTTGAACCCCATAAATAAATTTAGGGGCTTGTAGTTTTTTATTTCTGCTTACGCATTCAAAAGTCGCTCATGCTTGAATTTTGGGCTTTCTGGCGGTTTTGAACAGTTATCAAGTATCCGCATTATCAGTTAATTTGTCGGTTGGGAGTCAGAACAGTTATCAAGTATCCGCATTATCAGTTAAGAATTGATAACTGTTCACTGATTTAATGGTAGGTTTATTTCCGCCGACCTGTGCTTAGAAAAATTGTGGCGATCGCCGACTTTGCGCCATTCTTTGGGACAAGCGGCGCAGAAAACAGTCATAGAACATCACACTTGGGAGGCGATCGCACAACGGATTTTGCATATAGCTGGATTAAATACTCCGCCTCAATTCCAAGTCGAGGGAGACGATAAATGGGACGTTCAAAGCCACCGAAAAAAGCTATTCCCAGTCTATGGCGAGTACTACGTTATTTCTGGCCTTACATTCAAAAATAGTATGGACTACTTTTAATTTCTGCGATCGCTTTGGTTGCGGATGTTGGACTACGGGTACTGGAAGCGTGGCCCCTAAAGTTTGTCTTTGATTACGTTTTGATTCGAGACGAATGGCAGATGTGGTTGCAGCGAAAAGTTAAAGGAGCGATCGCTCAACTAATCCTCGAACCCACTAAAACACCAGAACTCAGCGTTACCTATATTCACTCTCATAACAATTTGAAGACGGGAACTGGAAGCGAATTAACCAGCGATCCATTTAATGATGAGGCAGATGCGATCATTGCTAATTCATTTAGTGCAGAAGCTGCTTGGCAACTTAGCCCAGTTATTACTCTTGTTGGTAGAGTTGGTTTTATTCATGCAAAAGCAGAAGATTTACCAGCAGATCCAATTGCGTCCATCTTCACATGAGTAGTGCTAGTAGCTCTCAGAAATATCGGACGAAAAGGCAGCTTTGCAGGATTTACCGTGGGTCAACCTCCCAAAGTGACTCATAATAGTTTCGGCGATGGCTTCAAAGATAAGGGTACGTCTTTACATCTGGAAGCCTTTTATCACTTTCAAGTCACGGATAATCTGGCAATAACTCCGGGATTATTTATGATTACCAGTCCAGAACATAATGATAGTAATGGCAGCATTTACGTTAGTACTGTTCGGACAACATTTACCTACTAAGTACAGCCCACCGTAAACAGCCTACTAAAATTATGCTGCAACAGCCAGAGCAACTGGAGCAGAATCGTTAGGGTTTTGAGTTTAGCACTTTGTGTAATCTAAGCCCACTGCTGTAGATTAAACTTCTTGTTTCCTAACTCTTGTGGACTGAATTGCTTCACGTTCTGCCGTCAATGAGTAACACAACGACTCATACTGATTTAAAGCTTGCTCAAAACCATAGTTTTCAACGGCATATTTGCGACTTTTATAACCCAAATTTTTGACTTTTTCGGGGTTTTGGTACAAATCTAAAATTGCCATTGCTAAAGCTTGGGGATCTTCTGGAGGCACGATAACTCCGCCGCCACTTTGCCTGATAGCTTTTGCTGCCGTACCATTATCGGGGACAGAAGCAACCAAAGCTCGTCCACTGGCAAGTAGCACTTGAATTTTGGACGGCATGTTGAAGGATACAACATTTTTCTTTTGCACCACTAAACCAACATCGGCAGCTGCCAACATTTGTGGCAAAGATTTGCGGGGTTGAAATGGCAGTAGCAAAACATTATCTGCGCCGCAGTCTAGACATTCCTGTTGCAATCGCTGTAACCCTTTTGCCTCTCCAACGATGACAAAAACAATATCTGGGATATGGCGTAACACAGAAGCAGCTTTGACAACGCTTTCTAAGCCTTGGGTTAGGGCAATGTTGCCAGAATAAAGTACTACAAATTTGCCATTCAGGTTATGTGCTGCGCGGAAAGGGTTATTTTCTTTAGGCAAAGGGCGGATAAAATTTATATCAACCCAGTTGGGAATTTGCACAATTTTGTCAGCTTCTACGCCCTTAGATCGCAAATTGTCCACAAACCCATCGGCGATGACGCTAATTTTACTGGCAGTGTGGTAAGCAAATTTTTCCAACACTGTAAATAACTTTATAAGCAATTTATTTTTCAGTAGACCAACATGAACGGCTGCTTCTGGTAATATATCTTGTAGATTTAAGATTACAGGACAAGCACGTAACCATCCTAGAAGAGCAACTGGTACACAGCTTGGCAAGGATGGCGATGTTGAGAGAATAACATCTGGACGCCAACCGAAGAGGGCGGGCACAAAACTAGTGACAACGAAACTAGCATCTAGTAACACCCGATCTAATAGGTTGGGTTGGGGACGAATCCAAACGTAACTGCGTTGAATTTGAACGCCATTTTTGTATTCGTTGAGATACCACTTGCCCCGATATTCCTGGTAAATTTGACGCTCAGGGTAGTTGGGCATAGCAGTGACTACGCGCACTTCATGCCCACGTTTCACTAGTCCCTCTGCTAATTCAGTCATTAGTGGGGCAATACCAATTGGCTCTGGATAGTAGTTGTAGGAGTAAATTAGAATTCGCATAAAAATTAGTCTGAAGTATCCCGGTTTTTTATTTAATGACAAATATTTGTCTTAAAGATGATTTGGAGTTTGAAAACTCCTATATTTAATTGTGACTTCAGACTCTTTTGCTGTCAGGTATTTTCCTTAAAGATTGAGTAAACTTTGATATTGAATACTTAGAGCAAGTGTGAATTTTTTTACTATTTAAGCAATCTTAAAATTGTTCATTTTTGAATGGTACGTAAGTATAAACACTAAAATTAGGTATATTAATTAAGACTGTTTCACGGCAATAATTATTGAATGAGCGATCGCCCTTGTATTTTCTCCTTTTTTGCTGGTTCAGGTTTCCTAGATTTAGGTTTTGAAACCAACGGTTTTAAGGTTGTTTACGTCAATGAAATCTTTCCCCCATTCATGACTGCATACCGCTATTCACGGCAGGTTCTCAATCTACCGTTACCAGAATACGGGTATCATGATGGAGAAGTAGGAGATGTAACCCAACTTCTCGAAGGGTTACAAACACAACACCTCCGGGAGTTAGTACAAGACTGCCGTAAATCTAATAATATTGTCGGCTTCATTGGCGGGCCTCCCTGCCCTGATTTTTCTATTGGCGGGAAAAATAGAGGACGTTTAGGAGATAATGGCAAGCTTTCCGCTTCTTACGTTGAATTAATTTGCCGCAATCTTCCAGATTTCTTTTTATTTGAGAACGTTAAGGGATTGTGGAGAACGAAAAAGCACCGTTTATTTTTTGAATCGCTCAAGCAACAATTACTGGAAGCAGGCTATATATTAACAGAGCGGTTAATTAATGCTATCGAATATGGAGTACCCCAGGATAGAGAAAGAATTATTCTCATTGGTTTCCGAAATAGTTTTATCAAGGATATAGGAATAAAAGTCGGTAGTGAAAAGTTCCTAAATGAAGAGGCTTTTCCTTGGAAAAATCATATTTTATATCCTCAAACAAAGGTTTTTGCTTATCCTTGGCGTAAGTGCGAACCATTCCAAGAAAATTCCATAATGCTTTGTCCTGATGGCATCCCTCAAGAACTCACCGTAGAATATTGGTTTATAAAAAATAATGTGCTGAAGCATCCCAATGCTGAAAACTGTTTTCAACCAAGGGCAGGTATCACAAGATTTGCTGCTATTGATGAAGGAGATGATTCTAAAAAGTCTTTTAAGCGTCTTCACAGATGGCGTTACTCTCCGACAGCTTGCTATGGAAATAATGAAGTACATTTGCATCCTTATAAAATCCGGCGAATATCTGTGGCGGAAGCTTTAGCCATACAATCTTTGCCCGCAAATTTTGTACTTCCAGAGAATATGTCGCTCACGAATATGTTTAAGACTATTGGTAATGGCCTACCATATTTGGCATCGAAGGCGTTAGCTAAAACTATTTTTGACTTCTTAGGAACTGGCGTGAAAAATGCTGTTGATATTTCTAAGCTTACTACTGCCTAATGTCAACTTAAACACTTACAATAATTCCGCGACATCTACAAAGCTGACATCCTAGAAAAGTCAGCAGCTTCTTTTCAGAATAAACTTGTAATAAATATGGTTTAATATATATATAAGAAATGTTTTAATTTTTTATAAAGTTTAATAATCAATCACTGGCAGAAGACACGATGGCAGCAGACTATCCAAACATTGATATTGCGCCATTTATCGATCACGCCCTCTTAACGCCAACTGCTACTCCAGAGCAGGTTGAGCAGTGGTGTGAAGAAGCATACAGATTTAATTTTGCGGCGGTTTGCCTATTTCCCGCCTATGTCAAACAAGCAGTCGAACTCCTACACGGCAAAAACCCAAAAGTCTGTACGGTGATTGGCTTTCCTGCTGGTGCGACGACTTCAGCAGTGAAACTGTATGAGGCTCAAGAAGCGGCGGATAATGGGGCCACTGAGTTGGATGTGGTAATGAACTTGGGCTGGTTGAAAGCTGGTAAAACTGAAGAAGTCCACCGAGAAATTGCCGAAATTTGTGAAGAGACTGGGCAAACTGTCAAGGTAATTTTGGAAACTAACCTGTTGACAGATGCAGAAAAAAAAATAGCTGCTGAAATAGCTATGGAAGCGGGAGCGGCATTCTTAAAAACTAGTACAGGTTGGAATGGTGGCGCGACAGTGGCAGATGTAAGACTTTTGCAGGAATTGGCAAAAGAAAGAGTAGGAATTAAGGCTTCGGGTGGTATCCACACTATCAATCAAGCTCTAGACTTAATCGTAGCGGGTGCTACTAGATTAGGCACATCTCGCGGTATCAATTTGATCCGCCAGCGCGATAACCTGGGAAAGGGTGAATAGTCATTTGTCCTTTGTCCTTTGTCATTTGTCATTTGTCCGAAGCTAATGACCCTTGACTAATGACTAATTACCAATGACCAATGACCAATGACTAATGACTAATGAGTAGAACCTACAAAGCAACGGGAATTAATCTTAAAACCCAAGTGCTGGGAGAATCGGATAAAATAGTGACGATTTTGACACCAGAATTCGGTCTGATTCGAGCAGTGGCTCCAGGGGCACGCAAGCACAACTCCAGCCTGGGCGGCAGGAGTGGTATGTTTGTTGTGAATGAGCTATTGATTGCGAAAGGGCGATCGCTTGATAAAATTACCCAAGCACAGACGTTAAAAACTTATCCTGGTTTAGCTAAAGATTTGGGAAAATTGGCAGCCAGCCAGTATTTAGCAGAAATAGTCTTGTGTCAAGCTTTGAGCGAACAACCCCAAGAAGAACTTTATGAGTTGTTCAATGAACATCTCCATCGGTTGGAGGCGTTATCTAGTGCAAATGCATCTGGGGTTTTGGCTCATCTGGCTCATGGGGTGTTTCACCTTTTAGCGTTAGCAGGAGTAACGCCGCAAGTGCAAGTCTGCTGCCTATCTGGACACCTCCTCAAACCAAACTTTACAGACCCAAACTGGCAGGTAGGATTTAGTATCCCTGCGGGTGGAACGGTTTCCTTAGAAGCTTGGGAACGTTTGCAAAAAGAGGGAGAGAGGGAGAGGGGGATACAAAGAAATTCATCTTTTTCTCCATCACCCAATCACCCCATTATCCCATTACCTCCAAAACCTGGCTCCCAAACAGTTGTTGTGCATCGGCAAGAAATACCTGTGATTTCTAGTCGTCCGGGTGCTATGGAACTGGCTTTGCTTCAACATCTGTCACAACCAGAGATAATGCAAATTGATGGTGCTAGAGATCACGACTGGTTATCTGTTGAACAGATTTTGCGCCAGTATGCTCAGTATCAATTAGGTCGCCCTATTCGCTCTGCTACCTTGATCGACTCTTATTTTGCTGCCAACCATGATGCAACCGTCTGATTTGGATAAAAAAATCCTGCCTTTGTCACCAAGCCTTGCCAAAAAACAGAATAGGGTATCAGATCCTACAGTCAGCAATCACTTGAGTGCCGTTTCCAAGTGTACACCTAGTCAAATAAATGGACAAGAAATGTCCCCAAAAGACGTTTCTGATAACGATCAAAATTACACAGCCCAGACCCCTACAACTGATATTCCAAGTCAATCAGAAACAAAATCTGAGGATAAATTAACCACTGCCCAAGGAGATAGCAACGGGCAGAGTTTGCCAGTAGCTAGTATCCCAGAAAAAGAACCACCAACATTAAATGGATCTGGTTCTGGTGGAGAAGTTGGTTCAGGAAATATCAAACAGCAGGGGTTTTTGCCTGTTTTAAAAAACCCTAATTTCCTCGCTCTTTGGGGCGGTCAAGTTTTTTCCCAACTAGCAGATAAAGTTTATTTGGTGCTGATGATTGCTTTGATTAATACTCAGTTTCAGGCTAGTAATCAAAGTATTAGTGGTTGGGTGTCAGCTTTGATGATGGCTTTTACGATTCCCGCCGTATTGTTTGGTTCCGTTGCTGGTGTGTTTGTCGATCGCTGGTCGAAAAAGGCTGTGCTGGTGGCAACGAATATTTGGCGCGGCATCCTGGTTTTGTCAATTCCCTTTCTGCTGTGGTTGACTCATGGCTGGAAGCCCATAGGAGTGCTGCCAGTGGGTTTTTTGATCATTCTGGGTGTGACTTTTTTAGTTTCCACGCTGACGCAGTTTTTTGCACCGGCAGAACAGGCGGCAATTCCCTTAATGGTAGAAGAACAGGATTTACTTTCGGCAAATTCGCTTTACACGACAACGATGATGGCATCGGTGATTGTTGGGTTTGCTGTCGGGGAACCATTGTTAGCGATCGCAGATGGACTTTGGCTGCAAATTGGTGGTAGTGGTAGTTTAGGTAAAGAATTTTTAGTAGGTGGTAGTTATGCGATCGCTGGAGTAATTTTATTCCTCTTGGCAACTAACGAAAAACACCACGACCCCGATACAGAATTCCCTCACGTATTCTCTGATTTGCGAGATGGTTTTGCTTATCTCAAAGCAAATCATCGTGTCCGCAATGCTTTGCTTCAGCTGATTATCTTGTTTTCTGTTTTTGCAGCATTAACTGTTCTAGCCGTTCGCATGGCGGAAATCATTCCCAACATGAAAGCCTCCCAGTTTGGCTTTTTACTAGCAGCCGGCGGTGTTGGCATCGCTGCTGGAGCAACACTTCTCGGCCAATTTGGTCAACGCTTCTCCTACACCCAGCTAAGTCTGTGTGGTTGTATGGGCATGGCAGCATCCCTGATTGGTCTGTCAGTATTTACAACCCAACTTTGGCTAGTCTTGTTACTAGTGGCGCTATTAGGTATCTTTGGAGCACTAGTGGGAATTCCCATGCAAACCGCAATTCAAACAGAAACACCTCCAGAAATGCGTGGTAAAGTTTTTGGTTTACAAAACAATGTAATTAATATTGCTCTCTCCTTACCTTTGGCATTAGCAGGTGTAGCAGAAACCTTTGTAGGATTACAGGCAGTTTTTTTGGGATTAGCTGCGATCGTCTTTTCAGGAGGTATATTAACCTGGTATAACTCACAGAAGTAGTTATCAGCTAACAGCAGTTATTATTCATTACTTTGAAGTAATTAGTAATTTCCTTAAAGCTTTTGTGTTCATGGTAAACTGTGGTCAGTGAAAATTTATCTCATACTTGCGGGATATCAATCTGACATTAGTTAGAATAAGTTGTTTAAATATCAGAAATTAACAACTTATAAGTAGAATAAATAAAGCCATAAATCCACTGGTTTAATCAGCTTCAAATAGGCTTTTTAAACTAGATTGTCTTGGAAATCTGTAATAACTAAAAAACCAGCAAGTATAGCTAGATAAAATAAAAATCACGAAGGACACACAACTAATAGATCAAACCCGCTTTTCTTACAGCTAAATAAAGAATGCGTATAGCCTGGATTGGAAAAAAATCACCCTTTTGCGGCAATGTCACCTACAGTCGAGAAATTACAAATGCCTTGTTAGACAGGGGACATCAAGTTAGCTTTCTTCACTTCGCCCAAGAAGAATCTGAACCTGACAATTGGCCAAATCTTCGAGAGGTTTCCCTCCCTTTTATTTATAAGTCCCAGGTTTACACAATCCCCACTTTTAAAGCGACCAAACTTTTAACGGAGTCGCTGCGGGAAATCAAGCCAGATATAGTCCATGCTTCTTTGACGCTATCTCCTCTAGACTTTTTTCTACCGGAAATCTGTGAGGAACTGAGATTGCCCTTAATTGCCACTTTTCACACACCGTTTGCTGGTAAGGGGGCAAAGCTGATATCGGGAACACAGCTTTTGGCTTATCAGCTCTACGCACCATTTTTAGTTAACTACGATCGCGTGATTGTATTTTCCCAAATTCAGCGAGAATTATTAGCAGGGATGGGCGTGAGGGAAGAGAATATTGGTGTAATTCCCAACGGTGTTGATACCGCCAAGTATTCTCCAGGATTTTCTCAAGTCAAAACAGAATTTAAAGCCGAACGTTTGTTTGTCTATCAGGGTCGCATAGCGCCAGAGAAAAATGTCGAAGCCCTCCTCCGGGCTTGGAAGCAGTCTGCAATGGGGCCTGGTACTAAGTTGCTAATTGTTGGCGACGGGCCTTTAAAGTCTTCCTTAGAGCAATTTTATGGTTCAGAATACGGCATTATCTGGTTGGGATTTGTCGCTGATGAAGACCGACGCATAGAGATTTTGCGGGGCGCAGATGTATTTGTTTTGCCTTCATTGGTAGAGGGTTTGTCCCTATCTCTGTTAGAAGGAATGTCATGTGGGTTGGCTTGTTTAGCAACAGACGTGGGTGCAGATGGAGAAGTATTGGAAAAGGGCGCAGGTATAGTTATTAGTACTAAAACAGCGCGATCGCAATTAAGAACCCTCTTGCCAGTGTTGCAAGACCATCCAGAGTTAACAACTTTACTGGGGCAAAAAGCTAGACAGCGTGTATTAGACCGCTATACCCTGAGTAAGAATATTACTCTGCTGGAAGAACTTTATAAGGAAGTTTTAGCACAGCGTCCTTTACCGCTAAGTCGTAGAGCGTAGGAAACGCCAGTTGTTACAACAGATAGCCCAGCGTTAACGAGTCAGACCTACGCACAGTCGCTAACGCTTCTCTATGAGATGCTGGGCAAATGCTATCGAGCATCGGGAACCTCCCTTCGGATGACGCTACGCACAGTCGCCTACAGCGTTGGATTCACTGCAACGTACTTGCTCCCCTACGTATATTTATTTCAAAAATCAAATACTAGTACAGCGCAGCGTAAATCAAGCTACCATTTTAAAACTTGCAAAAGCCTTGATATACAAAACTTTTGAATGCGTGAATGCGTGACTTCCGCCTTGCGGTACTAGTCCTATATAAAGCATCAGTTTGTAACTGACTATCACCCTATATTTCCAAATCTTGATCAAGCTCATGATGTACAGTGACTTGGAGATACTCACCTGTTAGACTAAGTATTATCATAAAGTCATAAAATGTAAATAATTATCGGAAAAAATTAATATATTAGTTAGCATTAAATAATAAATAACAGTAAATTAAAGCTACAAAATCAACAAATGACTACAATCATCGACATAAAAAAATTATATGAATCTAATTACCTGCAATGGTTAGAGGAGACTATTAAATGTCTCAAAAATCGACAATTAGCAGACTTTGCCTATGAAAATTTAATAGAAGAATTGGAAGATTTGGCTAAAAATGAAAAAATACGAGTAAGAAGTTTGTTGGAACAAATTATTAGACATTTATTACTTTATCAATATTGGGATTTAGAAAAGCCAAGAAATGCTAATCATTGGTCAGGAGAAATTATTAGTTTTCGTAATCAAATAAATGAAGATTTAAGTGCCAATTTACGCAAACATTTAGAGGATAATTTCAGCATGATTTATAGCAATGCCTTAGATTATGTTAAGGCTAAAACAAATCTAACCAAATTACCCGAATTATCTCCTTATACCTTAGAGAAAATTTTAGATAAAAATTGGTTGCCTTAATCTTAAATTTTTATTCTTTGCGCTAAACATATTCATATTTTAACTCAGCAACACCAGAAAGTTAAGTCGCTACAATTTGTTGTATTCTTCTAGTTCTACGTTAGGCAGTTTATTCAAAAATTGCTGAAATTTTTCTTAACTACCGCTTTTGGCTTTTTCTTCCAAATAGGCTTTGGTCATCCATGCGGAAACTTGTGCAGATAAGGCAATAGTTGCAAGTTTTTCAATATAAATATTTTATCTTCCTGCTAAAGCTTCAATTTGTTTATATAAAGATTCGGGTACCTGTACATTTAAGTTAGTCATAGGATTTCTCCTACTATTTGCAAAAATTCTTTAGGTGAAACTACTCTCAGTCCAAATTTTTGTATAGTCTACCTATTATA
>NZ_CAXTNP010000149.1:0-19581 GCF_964245575.1 uncultured Nostoc sp. | reverse complement strand
ACTCCCCACTCCCCACTCCCTAGAATACGCGATGTTGTAAAGAGGGCATTTGACGGCGGACTTGTTCTAACCTAGTGGGCTTGATTTCTGCGATCGCAATTCCTGGTTTTTCCCCGGCATCGGCTAAAATTACGCCCCAAGGGTCGATAATAACCGCGTGCCCGTGGGTTAGACGACGGGCGTAGTTATTGCCTGTTTGGGCAGGAGCAATGACGTAGGCGGTGTTTTCGATGGCTCTGGCTTGTAGTAGTACTTGCCAGTGGTCTTTACCTGTAAAGGCGGTAAAGGCGGCGGGAATAAAGATAACATCAGCTCCTTTATCTGCCAGATGACGGTACAGTTCAGGGAAGCGGACATCATAACAAATGGAAAGTCCTAAATTACCAAGTTTTTCGGAAAAATGGACAGGTGGTAGTTGCGTACCAGCCACAACTGTGCTGGATTCTTGATAGGTGTTGCCATCGGGGACATTAACATCAAATAGGTGTACTTTGTAGTAGCGGGCAAGTTCTTGACCGTTTGTGTCAATGAGTAAAGTGGTGTTATAAACTTTGCCTGTATTATCTACCGGAACTGGAAAGCTGCCGCCCAAGATGGTAATTTGAAAGCGTTGAGCCATTTTTTTGAGAAATTTTTCACTTTCAAGAGCGATCGCATCACCTTGCGCGAGTTTGTCTTTTTCTTCTCCCATATAGGAAAAGTTTTCTGGCAAAGCAACCAATTCCGCACCTTGACGCACGGCAAGCTCTATTAATTCTTCTGCCTGTGCCAAATTTTTCTGTAGATCGGGCACACTGGTCAATTGAATAGCGGCGGCTAAATAAGACTTCATAGATTCAACAACGAACAGTTGATTTATGGAAGATAGATTATCAAAATATATCGCTACTTCAACATCTGTGGAACTTAATTAGAAATGAGTTAGCCAAGATTTTCTTTAACAGACTTGTTTTATGTTGATCTTAATCTTTCTCTGGGTTCTAGCAAAGTGAGCCAGATAAGGATTAGGTTGTGATCAAACCGTGATCAAACCTACCTGCTGTGGATATTTCTATTCTCATTCAAACATTTATTGCTGTGTTTGTCCTGGCGGATGCTGTGGGCAATATACCGATTGTTTTAGTTTTGACTAAAGGCATGATGCCAGACCAAAGAAACAAAGTCGTAGATAAAGCAATTATCATTGCGATCGCAGTTCTTTTGCTATTTGCCTTTACAGGGCAAGTAATTTTAAATTACTTGGAAATCAGTATCGGCTCTTTGCGAGTAGCAGGAGGACTATTATTGCTGTTAATTGCTTTACAAATGCTGCGGGGAGAATTAGATCAGCCGATTATTGAGGAAGGACGAGATGTCGCAATTACTCCACTAGCTTTACCACTATTAGCAGGGCCGGGGACTTTGACAACGGTGATGTTGCTGATGTCCAAATCACAGAGTCCGCATATTGCTGTAGCGGTGGGTATCTTAGCCGCGATGTTTATCACTTGGTTAATTTTGCGTTTGGCAAATCTGATTGACCAGTGGATTGGTGCAGAAGGTGGAGTGATTGTGACTCAACTTTTGGGTTTTTTGTTGGCGGCGCTAGCGGTGGAAATTGGTAGTACGGGAATTAAAGAATTGTTTTTGAGCTAGAAAACTCCTAAAAATATTCTGAAACTGTATACAAACGTAAAGAAGTTTGAGAGACGAAAAAATCGCGTCTCTCAAACTTCTTTATAAAAATTAACCTAAATTTAGAACACGATGGATAACTCAAGAGGAGTTTATTGCCAATTGAGTTTTAAAGATACTTTTCGAGAGTGGAAGCTAATGTAGTTTTAGGCACAGCGCCGACTACCATATCCACTTTTTGTCCATCCTTAAAAATCATTAATGTGGGAATACTGCGGATGCCGTACTGACTAGCAACTTGAGGATTTTCATCCGTATTGACTTTGACGACCTTAATTTGACCTTTGTACTGTTCGGAGATTTCATCGACAACAGGAGCTACCATACGGCATGGTCCGCACCAGGGTGCCCAAAAGTCAACTAAAACGGGTACATCGCTGTCGAGTACTTCTTGCTTGAAACTAGAATCGGTAACTTGCGCGGCTGTTGACATGCCTAAAACCTTCGCCAATAATATCTGAGCTTGGTGAAAATTCTACCATAGCAAAAACCTCAGCTTGGAAGTCCGAGGATGTACATTTGCAAAGAAGCTCTAGAATTTATTTATAAACATAAGGAACCGCCCGAACAGTAGTCCGGGCGGAGTGTGGTGTGAGGAGTGAACGGAAACATTCGTCTCCGCTATCTCTATTGTAGGCGACATATCGGATTTTTCCAGCAATTGTTTAGGGGGCTGGAAAAATTTATTGAAGGATTAGGGATTAGGGATTGGGGATTAGGGATTAGAATAACTTTTTCCCAGTCCCCAGTCCCCAGTCCCCAGTCCCCAGTCCCCAGCTTTATTTCCCCATACCCAATTGTTGAGCTTTTTGGTAAACTTTACCCTCGGTTAATAAAGAAGGTGCAATCACAACTTCTACTTGTTGCATTTCTTTGATATTTTTGGCTCCTAAGGTGCCCATACTCGTCTTTAAGGCTCCTAAAAGATTGTGAGTGCCATCATCTAGTCCTGCTGGGCCAACGAGTATTTGCTCTAAGCTACCGGTGGTGGCAACGCGAATCCGGGTGCCACGAGGCAAGACTGGGCTGGGAGTCGCCATGCCCCAATGATAACCTCGTCCTGGGGCTTCTGCGGCTCTGGCAAAGGGAGAACCAATCATCACACCATCAGCACCGCAGGCGATGCATTTACAAATGTCGCCACCGGTGATTAAACCACCATCAGCGATGATGGGGATATAGTTACCAGTTTCCTTGTAGTAATCATCTCGTGCTGCTGCACAATCTGCGATCGCAGTCGCCTGTGGTACGCCCACACCCAATACCCCACGGGACGTACAAGCAGCACCAGGCCCAATTCCCACCAGTACCCCAGCCGCTCCAGCTTTCAACAAATTCAAAGTGACTTCGTAAGTTACACAATTCCCCAACACCACGGGGATGGGCATGGAACGGCAAAATTCTGCTAAATCAAGTGGTACTAAAGACTCTGGTGACAGATGTGCAGTAGAAACTACCGTAGCCTGTACAAAAAATAAATCTGCTCCAGCTTTTGCCACCCCCTCACCATATTTACTTGCACCGGCTGGAGTCGCACTTACCGCCGCAATGCCACCTTGTTGTTTAATTTCCTGAATACGTTGTTCAATTAATTCCGGCTTTATTGGTTCGGCATAGAGTTCTTGCATCAGGGCAACAAATTCATCTTTACCCACAAAGGCAATCCGATCTAATATTGGCTCTGGATCAGCATAGCGAGTGTGAATACCCTCTAAATTCAAGACACCCAATGCTCCTAACTGTGACAAACGTACAGCCATACGAACATCTACTACGCCATCCATCGCACTAGCAATTATCGGGATTTCTCGCTCAATATTGCCAATACGCCACTTAGTATCTGCCAAACTGGGGTCTAGTGTTCTGTTACCAGGGACTAGAGCAATTTCATCTATTCCGTAAGCTCTGCGAGCTGTTTTTCCCCGCCCAAGTTGAATTTCCACGCTTTAATTTTTCTTAAATCTGTTTAAGCTAGGGTATCAAATTGTGAGATAAGTTGGGGCGTTTTTTCCCTGAACTATACAGATAAATTCGAGTTACCCAAGCCGCAGCTCAAAACTTTGATGGACGCAAAGTATTTACCAGGCAACCAAATGAGCAAAAAATGTTAATTGGTTTTTATATTGTGTTCTTTGAGAGTTGGTGTTGCGCTAGTTTTTGGTAATTGGACAATGATAGTGTCTATTATTACTGAGTTAATGTCAATATTATTGGCATTAGTTCTCTTAATTTGCCTATATTGACTTAGGTCAATAATAGGCAAATTCTCATAAATGATACCAAATTGGAATAGTTTGTATCGTTTCAAATCGATAAACCTTCTGAATCTGAAGATTTTCAATTTCAAAATTTAAAATCGTTCGACTGAGCGAACGCGAGTGCGTCTCGTAGAGAAGTCAAAGTCCAAAATCCAAAATTTGTTTGATTTACCGTTTATTTTTAACTACATTCACACCGGTGTAACCAGTTGCTATCCAAAGTATCGCTCTAGCTCCATCACGAATAGATTTTTCGATAGATTCGGGGGGTTTTTCTGAAGGAACTGGTACTGGTTTTAAATAAATACCTCGACTACCCAAAATAATTTCGCCGATGACACAAGCCCGACGCATGTGGAAATCTGAAGTAATCAAATAAACGCTCTTGATGCCACGAGCTTGCAAATCATCTACTAACGTAGTAAAATTAGTAACTGTATCTACGGCTTCATAGTCCAAGTGTAAACGTTTGGGATCAACACCAGCTTTAGTAAACACTCGTTGGGTGAATCTAGCTGGACTACCCCCAGTAATCCAAATTGGTATATTTGGATGCTGGCGCACGAATTCGGCCGTAAACTTTTCTCGCTCTAAACGTCTCGTTGAACCACCTAACACTACAACTGCTTGCGGCTGTACAAATTGGTTTTGTACTTCTTTGTATCCCCACCACATGATTAGCGGTAGGACAAAAGCCATAAAACGAAAAGATTTACCTGTAAAAAATAGCTTATTCAAGGCTCGATAACTTTATGTACTGAGTCCAAAATTTCCTCTGGCCAGAAGAAAAAAACAATTGATAGTAGAGTAGCAAACTCCTATAAAATCTGTCCAAATTTATATTTAGGTGATTTTCAGGTTGCAGCGCGATTAAGCGTGCTTGAAGTTTTTCCTCTAATTGATGGATTATCCTAACCGATATCGAACAATCCATCAAAGGGTTTTAGCATCTTCTCAAAGAACCCCATTTAGAAGATGAAAATTTTAGTCATCTGGAAAACCTCACTTCTATTTCTCTCTTCCTTTAAGGAGAGAGACTTTGAAATTTCCCCCTTAGAGCGTTGGGAAGGGGGTTAGGGGTTAGGTTTTCGTGGGTTTTTCCAGATGACCTAATAAATCCATCTGTTCGGAGCGGAGTTTGTAAATTAGCCGCACTACAGCATCTTGAATATTATATTTAGCGATGGCTACGCCCGCCGTTGGCGTTCGCGTTAGCGTCTCTGAAAGAGAAGCCTCTCGTAGAGAAGGCATCGCACTTTTTAGGACTATCTATTATCTGTACATAATATCTAACTCTCAAAAGCATTAATTCTTACAACAATTCTCTAAATTCTTCACGAGTTATTTGGCAATCGCGTAGTATTTGTGCCAGCAAACCACGACCAATTGTTTCACCTGAATGTACAGGAACTACCGTCCTGCACCCATCGCAATGTATCATAAAAAGTGTGGGCTTGCGTATGACAACCAGGAAGATTTGGGACGGAAATAACAAAGTAGCCATCTGCATCTTGTTTGATAATTACATTAAAATCTCGCTTCATCATGAACTTTTTTGAAGTTATACTATATTTTCGCATTATTGAAAGAGCGATCGCACATTTTGATAGAACATATAATCAGGCGATCACTCACTTGCAGAAATACTCATACAGCCTTTTTGCTACTCTAACCAGTTCTCTAATTGCAAATTAAGTATATTTTCAAGATCCTTGATATTGTTCGTAACCAAAATATCATTACGAGAACGGACAACAGCAGCAATTAGTGCATCTACTTCTCCTGTCGGTCTAACAATTTGTCTCAATTCGCTTTGGATTTTACCAAATTGTCTGGCAGCATCTATATCAAATGGCTCAATGGGTAATAGTTCAGTTAATTGTGCTAGTGTTGCTAAATTTTTTTCAACTTTTTTAGAACAGTAAACACCTTTGTAAAGTTCTGAAACTACTATTGTAGATAGATAGCATTGGCTGAAATAGCTATTAAATATAGGTACTGCTTTGGAATTGCCGTTAAGCAGTGCAATACAAATATTAGTATCTAGGAGATATATTAGTCTTTCTTGTATTTATCAATTGAGTCTATCTCCTTCCTTGATAAGTATGACGCTGCTGGTCAATTTCAGCAAAGATATCTATTAACTTTGATTGGTCTTGCCAAACTTAAAATAATTGATTCAATTTTGCTAGTCTTTCTTCATCTGTTAAGTCTAGTTTTGCTACTACAGATTCAGTAAAAGAAAGTTTTAGATTAATGATTATCTCTGCTCCATCAGGAATACTGTGAATTTGCTCTAATAATTCAATACTTTGACCACGTTTTGTTCCTCTAATCTTCATTGTATGGTTTCTCCTGTAATTACTACTATTCAAAGCTCAGACATTTTCTGATTACTTAATGCTGACTGATGTAGCGTAGACACGTAGCTACTGGCCATCAAACATTGCTCTTAAAACATGAAAATATCATTGCCATTTATCCTACTCACTAGTTGCTGCTTCTAGCCAGACTTCCACATCATCTGCTAGCAACTTCTGTGCTGCATCCAGCATTGATGCTGCTATGTCTTTGAGGTCTTCACGGTTGTTTAAGTAAGTTTTCAAGGCTTCCATTGGGTCGATGCTGCTACTTGCAGTTAATTCAGGAATGCGGGGACGAGCTAATTGACTCAATAATTCTGCTTGAATGGTGTAGGTATGAGCCGGACTTAAAGCAGTATGTAGAGAGGAGCTGTCAATTAAATCCATCTGCTCAGAGCGGAGTTTGTAAATTAGCCGCACTACAGCATCTTGAATATCATACTTAGCGATCGCTTTCATTAATACCGCTTGCGGATCATCTGCTTTCGAGACATCCACCTCAATAGTGCGGAAAGTCCGAACTGTTAAGGGACAAAATTCCCACTCAGCCCTCCCTCGCTCCAGTTCTATCATCACATAGCCTTTGTCTTCTTTTTCTTCACTAAAATCTACCCGCTCAATACTCCCTGGATAAATCACCGGCGGGTTGTTAGATTTATTCAGATTTTGGTGGCGGTGGACGTGTCCCAACGCTACATAATCAAAACAAGGTCGCGTCAGCAAAGATAGGGGTAGAGTAAAGCCTTTACCCACTGCCAAAAAGCGTTCTGCGCCCAAGGTTGCATTGTCAGACATCAAGTGAGCCAAAAGGACAGTTGGCACATCGGGGTCAAGACGGCGAATTTCTCCTTCTAGAACAACTCGCAGCCGTTCCGTTAACAGTTGGTTGACTTCCGCCAAAGACGAACCTTCAGTCTCTTGGCGAGTCATTAGGGTAGAACGGGTTAGCCAAGGAAGGGTGATTACTTGCACTTTACCATTACGGGTTTCGATGCAGTGAGTAGTTAATGTGTCACCGACAACAAATCCTGGCACTCCTAAAGTGCGATAAATATTTAAACTCGCTCCTCCCTGCCCTTGGGAATGTTGATCGTGGTTGCCTACCAACAGCACTGTTGGAATATTGGCATCCATGAGACGGCGAAATTGGCCGGCAAAAGCCTGCTGTACATAAGGCGGTGGTGTAGCATCCGGGAAAGCATCGCCACCAAATATCACCATATCAACAGCATCTGTCAGCGCTCGATCAATACATATAGACAATGTATTGACAAAATCCTCCAATCGTGTGTTTAATCCGGTTGCGGGATTAATTCGTCCGTGGGAGAAGCCGCTTCCCATGTGGATGTCGGAGAGATGAAGGATTTTAATCATATTTGTCTTATTTAACTATATGAGGTTAAATTACCACGCTAATCATACTATCGCTTACAGCAGTCTGCGTTTCAATCAACCATAGCTTAGAAGCTATTAGTCGGTAGGTAGAAATAAACATAATACCCATATTCCCGACTTTTTAGAGAAGTCGGGGATCTATCTCCTGAGCATTTTATGTTTAATTAGGTTGACCTACTTCTATATAACGTCGCCACGTAAATTGAGATTTTTAAAAGTTTCGTCTACTTGAATGACATTTGCTGTGTCTGCAAATTGTAACAAATGATGTTTTTTAGAATAAATCTTACTTACAATAAAAGTATTAAAACACAAACTTATTCTTGTACAACACTTCAATCAAAAGCGAATGAGTATCTCGGACACTGCGGCAATCCAAGAAAAAATAAAGATTTGGAAGAAAAGACTTGCTGGCGACTCAAACAGCAATCCTTTAATTGATTTCCGCAAAAATAAAAAACCAGTAGTTGATATTCTTACAGCCTCTTCACTTTTATATAAAAAGCTTGCAGGAGACGAACCTAGTCCATTTGCTTTTAATGAAATCACAAGCAAGCAGACTGATACTGACCGGATCAAGCTTCTAGACGAACTTCGTAAAGGTGCAAAATCAAGCCTGGAAGAGAAGGGTTTTAATAGTCTCTTTTTAGTCCTTGGAACTTTAACATGGTTTGACCCCGAAAAACCCCATGAAAAGTATGTTTCTCCAATCCTGCTTGTTCCAGTGAGGTTAGAAAAAAAGGGTAGAAAGCCGCCAGAATTTACACTTTACCCTACAGACGAAGATATTTCTGTTAACTTTCTTTTAATCAACAAGCTACATGAAGAATTTAATATTACGCTGCCTGAGAGCGATCACATTCAAAAATTGAGCTATGAGAATTTTATAGATGAAGTTCGTGGTGCGATCGCTAAACAGCCTGACTGGCAACTAGAAGAAACAGCACACATTACTTTGTTCCAGGATGCAAAAGCAGCAATGATTAAAGACCTGGAACAAAATCAGGATAAGATAGCTAATCATCCTATACTGCAAGAGCTAGCTTTAAAACGAACATCTGATAATGCCAATAAACCCCCCATTCCTCAAAAGCAAGAACTTGACAAAATAGATCCTTCATTCATTTATCAAATACGTGATGCAGACTCCAGTCAGCAATTAGTTATAGAAGCTGTCAAAGCAGGATTTAGTTGTGTAGTGCAGGGGCCTCCTGGTACAGGAAAAAGCCAAACTATTGTCAACATCATCACTGAGTTAATCGGCAAAAATAGAAAAGTGCTTGTAGTTGCAGAAAAGCAAACTGCTTTAGAAGTTGTTTTTGACAGGCTTAAAAAAAGTAAATTAGAAGATGTTTGTCTGAATTTACATCACCAAGTTACAACAAAAGCAAAAGATTTCTTTAATCAACTAGACCAAACTCTTACTCAGCTTTCAGAAATAAACGAAGCACAACAACGAGATTGGGATATATTCTTTAAACCTTTACGTAACTATCGACAAGTACTAAATGTTCATGTAATAAATCTACATAAACAAGAGCAACCATTAAATAAATCTGCTTTTAACCTGTATGGCGAAATTCTCAGATTGGAACGAGAAGACATTCCTGTACTACAGTTTAATCTTTCTAATCTGCAAGATTGGTCAGAAACCAGATTGTTCGAGGCAAAAGTTTTACTAGAACAACTTGGTCAATTCGAGGCTATATTCCGGGGTAGACAAAAAACGATATGGTCAAGTAGTCCGCTACAATCTGAATCTTGGTCGTCCGATATAGATAAAGATTTACGTAGAAATATTGACAATATCAGTAAAGGAATAAAACTTGCTCAAAATACTGTAGTTTCGTTGACACAATTGCTAAAAATAACAGAACCACTCCAAACCTTGTATGATTTAGAACAGTTACAGCCAGAGGTAGCCCATATCGTTGATGCTCCATCAGGAATTGAAAGTTGGTCACTTTCAACAGATTTAGTTGATTTAAGACAGTTGTATTTGGAGCTAGAAACAGAGATTAGGAATTTTCAATCTATTAATTCTGATCTCAATGCTAAGTATGTCCGGGAATTTTTAACTTTCGATTTGTTAAAACTTAGGGGACTTTTTGAGAGAAAATTTACAGGACTTTTTCGCTTCATTAAACCTGCTTATTGGCAATGGCGTAATGCTAAAAGGCGCGAACGTCAACGTCTTATAGCTCTCCGGCAAGACCAAAATAGAGTTTCTGAGCAAGAATTGATTGCAGATATTGAACAAGCGATTGAGCGCCAAAATATTTTAAATACATTAAAAGACCAAAACTATCGAGCGCGTCAAGTTTTTGGTTCTTCATTTGATGAAGAAATGACAAATTTGCAAAGTATTCAGCAAGGTCTTGAATGGTTGGAAAAACTAAATCAACAGCGCCAACTAGATAAAGAGATAGTAGCCGCAGTTGTTGGTTCAAGAGAAAGCTATCAGGAGTTAAGAGCATTTTTAGAAAATTTGGAAACATCCTTAAACCAGATTCAAGAAGGCTGTAAATTTTTAAACAAACACTTTCCTCAAGAACGGCTAGCAGCATCGGGTGTATTGAAGAAAACACCTTTAAACGAAATTGAAGATTTCCGACAACAAGCCTATGATGAGCTTGATTTATTCCAACAGTGGTTGTACTGTCAAAAATTTGTACGTCAATTAGAAGCTATTGGAACCAAAGAGTTTTTATCTAAGCTACGAGATTCGGACATTTTACCGAGTAAGTGGTTTTCAGTTTTAGAAAAAGGCTTTTATGAAAATTGGTTGCGACACATACATTCTGATAATTCAGAGTTGCAAAACTTTAGCCAAAATCTGCACGAGCAGAGAATAAATGAATTTTCAGAACAAGACAAACAACAGTATGAAGTTGCAATCGAACGTTTGAAACAACTCCATGCCAAACGTTGGCAAAATTGGTTAACACAGCCAGAAGCAGCAGAACAAGTGAAGTCTCTCAAACAAGAAAGTAGAAAGAAAACCAGACAACAAAAAATTCGTCAATTTATTAAAAATAATGCTCAACTGGTTACTATCCTCAAGCCATGTTGGTTGATGAGTCCTTTAGGGGTTAGTCAATATGTAGATGCTGAGGCAGTGCAGTTTGATGTTGTTGTCTTTGACGAAGCTTCTCAAGTTCGTACTGAAAATGCAGTATCGTCTATTATGCGAGCAAAACAGCTAATTGTTGTTGGCGATAACAAGCAGCTACCGCCAACCGCTTTCTTTGAAAATACAGCTTCCGATGATAGCGACGATGAAGAGGAAGAAGTTTATGAAAATTTGCTCGATGAGTGTTCCACTTTATCAATTATGATAATTCGTACTTTGAGTTGGCATTATCGCAGCCAAGACGAAAGCCTTATTGCCTTCTCAAACCAAAAATTTTACAATTCAAAACTTATTTCTTTCCCCAACCCTGTAAAAGATGCTAGTCGAGGCATACATTTCCATCCCGTTGAAGGGGGAATATATGATCGTGGTGGTCGTGGAGACAATATCCGTGAAGCAGAGGAAGTTGCAAAGCTGACAGTGCAGCATTTTCAACAACACTCTCAGCAATCTTTGGGTATTATTACCTCAAGTAAACAACAAGCAAAAGCCATCTGGGAACAACTCAAACAAATCAGTATTAAACATCCAAAGATAGAAGAATTTTGTCAAGATAACTCAGATAAATTTTTTGTCAAGCCAATCGATGAGGTTCAAGGTGATGAACGAGATGTGATTTTTCTAAGCTTTGGCTTTGGTTTTGATAACAAAAACCCGGGTAAGTTGAATCACAACTTTGGTTACTTCAGTAAAAAACAGCAAGATTTAGGGAAACGAAGATTAAACGTTGCAATAACTCGCGCTAAATACAAGTTTGTATTAGTCGCTTCGATTAAACACGAGAATATTAACCCCGAAGTAAGCCTACAAGCTGCATTAGTTAAAGAGTATTTTGCATACGTTCAAAGTGGCGGTCAAAAACTAGATGAAAAGGGTGATGATGATCTGTCTCCCTCTAATTTGCCATTTGAAGAAGATATATATCAGGCTTTAATAGAAAGCGGATACGCAGTTAATAAACGGGTAGGTCGTTCAGCTTACCCAATCGACTTAGTTGTGATAGATAATTCCAAGCCAGAAACAGAAGAGTCTCTTTTAGGCATTGTCTGTGATGGAGGAACTTATCATAAATATCCTACAGCCCGCGATCGCGATCGCCTCCGCCAAGAAGTTCTACAAAAATTAGGCTGGCGAATTTACAGAATTTGGTCTCGTGAATGGAATCGCAACAGAGAGGGTCAAATAAAACAGCTAATAGAGCATATAGAAAATATACGCAATCGGAAATAAGCACAGTTGCTAGTGTAGCTTTATAAACAGAGATTTAAATAAAAATTGGATTGTCTATGGTAGTAGCACTAATTGAAGAACTGTTAACTAAAGTTCAACAGTTGCAATTAATCATGATTGCGGTTTCTACTGGAGAGTTGAAAATTTACGAAAAAGAGAAAGAGTATACGCTACTTTATAAAAATATTGCTGACTTGATGGAATCTCTTGAAGAGGAAGGGGTTTACATCGAAAATACTAATAACTTTAAATCTCTTTCAAATTGGCGCGAGCGCTGGTCATCTTTAAAAAGCGGATATGCTTCAAAAGCAGGATATATTCACGACCTATACACTAGCGTTTTCAATCAAATTGATATTATTTTGTACCAGCATTATATCAAAGATAAATCTCAAGAAGAATTAGTTGACGAGTGTCAAATATCACGATTTGAATATCTGATAGCAAAGATTAAACAGTTAAAGTTAACCATGCTTTCGGTAGCTACTCAAGGACAGCCTGTTGAGCTAGTTAGGTCTGAAGATGAGAGCTATAAAAAGCTTTATTGTGAGGTTAGATTACAAATAAGTATCCTTCGAGAGATAGGTATAGATGCTCCAAATCCCAATCAATTTCAATCTCTTTGGCAATGGTATAATTACTGGTCATTTGAGCTAGATAATTCAAAAGCTGTACGGGAAGAATATATCGAGAATCTATATGAGACTTTGCTTAAAACAATTGAGAAATCCTTAAAAAAACACTATCTCCAAAAAACTTCATTAGAAGAGTTTGTTCAGGATTTGAAGCGTCGATTTAATCAGACCACTTATACCCAGGCTACTAGAGATCCTATAATCATAACCCCAATTTTAAGCAACAACGTGCAAACATCTAATCTCAAATTGAATGAGGGATTTCAGCAACAAACATTGGAACCTGTTGCTGCTTCATTCTCTATCGCACCTACTCAAACTGTTGATAGTTCGTTATTTGCAACTGAAAATGATAGCTTAATTTGGACAAATGAGAACTTCATGAATCCGGAAATATTTTTAGAGCAGAGAGATGTGATACCATTAATTATGGCGCTAAATAACTTTGCTCTCAAGGTCAATGTAGCAAGCGATCGCCAAAATTTTTTAGAAAGCGCTGGTGTTGATTATGCGTTTTTAAGTAATTTGAGATTTGACACTCAATCTCATGTATTTGCTCAATCATTAGTATCAGCATTTAAAAGTTATCAAATCTCTCATAAAAACTTTAACGATCACCCATTAGTAAGTGTACTTGAGTCTCTACGCAATTTAGCATCAATTTATGGATTGAAAGACCAAGATGTAGAATTATATACTCGATTAGTCGAAAAAGGTCAGGAAAACTTTAAAGCTTTAGCAGCTTGTAACACAGTAGGCAGAATCGAATCACCTATAGGAAACGCTATAGGCACAGGAGTGTTAATTACAAAAAATTTTTTACTAACCTGTAATCACATTTTTAGTAAGAGCCAAGTGCAAAAAGCATGGGTGCGCTTTGGTTATAAAGATGGAAGTTACGAATCAGAAAAGGATGTTTTTAAATTAGATTTTATTAGTAATAATAGTCATCTTGATTATGCTTTACTTAAAATCAACGCTCAAACACAACAAAAATCCATTTTTATTAACGAAACATCTATATTAGATAGCGGTCAAGATGTTCGTATTATCCATCATCCACAAGGAAACCCAGTTATAATTTCCGACTTTGGACAAATTACACAAGTAGGAGAAGATTACATTGACCATAATCTGAAAACTGATGACGGTTCCTCTGGCGCACCAATTTTTAATCGCCAATGGGAATTGATTGCAATTCATCAAGGAAATCCCGGTATAGGACGTTCTGTGGCTCCAGGTTCAACAGGGGGTATTCCCATTCGTGCTTTTTGGAATCAAATTTCACAGTATTTAGGTTAATGTGACAGAGGAATAATTTCATGAGCTTTTTCCAGAGTTTATCTGAAACTTTCAGCCGTGAGGCTCCAAAATATAAAACCCTTTCTCTACCGAAACATCGAGTTGATGTAGACTATGATGAAAAACCCATTGTTGCAGGTGAAGCCTATTGTCGGATCTGGCTAGTGGAGATGCGCTTGGCTAAAGATGTAGAATGGTTCAAGCAAAGATATCCGGTGGTTCATGCTGCTGTCCGCTTCAATCACGGTGGGAAATCCGTAATAATTCCCTATCTAGCTGCACCTGGACAATTAGAAAAATCAATAGCAGATAATCTGGATAAAGTCATTCAATGCAACTATCCTCTCACATCTTTATTTCCCTTCAATGATGGATTAGTCGAGTTACAAACAGGCTTATTTAGCATAGCTAATAATGACTCCATCGGTAAATTTATTAAGACAATGGGCAGATTTTCTGAATTGCTACCTGTGCCGGAACTTTCAAGTGTTATAAAGCTAGCAGAACCAGTATATCGGGGTATTGAAGATTTACTCGATATTGGTGAGCGTCGGTTAGAACTAGGCTACCAGCAAACATTTTCTGAAGCTGATGGAGGTGGTAGTAATTCACTGAAAGCAGGTTATTTTGCCGCAATTTTAGCGCAGGATAACAAGATAAACAGCGATAACCTTTGTATTGTCAAGGATAGCCTCTGTCTTGGTTCACCTGGAACAACAAAAACTTTTGAGCGTGATGGTAAACCCCTAGAAGGCTACAGCTATATGCTGTTTCGTATAGAAAAGCGCAAACAGCAAGATTGGGAGTCATTAAAAACTATAAAAGAGCTAGTTACTCAAGCTCAAAATGCTATTTCTTCGGGCGAATATGAGAAAGTAAAGAAATTTGTTTTACCTGCTATTGAAATAGCTATTCTCCAAAGTCCTGATGTAACTAAAGCTGACCGACGCAATATGAGATTAAAAATTGGAGAGGAATTGAAGGAACTTGGTTTGCAATCTACAAAAGTGCAAAAGCGATCGCTTTATTCAATTATGCAGCGACCTTTGCCAGAGATTGACGCAGCCAGAGAAGCTGAATTAGCTTCTCTAGAGCAGCTTTTCCAGCAAAATGGTCAATAAACTAGCCTCTAAACTTGTTGTGTAATACTGTTATCTAACCGCAGAGGCGCAGAGTAAGGAAGGTTGGGGGAAATTTTTCTTTTCTTCTATTCCCCACTCCCCAATCCCTACTCCCCACTCACTTTTAAATATGAATTCCACATTCTGTTTTATCACTTCCCCGCCAGCGTCCAGCGCGTTCGTCTTCGCCTTCGCCTACTCTGGTGGTGATGGGTTCGTCCCCAATACTGGGATAACCTTTGTCGTGCAGAGGGTTGTAGATGACTCCGTGTTCAGCCACGTAAACCCAGCTGTCTTGGCGTGTCCATCTGGCTATAGGATTTACTTTCAGGCGACCTTTACCGTCTAATTCAAATATGGGCATATTCGCACGGGTTACTGCTTGGTCACGGCGGCGTCCAGTAATCCAAGCGACGCTGTTGAGTTCGTCTAGACCCCGTAGCAGTGGTTCAATTTTTGTAATGTGGTGGAAATTGGCAATATCTTTGTCCCAGAGTTTCTCGCCATATTTGGCTTCAAAGGCTTCGCGGGTGTCTACGTCTGGAGTTTTGAAAGTTTGCAAATCCAGATTGTAGATTTGTATGGCTTTGGCTACTAATTCTAGGCTTTCAGGGAAGTGGTGTAAAGTATCAAGAAAGATCACAGGAACTGGATGCTTCAGTTCAGTGTAAAGAATATGGGTAATTATCATATCATCCACGTTAAAGGCGCTTGTTTGCACCAGTCCCGTTGGGATGTTCTCTATAGACCATGCCAGTATTTCTTTGGGAGTAGCAGTTTCAAATTGCTGATTTAATTTTTCTAAGTCAAAAGCGATCGCTTGGTTTCTAGATGCCGTGGAAACTGTCATGATAATCTTCTGTTCAAATATTTTTACCTTGACTAATATTTATTTTAACCCACAAAGGCGCCTATTCCGCTCGGAGATAAGGTAATTATTATGTTCGGAAATTACTACATTATCGGCATGGGGAATAGGTGATGGGGCGTTGTCTTATTTTTAGGATTCAGTCAAAACGAATACATAAGTAAAAACAACACTGTTTACTAAGAAACTTTACGGTAATTTAAGTTTTACAATGCCTTTATAGATATTTATACTGATTTTGATATGGTTAAGGAACAATTAATAAAAAGGATTTTACTTAAATGAAGACTTCAAAATCCCCCAATCGCTTAGGTGAATCTATAATCATGGGCGCTTTAATGATGTTGACCAGCGTTAGCATAATTACAATAATGAACTTTTTCTAAGATAAAGATTTTTAATTTTAGCAATAAAACTTCACATAGCCCGGCTCAAAACTGAGTGGGGCTTTTGCTTTTAATCCAGATGAATCGGTGTATATTAACTTTTTTCTCTGACTTTCAGTAGAAAATAATTTGAAAGCCGTGTTTTTACGTAGTTTTGCAATCAGAGAATTTAAAATTGGGATGCGATCGCTATTTACCCCTAGTAGTCTGTCAGTTTTTAATTGAGGAGTAAACAAGTTCGTAGTAAGGACTTTAGTCCTGGATTTTTAAGCACGCTTTGTGCTTACTACAAACTTTTCATTACTAGCTTGACAGACTACTAGTAATCTGTTTCATTAATTTTGATAGGTAAATCAGTTTTTAAATTTCTCTTCTTACCTCTTTCTTCTCTGGGAGACGCGCAAGGGACGCGTACTTCGCGTCTTCTCTACGAGACGCGAAGCCCGAACGTGGTTTGTTATCTTTCCCCGCAAAATTAATGGGACAGACTACTAGTACAGCAGGCGCGGAAATAAACATACCCTTAGGGTTCACCAGTCGCCTGCGCAGGGTTTCCCTCCCGCAGCGCTGGTTCACCATTTCAAATGGTGCAAGAAGCTCGGAATATAATTCTTTTGACTTTTGACTTTTGACTTCCCCAAAGGGGCTGACTTCCGCCTTGCGGTACTAGTGACCGATTGGCGCTTTCGCTCCTGCGCCGCCTTTGCCCAGGAATAATAACAGAGGTAATGAGCAAAGGAACCCTACCCCTACGACTCGAAAGCAATCTGCATAAGATAAAACAGCAGCTTGAGTATCTACTGTTTGACTTAATAAAGCTAGTGCTTGTTGTTGCGCTGTTGCTGCATCCATGCCTTGGTTTTGGAGTGCCCCATTGAGCAAGTCGAGACGCTGATTGGTTTCTGGGTCATAAGGGCTAAGTTTTGTTAACAGGATAGCTCGATGAAAAGTCTCTCTTCGGTCAAGCAGAGTAGTAAGTAAGGCAATGCCAATACTGCCACCTAGTTGTCGAGTCAGGTTGTAGAAACCAGAACCGGCAGAAACATCTTGTTTGGGTAGCGGTCCTAAAACTGCCAAACTCAAAGGGAGAAACATCAACACGGTAAAAGCCCCACGCCATACCAATGGCCAGAATAAATCATCTGTGCCGGTTTGTGGGGTAATTGCTGCCAATTCAAACATGACTCCAGATGATCCAACAGCGCCCATTGCAATTAAAAATCGAGCATCAACTTTACTAGACAGTTTGCCTAATAAAACCATAATGATCGCAGACGCTAAAGCCCCAGGTGCTAATAATAATCCTGTTTGTGTTGCTGTAAATTGCAGCACGCTCTGAGCAAATATTGGCACAGCAAAAAGAGCGCCATAAAGCCCCATACCCACCACTGCTGAAAGAACGCTTCCCGCAGCTAAAGAACGGTGACGCAAAACTCTTAAATCCACAGCAGGGTGATCTGTTTTCAGTTCTCGCCAAATAAACAACCCCAAGCCGATAATACCGACGATCGCCAGAGTGACAATAAAACTAGAGGAAAACCAGTCATCTTGCTCCCCTTGTTCTAATACAGTTTGTAAGCTACCCACAGCCACGATTAAAAATCCAATTCCCCACCAATCAACAGCTTGATTTTGGGTGTCCTTCCTGTCCTCATTCTTTGGCAAAAACGCTAAAGACATCGCTACTGCGATGATCCCAAAGGGAATGTTAACAAAGAAAATCCAGCGCCAGCCTAAACCATCTACTAAGAATCCTCCCAAGGTTGGGCCAATTGCCGGGCCAGCAATTACACCTACACCAAAAACTGCTTGCGCCAAACCTTGTTCAGCTGGGGGAAAAGTCTCGAACAAAACCGCTTGGGCTTTCGCTAGCAACCCGCCACCGCATAAACCTTGGAGAATTCGGGCAACGATCAACATCGGTAGATTGAAGGACAGCCCACATAAAACGGAGGAAATCGTAAAACCAATCAGTGAGAAGATAAAGTAGGTTTTACGCCCAAAGTAATCTCCCAACCATGCTGATAAGGGAATTAAGACGACGTTAGCGATCGCATATCCGCTAACTACCCAACCCACTTCACTGACAGTTGCACTCAAACTAGCCTGTATGTCTGTCAAGGCAACGTTAACAATACTGGTATCAATTAATTCTAAAATAGCACCAAGGGAAGCCGTAAAAGCGATCGCCCACTTCAATGGCCCGTGGACATAACCAAATTGGTCAAAACTAGAACTTTTAATATTGGTAGCCATTGTTACGTAAATAATATTTGGGAGATGTCAAGCAATGCCTTGGTTGGAATACTGACGCCAAAGCTAAAATTAAATTTTGTATACATACGCTACGGTAGCGTATCACATTAAAACGGTCAAGGGAAAATTCAATGAAAAGTGGCAGAAATACCTATGCTAAGGATGGATGGTCACTGCTGCTGTTTTCATGCATGAGAATTGAGTTATAGGGCTTATTTGTTTCCTATAGGCTATGTTCTATGCCCAAAGCTAGAAGCAAATGGCCAAGAAGATATTGCTTGGGGATGATATTTTATGAGTAAGCAAACCAACAGCCCCTCTGGACGACCACGCAGCATCCACGCCGATCAGGCTATTGTGCAAGCGACTTTGGATCTGCTTGCAGAGGTAGGATATGAAAGCATGAGTATAGAAGCGATCGCTTCCCGTGCTAGAGTTGGTAAAACGACTATCTATCGGCGTTACACTTCCAAAGAAGAACTAGTTGCAGACGCGATAGAAAGTTTGAGAGATGATTTAGTGATCCCCGATACTGGCAGGTTTTGGGGAGACATGGATATTTTGATAAATAATGCCGCCAAAAAAATAGATAGTCCCCTTGGTCGTCAGACACTCGCCTTGATAATTAGTACAGCCTCTAGCAATCCTCAGTTTGCAGAGGTTTATTGGACAAAATATACGAAACTTCGACGTGAAGCCTTTTCTAAAGTACTTGAGCGTGCCAAGTCTAGAGGCGAAATTCACAAGGATGCAGACGTAGACTTAATTATTGACCTTCTGAGCGGGTCACTATATTATGCACTGATATTCAAACCTACAACCGAACCGGTAGAAACATACATGCGCCGCACAATAAATCTTCTTATGAAGGGAGTAGGGAGTAGGGAGTAGGGAGTAGGGAATGGGGGAAAAATTCTTATTCTTAACTTCCCAGTCCCCATTCCCCATTCTCCATTCCCC
>NZ_CAXTNP010000148.1:0-19701 GCF_964245575.1 uncultured Nostoc sp. | reverse complement strand
GCCATCGATCACAATTTGCTTTCTGCCGCCTAATCTTAACCCGAACTCACGTTAATTAGCAGCTTCTTCTCCAAAGCTAATAGAAAGCATATCAGTATGAATAATACCTGGATTGAGGGGTATAGCTGCCATACCAGTTGGCAATTCTTGTGCCAAAGAACGAGTTAATCCTTCTATTGCCCACTTAGAAGCACAATATGGTGCAACTTGGGGTGAAGTCGAACGTCCCCAGCCAGAACTAAAGTTGACAATAATACCCCGTTTCTTTTTCACCATTGCTGGTACGAAATGGCGAATTATATTCGCTACTCCTTTGATATTGATATCTATTAGATCCGAAAATTCTTCAGATGGTATTTCCCACAAAGGCGCTGGATAATTGGTAATTGCCGCATTATTAATTACTATATCTGGCGGTGAATATTTTTGAAGTACGAAAGAGTGCCCATTTTGTTACAAGCTGTTCATTTGCTACATCTACAGATGTGAAATCGTTGCTAGCACTAAATTTCTGGCGTATTTTATCAATAGCATCTGATGAACGAGCGCAACCAATAACAGTATGTCCCTGTTGAATAAAACCCTCAGCCATTGCATAACCTAGACCTTTACTTATGCCTGTAATTAAGATGAGCTTACTCATATATTTCTGTTATTATTAGATTTCAGTTTTTTTCGGGTCGGTTTCGTGGAGGTAAGGTTCGTCCATCATAAAACTGAATAACTAACTTACTTAGTCCGAGCCATGCTAGTGCAAAAATTAAGGGAGCTAGAGTTTCAATCACAACTACTACAACTGATGTTGTCTGAAAAAATAAAAAAAGCATTGGAGTCCAAGCCAAAGTAAGTACTGTTGCAACTCCACTCCCAAATCTCAATCGCTCAATAATAGAAAGCGCCGAGCTACAACTGGCACATTTTTCCGTATGAGAATGATACCTCTCCAGAAGCACGGACTTTGCCAATGGGGGAGAAAAAGTCTCTTTGCCACATGGTTCAGCATTATATTGGTTTACCCACTGACGCAATTCAAATACAAAACTATCTGCTTTGGTTGGAAGGTAAAAGGCTTTAGTAAAGTTAGGGCTACCTCCTTTAGCTTCAAGATACCTTTCTTGATAGTGGAGAAAAATTTGATCGTCTTCTAAAACACCATTTTGTCCAATGTGGTAATACCAACGCGGTCTGAGCTTAATAAACCAACCTGGAAGTTTATCAGGAAACTTAAAAGGAAAACGTGCAAATACACGACATTCTCCTTTACGTATGGGTGTAGCATAAACAACGGTTAGAATTCTACCACGCTGGGAGTTGATGTCATGCCACATTAAACTTGGAGCGACGAAGGTTGTAGACAACTCTCCTGATTGCCCGGGTTTCAAACCTTGTTTCCAAATCCCTTTGAATCCATGTTTCCCAGATTCAATCACTTCAAGTTCCAAAGGTGCTGCATTTGCCCTATTTCCTACCGTTTTATGATGTGTAAACGATATGTGGCTAGGGTCTAGTATATTTTCTAATAGTGTTAATGCATCATAAGGTACATCTCTAAATGTATTAATTACAACCCATCCTTCGGGAGATTCTTCTAATGGTTCAATTATTGGGACTTCGGTTTTGGCAGCATTTTCATATTCACCAACGTATACAAACAGTAGTCCTTGCTTTTCAATAATTGGTAATGATGCCACGCAAGCTCGTTTTGATATCTCTGCTGTTCCACCTTTGACTTGTTGAGGAATCCTTTGAAAATTTCCATCTCCAGAAAAAGCCCAACCGTGATAGGGACATTCCAAAAGCCCATCGTCACTAATCCTGCCTTCAGACAACGGTGCTAAACGATGAGGGCACTGGTCTTCAAAGCTTCTCCAAGATTGGGCAAGTCTATCCCACCAAATTACAATATTTCTTCCCAGCACTGTAAAAGGCGTTGGTTTTGATTTGTCTAAGTCCTCTAGGTAATGGATGGGATACCATGTTTCTTTACAATCAAAACTATTCGGATCACTGCCGCCCCCAGGCTGTTTTGAGTGAAAACTATCTCTGACATTGACTTCTTTCTCAAACATTTTTGATGTTTATTAATTTTTATTGCCTACTCTCAGATTTATTTTAGCTAGTATGAACATTGGCTGTATGGCGATCGCATTTCCATAAATGATTTTATGAATAGCTACTAAGCTCGACTTTATCCAAAATTAAGAACTTAGTTCTCCTTATAGAGCAAAAGCCCTAGCTTTTTGGCAAAAACTTTTTCCATTCGCTAAAGCCGATGTAACGAGCTTTTCCCTGACGCACTACCTCAGCGAGTGCCGTCATGGTTTCTTCTAAAGGCGTATTTTGAATCGTAGCGATGGCATTGGTACAGGTCAACGTATGTCAAAAACCCAAAAGAATTTTGACTTCTAGACAATGATCCTACTGCGATCGCTTTTAGGCATCTGCCCGAAAAAGATATTTATGTCCAATTAATAAATTCCTCAACAAGGGACTCGTATTTTCCATTGATTTAGTGTACCTTGTTAATTCCGTGCAATTATTAATACTCATCTTCTCTCAACTTTACTCAGACAAATTTTAAGCCAATGCCTTCGAGGAAACAGCCAATGAAAACTTCTAATGATACAGATACCAAGAAGATTATCAAAAAATCCGACAAGCTTACCCTGAGACAGATGAAGTTAATCGAAGAAGCAGAAGACCAACTTCTTCAAGTTAATACCATCAATTCTTCAGCGCCTATAGTTGAGGAAAAACCAGTAGCGATTCCAGAGCCTAGAGTTCCTGACTATATTCCGTTCCTTGACAATCCTCCAGTACAGTCTGTTGGCAACTCTGGCTGGCAGATTTCTGATGTCTGGCGCGATCTGCGCGTGGATGATTTCTGTGGGTGACACTAGGAGTGAAACAGGTCTATTTGGAGATCATCGTTGAAAGAATACTTTAACGAAAATCAATCCAACACTACAGTTGATTTGGGCTTATTCTACAAATTCCCCTCTTCAACACATTGGTAAAACAACGACTAATGCTTGATTATTTGACAGCAAATATTGCCTTTTGGATGACTTTGTTTGGAGTACAAGAGTCATTGTTAGAATTTCGCCTGGGTTATCTCGGTCGCTACTGGTTTCTTGCGATTAGTGCTAGCTTATTTATCGGCTTTTTGCTTTCTGCCCCGATTACTCTGGCACTAATGATTAACTTGGCAGTAGATCCATTCACTTTTCCAGGTAATGTTATTCTTTGTGCTATCGCTGCGGTAATCTTTGGTGTGATTCTCAGTTTGTCCCAATGGCTGATACTTCGTCAAACCGAAATGACACCGAGAGTTTTTGCTGTAATTAATACGGTTGTTGGAATTATTGTCTATTTTCTATTGGTGTGGATCAATGAAGGTACTCTGGAGTGGAGTGGCAATCCCATTAACGGCTGGAAAACTGCCCTCGTCTTTTTAGCTGGTGGCGCAATTACCGGAGCAGCCACAGGCAAGGCTTTGGATTTCTACTGTGAGCGAGTGGAGCGGCGATTAATTCAGCTTGAAAGAGACAGGGTAGAAAGAGAAACAAGAGAGAGAGAACGAATAGAAAGAGAAAGGATAGCGAGAGACAGGCTTGAAAAAGAAAGGCTTGAAAGGGAAGCCCTAGAAAGAAAAAGGAGCGAAAGAGAAATCGCTTTGGAGGAAGAAAGAAAGTGGTATGAAGAACATGGCGATGATGATTTCGATGAGTATGAAGATGATGAAGAATAATATCTGGGCTTCGTGTTATCAGTTATACAAGATACTACAATCTTAAAGCTTCCAATTGTTAGCTTCGACAACTACTCAATCAAAGTATATATTTAATATGGCTATCAAACACCCTCTTTTACTTGCACTGTTAACGCTCTCCATTATCTGTGTTGGTACGAGTTCTGGCTCTGCACTACTGACAGATATCGCTCAACAAACAGACAACCAAAAGTCCCCATCAATCATCTTCTCCCTGCCCAAAGAACGGCCTCAGACTGGAGTCGGTTGGGAAATCACCACCACTTCTGGGGAGGCAGAACTAGCCTTGGCGAAGCATTTGGTGAACATCGGGGCAAAAGAATACGTTGCGGGAGCAACGCGATTTTGTGAGGTGCTAAAAATTAGGGGTATAAATCACCTGTTTGATAGTGCGATCGCAGCGAAACATCTGTTTTTATTGAGAATCTAGCTATATAACTGAGAATTAAACCCCGATCTCACTTTTTCGCGTTGCTCCCATACGTTGCTTGGTGGTGTCCTCACTGTCACGAACAGAAGTTGCTCTTTGGGAAGGAAGCCTACCAAATAATCAACGACAGTATTAAAGTTGAGTGCGATCGCCGTGGCATCAATCCTCATCCTGATTTATGTAAAGCTGCGAAAGTTCCTGGCTACCCCACTTGGGTCATCAATGGACATCAGTATAGTGGCGTGCAAAACCTTAAGGATCTTGCGAAAGCTTCTGGCTACAAGGGAGATATGAACTTTCGCTACATCCAAAGTGAATAAAGAGTATGTGTCGTGCGGTGTGGTTGCCATATTTTTAAACATTTGGTAACAGGATAAATTGAGTGTCAAATTACACGCGATGGCAAAAAGCGGAATTGGCGCTACATCTTGAGATACTTACAAAATGATTAATTTTGTAATTTGTTGTCTAGTTCTGTTATTTTTTGGCATGAACATAGTCTACAAAGTAAAATTTAGGGACAAGCCAAAGTTTGAGCCAAGTGCAAGCTGCCAAACTTAATAGTGCTGTAATAATTAGCGCTAAACCAAGCTTGACTCGAAGCGGATCTGGAAGGATAGCAACTCCTGAAATAGTAATAGCAGAGTATGCCAACAGTACCACTTGCAAACGTTGGATTACCCTCAGCGCCCCTCGGCAGCTACTACAGTGCCGAGTATGTTGTTTGTAGCGATCCAGCACCACAGAGCGATTGTCATTAATTTTCGAGTTTTCTTGAGTACTAATTCCGACTTGACTCCACGGGAAATGCCCGTAACAATATTTATCAAACCAATTTCTAAACTCAATCACTAAACGATCTGCACTTGTAGGTAGCTTGTAAGCAGTTTTCCAACTTTCAACAGATTGTCTCTGTTGAAGAAAATGCTCTTGCTGATGTAAAAGAATCATATCTCCATCAAGAATCGGATTACGGATCATGATGTGAACCCACCAACGAGGTATCAGATGATGAAGTGTTTTAACAAAATTAATCGGAAACTGAGCTACAATTCTTGACTTACCTGGAGATACTGGAATACAGTAAGTAACGATTCCTAACTGCTTTCCAGAGTCGCCAATGCTAATTGCATACTCCAAGCGGCAAGGCGGTTGAAAAGTTATTGTTGTTCTTCTCAAGTCTCTTTCAAGAAGTACTTCAATTAAATCTACTGTTGATTTCTCAATATTCATTGGCATGGGTACTGCTTGTTGTCGATTACCCTGCAACCCATGATGAGCGAAAGGAACATGAGCAGGATCTGCCACGTTTTCAACAAGAGTTTGCCAATCATATTCTAAATCGCGCACAAAAGAATCCCAAACGAAACCTTTGCTAGCATCTATTTGAGGTGACAGAGGTAAAGGTGTAACAGATGCTTGTTCTGCTGACTTGGCATCAGGCCAAACCCAAAGTAAATCATTTTCCTGACGAACTGGCAGTGTAACTGCACACAGATTTTTTTGATTCTTAGTAACAATTTCTGAATTCTCTATTTGAGGAATATGGGTACAGATTCCTTGGGGATCAAACTGCCAGCCATGATAACTACACATCAAATTGCCTGTCTGTGTATCAACACGCCCTTCACTCAAAGGAGCAAGACGGTGTGGACATTGATCTAGAAACACTTGGTAAGTCTTAGATGATTTAGGCTTCCAGATAACTAAGCGCAGTCCTAAAATAACTACTGAGGTAGGACGCTTTGGATCAATATCTTGAATCGGAGAGACAGGATACCAATGTTGAAAAAAGTTGAACTCAGATTGTATTTCTCTATTCATTGAGTAAACAAAAAGTGATTCTACGTTTAGTATATGCAACCGCCATCAAAAGATTTTAATGGCAAGCAACCAATGAACTGCGAGTGATAACAGATAAATGGTTAAGTGAGGCAATAGCGCTTGGTCAAAGGCTAGACCAGAGTGAAAAAGCTGAGGATGGCAAGATTTTGGGTACTAATCCCAGATTTTAATTTTTTCAAGAGTGTTGGGATGATGACTCAGTGCGTGTAGATTCTTATCGAAAAGTTGATTACTAAGTTTCGTCAGTGGGGTATTGCTTACATACAGGGGGAGATCGTTGATTGCAATAGATAGAGAGATGACTGATTAATCGCATATATTAACGCCATGAGCAAAATGATTTAAATCATTTGTAGCTGGTTCTTTTTAAACTTTATAATATTTTCGTGTGTAAAAAAAGGATTTAGCTACAGGTGCATAAAACGAAATTTCAAATAGAACTGTGGAAAACTAGCTCCTGGCTTTTAAAAGTAAGTATATTATATTACATATCATTTTCCACTCCAACTGCTGCACAAATCGTTCCAGATACTACTCTCACTCACAATTCTCGCGTCACCAATCAAGGCAATATTAATATTATCAATGAAGGGACTAGATCAGGAACTAATTTATTCCACAGCTTTCAAGACTTTTCTGTTTCTACTGGGAATACTGCTTTCTTTAATAATGCTGCTGATATTCAAAACATTATTAGCCGCGTCACAGGCAAATCTGTTTCTAACATTAATGGTTTAATTCGTGCTAATGGAACAGCTAACCTATTTTTGCTCAACCCCAATGGAATTATTTTTGGCTCTAACGCTCAATTAAACATTGGCGGGTCATTTGTCGCAACTACGGCCAACAGTATTAATTTTGCTGACGGTCAACAGTTTTTTGCTCAACCCAACCATCAAGAACCATTGCTAACAATTAGCGCCCCTACAGGGCTAGCATTTAGCAATAATTCAACTGGAACTATTCAATTTTTAGGTAGGGGACATCAAATTACACCAAATGCAGGTTTATTCCCTACCATAGTAAACAACAATTCAACAGGGCTTTTAGTACAACCAGGAAAGACTCTAGCTTTAATCGGGAGTAACGTAAATGTGGAAGGTGGCATTATAACGACTCCAGGGGGACAATCTGAGTTGGGTAGTGTAGGATCTGGTTTTGTTGGCCTCAAATCCAATAATCAAAGATGGACTTTTGATTACGAAGGAGTTCACAAATTTGAGGATATTCAGTTATCCAAACAAGCTTTAATCAATGCTAGTGGTACAGGCGCTGGAACTATTCAGGTGCATGGAGATAATGTCCATCTGACAGACGGTTCAGCAATGTTGATTCAGAATTTAGGCAAGACTTCATCTGGAAGTATCAATATTAATGCTTTTAAGTCTTTGGTCTTGGAAGGAACTTCTCCAGATGGCAATGTTTCTAGTAGTATACTCACGGAAACACTAAATACTGGAGAAGGTGGCGATCTAAAAGTTTTTACCCAACGGTTAACGCTTCAGGATGGAGCAAGAGTGGGAGCAGGTACATACAGTAATGCTCCTGGAGGTAACGTAACTATTAATGCCTCTGATTCTGTGCAATTGTTAAAAAATAGGCTTGCTAATCCTTTTCGTCGTGGAGATACTATTAGCTTAATTAGTGCTGCTACTTTCGCTTCTGGAAAAGCAGGTTCTGTTCAAATGTCAACAGTTAAGCTAGGAATTACTGATGGAGGAACAGTGGCATCATCAAGCTTCGGAACTGGAGATGGAAACAACGTTACTGTCAATGCAGATTCTATCGAAATTACAGGGATAAAGCCAGAGCGTTCTGCTCCAAGCACCATAGCAGCCGCAGCTTTTAATGCTGGAAATGCTGGAAGTTTAACCATAAATACATCGCAATTGCGATTGAAAAATGGAGGAATAGTTAATTCTGTTGCTTTTGCTACTGGAAATGCCGGCAGTATAAGCATTAATGCCAAAAACTTTATAGAAGTGAGTGGAAAAGCTGACAGCTCTCAACCCAGTTTTATAAGCTCATCAGTCAATGTTGGAAATGAAACTGTAAGAAAAATATTTGGACTCCCTTTAGTACCAATCGGTTCTGCTGGAAATATAACCATTGACACTCCTCTTTTAAATATCAATCAAGGAGGTCTAATTAGCGTTGGAAATGAAGGTTTGGGTGATGCAGGAAAACTTCAAATTAAGGCGAATACAATTAACATCACAAACAACGGAGGCGTTACCGCAACCACTACTGTCGGACAGGGTGGTGATATTTATATTACCTCAAATAATTTTTTTCTCCGCAATGGAATTATTTCCACAACTGCTGGTCAGCAAGACACAGATGGTGATGGTGGCAACATCAATATCAACACAAATATCCTAGTTCTTGCAAAAAACAGTAGCATCACAGCTAACGCTTTTAAAGGACGAGGCGGAAATATCCTGATAAATGCTCGTGGATTATTCTTCTCTCCCAACAGTCAAATTACAGCTAGTTCACAATTCGGATTGAATGGTGACGTTTAGATCAACGGCTTTTACGTTGACCCTAACGGCATTGAGTCCGTACCAGAAGGACTTGCAGAAACTCCAAAAGTTGCATCAGTTTGCCAGGGACAGTCAGACGTGGCAAGAAGTGAATTTGTCATGACTGGCGTGGACAGATTACCTCTGAGTCCTAACGATGTACCACCTATGAAACCAACTTGGCAAGATAATTTTGTTTCTAGTCAGGTCAACAATAATTCAGAGGAGCCAAAATTGGAAAAACAAGCAACACAAATTGTAGAAGCTCAAGGTTGGGTGCAAGACTCTTACGGGAATGTGACCTTGACAGCAGAGGCAAATTCAGCAATGCCTTATGCTGTGTCGTTCGCTAGCTTATGTTCTGAAGAAAATGTCTCAAAAAATACTATTACAATCCATGCCCAGTAATGATTAGACGCCGAGACTGGTTTAAGTATGTATTTTCAAGCATTCTAGGGCTATTAACAGTTGTAGCCAAGCCATCCATTATCGCTGCTCAAGCTGTAAATAAAGAAACACAAAAACGTAATCAAGCCCGACTATTGACCCAAATAGGAGAGAAGTATTTAAATGAAGGGCGAGCATCAGAGGCCCTTGAGTCCTGGAAATCAGCCACAAAAATTTATCGTCAACTCGGCTACGAAGAGGGTATTACTGGCAGCTTAATTAACCAAAATCTTGCCCTACAAGCTTTAGGATTAAATCGTTTTGCTTGTAACACATTATTACAAGCTCTCAAGCTAAATACAGATACTAAGATTTGTACCATCTTGCCACAAGAGTCTACTGAATCTACAACAAAACTATTGATTGCAGCGATAGAAGCGCAAAAACATTTGCCAGTAAATCTATTTGCATGGCACAACTTAGGGGATGTCTTGCGCTTAATTGGTAAGTTAGATGAATCAAAGATCGTTCTAGCAAGAACGCTCTCAATTGCTCAACAAACGCCCTCTGTTGATCATAATGAGATTTTGCTGTCGTTAGCTAATACTGAGGAAGCTATTTATAAGCACGCACGAAATAAATATTATGAAGTAGAAGAAGCAGATTTCAAAAATGAAATTGTGGATTTGATTCAGCAACAAGCACTCAAGTCACTTGAACTTTATCACCAAGTAAATCAGGTGTCAGCAAATTATCCAGTCACACAATTAAAATCTCAACTGCATCATTTGAGCCTGCTAATAGATTTTGAGAAGTGCTTAACAGCAGAGTTGAACTCAGGTAATCCTAAATTAGTTGAGATTCGCAATCAAATTCAAGAACAAATTCAGCCTTCTGTTAACAGAGTTTTGAAAAACTCTTCTACATTTTCTCAATTATCAGCTATCCAATTGGTTTATGCAAAGCTCAATTTTGCTAATAGTTTAAGTCAAATTCCAGTTCAGCAATTACGTTCATTAGCTATTGAGTATGGTCAATCTGCTTTGCAAACAGCTAAAAGTACAAGTAATCAGCGAATCAAGTCTTACAGTCTTGGGACTTTGGGTAAATTACAACCAGAAAAATCAGAAGCATATTTTGTAAAAGCTTTAAGTTTGGCTCAATCAATTCAAGCAGAAGATATTGCTTACCAATGGCAACAACAGCTAGGAAACTTATATAACAAGCAAGGAAGGGTTAAAGAAGCCCTCACAATGTACAAGTCTGCTATTGATAACCTGGCGCAAATTCGTGACAGCATGTTGTCAAGCAATGTAGATATACAGTTCTTCTTTCAAGAAGAAGTAGAACCTGTATACCGTGATTATATGAAGTTACTTTTGAAAGATTCTAATCCTGACCTCAAAGAAGTTATTCAGACAAACGAACGTTTACAAACAGCACAGTTAGAAAATTTTCTGAAATGTGGGAAGCTTGACCTAATTTCTCTTAATGAAATTCCCAATTTAAATCTGGCTTATGGAATAATTAATATTATTGATTTGGATGACACGATAGAAGTTATTTTACAGGCTCAAGACCGCTCTCTTTATCATTACTCTGTTGAAGCAAATCTAGTTAAAGAAAATGTTAATGCTCTTTTCTGGAGTTTACAGGAGCAGAAACTCGCAACTATTGATGTCGAACAAATTATTTTGCCTTCTCAAGCACTTTATGAAAAATTAATTGCACCAATAGCATCATATCTACCTGCATCAGGAACATTGATATTTATCTTAGATAAATCTTTCCAAAGTATACCAATGGGCATATTATATGATGGAAAAAATTATCTCCTCGAGCATTACAGCATTGCAGCCACTCTCGGTTCTAGAATTCGATCTCCCAAACCTTTATCAAAAAAGCGGTTTACAGCTCTCATCGCTGCTTTGTCTAAGCCCAGCCCCAGCTTGTTAGATCGCAACGCTCCTAAAGGCATCGGATCACTACCCAAAGCCTTTGAAGAAGTAAAAGATGTCCAAAGTCAAACACAATCTTCCCTTACACTACTAGACGAAAAGTTTACTAGTCTCCGTCTAGAACAAGAAATAAATAAAAATAATTTCCCAATCGTTCATATTAGCACTCATGGACAGTTTAGTTCTGACCCTTTGAAGACGGTACTTTTAGCTTATGATCAGGTCATCAATATTAGAGAATTTGATAAATTACTAAAAGGTAAAGTTCAAACTGATGCAGATGCAATTGAGTTATTAGTTTTAAGTGCGTGTCAGACTGCAAAGGGTAATAAAAGTTCAGCATTAGGAATGGCTGGAGTAGCTGCACAAGCAGGTGCGAGAACTACGATAGCTACTTTGTGGCTGGTAGATGCAGATTCTACTGCTTTGTTAATGGAAGAATTCTACAAGGGATTGAAAAATGGTATTCCGAAAGCAGAGGCACTGCGTCTGGCACAACTAACATTAATGAAAAATCCTAAATATGCTCATCATTACTACTGGTCCCCGTTCTTGCTCGTTGGTAGTTGGTTATAAATTTCCACAGCTTTAAACTTTCTTGCACCTTTGATAATTCTTTTAAGTTCTTACTATTTTTAGCTAACATAATCGCTGTTGTGTATTCACTAAAAGCCTTATCAGACAATCCTGCCTCTAAATAGCGATCTGCCAATACTCGATAGATTTCAGGGTTTTTACTTCCTTCTGCCACTCTTGCCTGTAATGTATCTATCGATTCATTTACCAAATTTTTTGACATGTATATAGTATCTAAATCCTTAACAGCAGCTTCATCTGGAGGTATTTTCAATTCGTTAATTTGTTTAACCAATGAGCTAATCTCCAGTTGGTCTTTTTCTGGCAGAACACTAATTACTAAGGGCGCGTAACTTATGAGAGAGTTCCCCTGGTAAGCAAGCACAGTAATTTTATATGTACTTCCAAATTTTAATTGGGATTTCTCCTTTGGATATGGCAGTACAGTATTGTTTACTTGTATCTGCCAGTTAACATTATTACCTTCCATCTCTACTGTGTAACTAGTTGCACCTGGAACTGCACGCCAAGAAATTGAGGGTCGGGTAGTCAAAATTCTACCGCCACTAATGTAAGGACTAATTAATCTTGGTCTTGGTACAGAGTTATCGTCACCTGGCCCTTTAAAAGTAGTCGGACAGTTCTGCGGTTTAAGATTCGTACATCGATACTTCTCAACCTCAGTAACTTGTGGTGGTACACATTTGTTTGTAGCGTCAGAAAAGTTTTTTTGATTAATGTATAAAATTTCTCGATTTAAATAGCAAAGGACTGTAACTGTGGCTCCATTCTCTGGGTGAATCTTATCTCCCGGACAGAGCGGACTACCTGCTGGCAAGTAGCGATCGCCTGAACTAATCACCTTACCATCAACATTCTTGCACTGACGCAAGGCTATGAGGTGAGATTGCCCCCATACACTACTATAACTTGAGACAACTAGTGTTGATATTGATGCAAGTGCTACAATTTGAACCATGAATATTTTTTTGACTATTGCACTTGTCGAATTTTGGAAAGTAAGCATCAAGATTTTTGTACAGCTATTTGCTAGTTAGTAGCATACAGCAAACAGGGAATAAAAAAAAGACTTAGGGCGAAGATGGCGTCACAAACTCTCCCAATAAACGCTTTAATATTTGCAATCTCCACTGCTGAACTTCTAACTGATTAGACTCGGCAATCAAACAGATTTCCCAAGTCAGTCTGGCGTCGTTAATTTCACCTAATCCTTCTTGCGCTTGCGCTAATAAACAGTAAGCATCTGTCCTGGCATCCAGCTTTGTTGATTTTTCCAAGTCAGCCTTCGCCTCGGCATAACGCTTTAACTCTAGTTTTGCCCAACCTAAGTTTTTGTATAAAGTAGACTGTAATTTAATATTTTCAGTTTTTTGTAAGCCGGATTTAGCTAAAGCAATTGCTACATTATATTCGCCATCTAAAATCTTCAATCTTGATAAATTATTAATGGCTGGTATTGCTTCTCTACTCATTTCAATGGCTAACTTATAGTGTTTTTCTGCCAAATTATACATTCGTCTATCATCATAAAAAAGTGCTAGACCAAAACGTGATTCCCAATTATCAGGCTTTAATTTGAATGAACTTTCATAATTTTTAATTGCACATTCATCTTCGTTTAACTGCTGGCAAATAAAAGCTAAATTAGTATAAGCATCTGCATCATAGTTATTGTATTTAGTTGCTAATTCATAATATTTTTTAGCTAACCCAAGGTCTTTGGTGCTACGGACAGCTTTATCAAAGTAAAAACTTGATATAGTCCGATTACTCTGAGGACGAATTTTTATAGCCCAGTTAAAAAAATATTGTGCCCCCCGATAATTATTTGCTGCTTCTAACTTTTGTCCTTGAGTTACTAGGTAGTTAGCTGCTAGAGGTTTAGATAGAAATACACCCCCAAAAAAGACTAAACCTATTAATACATATCTGCTAAATATAAATATTTGAGAATTAGCTAATCTATAATTTTTAATTTGCTGAGGCAGTTTTTCTAACCGCTGCAAAATTACTTCCGTAGTTTGCGGGCGCTGCCCCGGCAAGGGAGCCATCAACTCATCAATGAAATCAGCAAAAGGTTTGTCGATCTGCGGTGCTTTATCTCTCCAAACTAAGTTCCCTGTTTTTTCATTTGTTGGTAGATCAATCAGAGAAATACCAGTAACTAAATTTACAAAAGTTCTACCTAAAGCGTAGAAATCTGATTGTGGTACAGCTTTGCCATTCATTTGTTCTGGGGGAGTGTAACAAGCTGTGACAACAGATGTAATCTCGTAAGTGCCTACCCTTACACTAGTCCCTCCGCTTCCACTAACTTTTACTAAGTAAGTATTACTCACTCGCCGCGCAGTACCAAAATCGATTAATACTAGTTGACCGTCTGGCTTAATAATTATATTAGAAGGTTTAATATCTCTATGAAAAAATCCAGTATGATGTACTACGTCAAGAATTTTAACTAACTCCTGAAGCCATTCTAGTGCTAATAATTGCGAAATTGGCTCATTAAATTCTAACCATTGATCTAAATTTTGTCCCTCAATTTTATCCATCACTAAACAACAAAGCTTTAAAGGACTATTGTTGGGAACAAAAGTAAAAAAGTCATCTATGCTACTTTTAGGAATATTTTGATGACGAATTCTTCGTAAAGTGATAGATTCCCGCTCAATCAACTCCCGTAGCTTAGACGAGTTCCATTTCAAAACTTTCATCACTCGTTGCTTACGCACAGGATTCCATTGCGTACCAAAGTCTTCTATTTCAAAAACTTCAAAGTAACTGTACGGGTCATCAGTAAGCGGTCTTAGTGGTTTGATAAGCCGAATACGGTTGTTAATCAGCAGTGTAGTTCCACAGGCCAAACAAGTTTCAACGTTATCGGGATTCTGCCGATGAGCGCAAAGGGGATTAATACAGTAACTCATATTTTAGTGTCACCAAATACATAATACTCCCTTTGAGCCAGCCCAAAAAAATAACATACAACAGCACAAGTGTCAACCAAGCATTTTAGGCAGTCTTATTTTAACCGTCCGGCTTCCTCTTGTACTGCGATAATGTCAGTGTTTTGCTGCTCTTATGGCTCCTTCTACTGTCCTCAGTAGGATATAAGCACGAGAGAATTAAGTAGCACCCTTAGGAATTCTTATAGTACTTTTTACGAAAAAAATTGACTAAAACGGAGAAAATAAAATATTATTGAGTACAATGTTACATAATTGTCTAACTAAAACTTATCTACAGAAATCCCTTGTACGGGCATTTACTAATACTACACCAAGATAGCTGGCACGGTTATGAATTTTAGTGCTGATCCCAGATTCCAGTCTCCGGTTCCTTCATCTATTAATTTAAAAGTACAGGAACTTCCAAAAGTACTTTTTACGGTAAAAGTAACTTTTGACCTAGCTTTGGCTGTAGTAAATAACTTTGTATTGAGCAAAAAAGGTAGATCCCTATCCGAGCCTGAAATCATTATTATGAAGGGAGCGTGGGATGACGATGACTATGAGGAGATAGCAATTAACTCAACTTACAGCCTTAACTACTTACAAAGGGGCATAGCTCCTCGACTATGGGATTTACTCTCCGAAACGATTGGGCATGGCGAACGGGTTGGGAAAAAGAATTTGCGGAATTTTTTAGAGCAACTCACCCAAGAGTATTATGTTCAATCTGCCCCAAATGAACAGCAAAAATTTCCTGTTAGCCATTCTATAGAAGTTAAGGGACGTAGACCTTATAACGTATCTAATTTTTATGGACGAACAGAAGAATTAACCCAAATAAAAGAACAAATAACCAAGCAGCGCTGCGTGACACTAGTAGGAGTGGCAGGAATCGGTAAAAGTGCATTAGCAGCAAAACTGATAGAAGAACTTAGTACAGAAGCTCAGTCCAGGTTTGATTGCTTAATTTGGAAATCAGTGGCACATGCGCCCTCACTACAAGACTTAGTAGGTGATCTGCTAGAACTAGTACAACCCTCAGAGTCTGAGTCAGGCTTACCTAAATATACTCAGGCAATGATCTCAGTTTTGATTAAACAGTTGCAATCACGTCGTTACCTGCTAGTACTAGATGCTTTTGAAGCTTTATTTCAAAGAAATATTTTTCAGGAGCAGCTAGAGTACAGCTTGTTTTTCCGCCGATTGATAGAGGAACTAGATCAAAGCAGCTTGCTGTTAACGAGTCGAACTTTACCTGATGAGTTTGATGATCTCATAGCAACAGGGCATCCTATCCAAGAGATGAAGATAGAAGGTTTAGATCCAGATGCCGCAATGCAGCTTTTGTCTGCAAAAGGATTAACTGACAAAGAAAATTGCAATCAATTGATTAAAATTTATCGTGGTAATCCTTCAGAGATTAAGGCGGTAGTTAATCGAATTAACCGTTTTTTTGCTGGTAGTACCAAAAGATTTCTTGAAAACAAAACTACGTTTTTTAGCAGCAAATTTGAAGTGATGCTAAATCAAATGTTTGGGCAGTTATTGAATCCAGTTCAGCAGCAAATTTTGATTTATATAGCTGAAGAAATGCTATTAAATCCTAAACCTGTTAGCTTTACGAAATTATTAGATGATGTCAAACAGAGACAGGAAGCATCTGTATCAACTTTAGAATTAATAAAGGCAATAGAAAAACTTGAAAGACAGTCTTTGGTAGAAAGTCTCAAAGACCCTATTACAAAAGAAATTAGCTTTAATTTACAGCCAGTAATTAAAAAGTATATTGAGATTGATCCACTCGGATTAGTACATAGATATGATACTTCATCATTAGTGATGCCTACGGCGGCAAGCTACGCATGTTAACAGAGGTAGCTATGATTGCAGGAAAACTAGAAATCACAATTAAAATCAACGAACTGCCACAACCCAAGACCATAGAGAACGGTTGGCAGCAGTTTGACCTAGAGTGTGACGGACGCATCATAACAATCACAGTTAAACCAAAAATTTACAAGAAACTGACCGATGCAGCCAGTAATTACCCACAGTGGGTTGCAGCGATGTCTAACGACAAGCCGCGAAGCGTCTACGCAGGTAAGCTCGGTCAGCAAACAGACAACGGGTTCGTGTTGGAGGAACCCAATATACAAGTTTTCGAGCGCAAGCCCAAGGCAGAGAGAACCTCTGCCTTCGGTGCTGTTTCTTGAAGAAGTGATTACCCAATCAGGGTAAGCTGGAACAAACACTGGTAAATATGGAGGAATCAAACAAAAACGTTGCAGAATCTCGTTAGATACGGAAAGACCACAAGTTATGTAAAATCAAGCTAATTCAAAGGAGGTATGGAGGTGAAGATACAACACTACGAGAATTTAACGCACAAAGCGCCACTAAGGAGTAGCGCTTTGTGCGGGTCTTAAATTCCATATAACCTCAGAGCGGGGTTATCTCACGAAAACCAAAGCAGTGGTAGTTAAAGTTTGACGGCTTTTACCCACTGACTGGTTAGACGAGATTGAATCCGCTGCTTCTCGTATTATACGAGAAGCCGCACGAAACGCACCAGTTTCGTGTGGCAATTTTTGCTCTTGAAATTCATAAGTTTCTGTAAAGTTAAGTTTGATTAAGAAATATCCCGAATTTTGTAGCAAAAAGAAGTAGCAGCGCGAATAAAAGTTATCAGTTACCACTTATCAGTCAGAGTCGAATGGCACTAAGTTAAGATACAGCCCTTGCCCTGACTGGTTCCCAGCCTCCAGGCCGGGAATCCATCATAGGAGGCTCCGCCTCCTCTTTCTTGACGAGAGGCAGAGCCTCTCGGAATACGTTCCCAGTCTTAAGACTGGGAACGAGGCTACACAAGCCTTTGGGCTTTTCTTAGTGCCATTCCAGTCAGAGTCTTTGATAACTGATAACTGATACAACCCCCGAGTAAAAGCTTGTCAACCAAGTTATCAGGGAAAAATATCGTGAAAAATGACTTATGCCCAATACACCTTGGTGTCGGGATTAAGGTGACATCAAAATTTTTTTCAAACACCTCTCCTAGTGATAATGACAGGAGAGAAATATGCTGACATTAGATAGAGAAGAAACCAAATCAGCACTTCATTACGATGATCTCAACAGCAGTATCAAAGACACCTTCGCTGCTCTTGACCGATTTGAGTTGCAAGCAGTAGAACAGATTCGCCTCATGCATGACGAGCAGATGTACAGAATCGCTGGGTACAAAAACTTCTCAGAATATTGCCAAGGCGAATTGCATATATATGGTGGCTATCGGCGTATAAATCAACTCTTAGGGGCATCAAAAGTTATTGTTGCAGCAGGGGAGTTGGGGTCACAGATTAAAAATGAGCGCCAAGCCCGTCCTCTTTTGAGGTTAGCCAAACAACCAGAAAAACTTATTGCTGCGATAAGACTGGCTCTTGAATCAAACCCAGACCCTAGTGAATCAGATTTCGCAGCTGCGGCTAATATTGTTGCCCCAATGCCAAGAGGGAGAAAGCCATTCCATCAGGAACCATTGGTTCCCAAAAATCAGGAACCATTGGTTCCCAAAAAAGCCAAAGTCACAATTTCCTCACCAGAACATCCCCGTTATGGGCAAGAGGGAGTAATTGAGGCTTCGGCTCCGAATAATTCGCAGCAGATTGTTAGCAAGAGCGATGGTGAAAGGCTGCTGGTAAACAACACTGATTTGGATGCCGCAATTGTGTCCGATTCGACTGAGCGTAGATACCCAAAAGTTTATGCCGAAGCTTTAGCGGCACTCAAAGAGCAACACAAACTTGAGTTAGAGCGACTTTCCCAGGAATTGAGAATTGGGCTACAAGCAGAAGTTAATGCTAGAGCCGAAGCTCAAGTAAGTGAGCAAATCGAATCTCTGCAAAACCTGTACAAGCAACAGAAAGAGCAGAATATCCAGTTGCAGCAACGCCTTTCTGAGATGGAGGGGTTGAGAAAGCTGGAGATTGAGAATCAACAACTCCTTTCTCGTATCCAAGAATTAGAACACGCAGTACTTGAACGCCCTCAACAGCAGTGGGGGAATACCATGACGCAACAGGCGACTAAAGTGTTGAACAAACAAGTCAAGCTTGCCCTGGAGAAAACTATTGATTTGCGAAGTCTTGCACTTGTTCCCCCCAAAGAAAATGCACAGGAATGTTTACGCCTCATGGGTATGGCATTGAAGAATCTAAGCGTTGCAATGAACAACGCCCAAGCACTCGAAGCTGCGGCAATCATTTTGGGAACCGAACCGACACCACAGGCTATCGCAACAAGAACGGAGCAATTGTCAATGTTGCCCCAGGCTCTTTGTGACATTAGGGCAGTGCTAGGAAAACCTGGGTGTACTTGGCAGGACTTTTGGGATGTTGCCCAACAGTACGAGGTGATTAAACTTGACTACTGGGCGGAATTAACTACCCAAGAGATTGATCTAATTGCGGCTCTAGAAAAAGCTTCTCATCGTCGTCGGCAATGCTCAGATGCGGTATTTGACATCCGTCCTGGGCGTGTAGAATCGGCTGTTTCTTATTTAGGCAATGTGTAACCAAAGGTGGGTAGTAAATGATTCAAGTGTTAACTGGACACCAGAGTGTTGATGCCATTGCTGCTATTAGTTTTGAAGGCGATATTACACCAAGAAGCTGGTATCAGCACATTTGTTATCAGACTCTACAAGGGCAAAGTAAATGCGATCGCCTAGCAGTAGACATCTTAGCAGACATTATTTACTGGTATCGACCATATCAGGCAAGAGAAGAACTCACAGGTGAAGTTTTAGGATGGCGCAAAAAATTTATTGGAGATATTTTACGTCGTAGCCCAGAAGCATTCGCAGAATCTCTGAACACTACTGTTAGATGTGTCAGAGAGTCCATCCGTGTTTTAGAAGAACTTGGTTTAATCAAAGTAGTACTGGAACCAGTTTACACACAGTACGGTGTGATTCCCAACGTCATGCATATCGATATTTGCCCAGAAGCGATCGCCCTTATAACTTATCGAATTTCTCGCCTAAACAGTGAGCAAAACCCTGAAACCACTGAAAAATCCTTGTTGACGAAATGGCGAAGAAGCAGCTACGAAATCAGTAACAACCAGCTACGAAATCAGCAACAAGCAGCTACGAAATCAGTAACAACCAGTTACCAAACGAGTAACTTATCTATATATAGAGATTTCATAGAGATTAATACAGAGATTTCACATAATG
>NZ_CAXTNP010000147.1:0-19730 GCF_964245575.1 uncultured Nostoc sp. | reverse complement strand
CTGGTGATCTTGCTCCTGTCGCTCTGACTGCTCCTGCTATCAACGGTTAATTCTGCAAGTTTAGCTATTTGTAAAAAGCGCTCTCCTAAAAAGGAGGGCGCTTTTTAGTATCAACGATAATAGCGCTTAATTCTGGTAGCGCATTTTCAGTTGAGCGTGCGGTAGTGTAAAAACAACTGACTTCCAACCTGACGAGTTTCGACGAGTTGGAGATGAGGAGCAGCATTGGGAACAAAACCCTCTCCCTCCACTGGGCTAGGGGCGTGCTTTCCTCCATAAATGACGGGCCAAATTGTCAACCACCAATCGTCAATTCGCCCTGCCTTTACTAAGGCAGCTGTTAAAAAGCCGCCTCCCAAAACAACGACCTTGTGAATACCCCGCTCTGCCAGCAAGCTGTAGGCCCGATCCCAGTCTAGGTCTGTCTCTCCCAAATCGATTAATTCAGCCAGCTTTTGCAAACTTATTGCATCAGAATTATGCTTCAAACCAGTCCGTGTTGTAAATATCCATCGCTCAATGTCCTGGCTTAAAAAAGGCAAGTCCAGCGATAGGTCAAGGGAACCTGAGACAACGCAGGTAATGGGCTGGGGAGACTGACCCCGAACCTCACGTGCTGCCAAAAGTTCGGGATTGCGAATTGTATAGGTTCTCCCCTCAGCCCGAATCGTCCCTGCTCCTATCAAGACTAAATCGGCAAGGGAGGCTTGATACTCTAAGTGTGCTTGATCAACTGGATCGGAATCACGAGGCGCTTTAGGATCTACGGCGCTAATTTTTCCATCGACCGTCATGGCAAGAACCACAGTTGTTTGGATAGCTGACATGATTACATTCTGACGGTTCTTTATAATTTTACCTTTTTGAATTCTTTACTATGAATAGTTGTTGCATTGTGATTTAAATTACTTTTTAAGCTATGGCTCAAGGTGATAAAAGAATTGTTGTTGGATGATTGTCTCTACACAAGAGTCATTTTTTTTACACATAAGCCACTATCATGCCCAAACGGATATCTGCAATCGTATTTGTCTTAATTTTAATTTTGGGGTTTGCATCTCCAACTCAAGCTGCAACTCTCCGTTAACTTGGGCGGAGAATGAAATTTACCAATACAATCATCCCTTTGCTTCTCAATTACCTCAAGAACTGGCAACAAAGATGCACAAGATGACAGCTAGCCCCTTCGCCTTTTATCGGGGAACAGATCACATTTTTCTCGTAATATGCAGACTTTGCCAAGTTCAGGATTTGTGAATTTTTCAACCTCAGCCATCAGGTTAGAGGGAGATATGCATCTGCAAAATCTTGGAAGGATGAGAGATAGCAATGACTACACGAGTTTTGTAAATGCTTATAACCAAGGGGTGATACTCTACTAGTACTGCAAGGCGAAAGTCAACCCCAACTCTTGGAGACGCTATGTTTCGACTTTGCTCAACATAAAGAAAGCGTTCAAGGAATTAAAAATTAAGAATTAAAAATTTAGGAATTTTTTTCAATTTTGAATTTTACATTTTCAATTTTTAATTGGAGCGTACTCCTACAAAGAAGCAAGCTAGCAAGAGCGTCTCCAAGAGTTGCGACGGTCAAAAGTCACGCCTGCTTTAATTTTGAGGGGGTTGAGAAACGAACCGCAAAGATGCAAAGAGGAGGACACTTCCGTGGGCGGGTTTCCCGACTTGTTCGCGCAGCGTCTCCGTCAGGAGAGGAAAGTGTCCGTCACAAAGGAAGAAAAATTAAGAATGAGTTTACCCATGATATTTAATGAGATAGACCACTAGAACACCGATTCAGTATTTAGAGATTGTCTGCTATTCAAACCTTGAGGAGTGAATTTATAATGTTTCGTCTGCTAACAGCTTTCGCGCAGCGACTCCTGCGGAGTATCGCTTTTGTAATATTGCTAACTTTGATTAATAGTTTAATACTTCCTGCCGCCACTTGGGCTGCCTCTTCTAGTTTGGGAGTTGATAATGGTCATCTTAGTTCTTGTCCGGCTTCAGACAACTGTGTTGTTAGTCAAGATGGTGATCCCAAACATGCCATTGACCCAATTGCCTATCATATAGATCGCAATGCAGCACGAAAAACCTTACTCAAAGTTCTCACCGTTGTTCCACGCACAGAAGTTATACAAGAGACAGATAATTACATCCACGCTCTTTCTAAAAGCCGCATCTTCAAATTTATTGATGATGTAGAGTTTTATTTCCCTCCCAATGAATCAGTAATTCATGTGCGATCGGCAGCTCGCGTGGGAGAGTCGGATCTTGGTGTTAATCGCAGGCGTTTGGAGCAAATTCGTCTGGCTCTACGCGATCTAAATATTTGATTTTAGCATCAACTACCTACACTGATTGAATGCAGTACAGTGTAGAAGTTTAAAAACCACATCTTTCGTAAGGGCACAGCATTGCTGTGCCCCTACAGCATGGTCTATTTCCGATCGCAGAATAATTTAGAAAAGCCTAAAAACTTCCGGGAGCATCGTTAATTCAGATCACGATGCATTTGTACTTGGAATATCAGCTAGATGATAACGATGTCTACGACGGGAAGCTTCTATTGTTGATTGAGCGTGAGTGCGATCGCTATTACTCATGCATTAAAACTGGCAAACGAAGCTAGATTATTGCTTCGCTTTTTGTAATTAGTTAATTTCCTTTCTCAATAATTCTGGAATCTGAGAAGGACGTTCAGCTACTGGAACTTCCGCTTCTTTTAAAGCAGCTAATTTACTTTGGGCTGTGCCAAAGTTAGGATCGCGTCCGATAACTGTTGCTAAAGTCCCAGTTTGACGCCAAGTTTTTCCTGGTGGTGCAAGTCTACCTGCAATGTAGGCAATTACTGGTTTATCAATTGCCTCGGTAATGTACCGGGCTGCTGCTTCTTCACTACCACCACCAGGTTGACCGACTAAAACGATCGCCTCTGTAGTTTCATCCTCATCAAGAATTTGCAGCCATTGGAGAAAGGACGAACCGACGATCGCATCACTACCAATACTGACACTAATCGACTGTCCCAAACCTGCTTTTGTTAATTCGTAGGCAATTTCGTAGGTAAGGGTGCTGCTACGACTAACGATCCCCACCCCCCCAGGAGTATAAAATTCGCTTGGTTGAGTACCTAAAAGAATTTTCCCTGGCACAATGATCCCCGGACTATTTGGCCCGACTACCAAAGTTTCACAGGCTTCGGCTTTGCGGAGTAATTGCACCATATCCAAAGGCGGCACGCCAGCAGTGATAATAATTATTTGGCGAATATTAGATGCGATCGCTTCTAATGCCGCATCTAGCACGTCGTAAGGATCTACACAGATAATTGTTGTGTCAATTACCCCAAATTGTTCTATTACCTCCTCTACTAAGTCAAATACTGGCAGCCCATGCAGTTCCTGTCCGCCACATCCAGGATTGACACCGGCTACCAAGTTCGTACCATAAGCTTTCATTTGAGCAACATGAGTGCCTGATATAAATTCACAAAAGCCTTGAATTAACACTTTGCTGTCTGGCGTTAGGTTCATAAAAAATTACCGTAAGTTTGGCAACCCAGTGGTCTATGGCACTGGGCATAAAAACGACATATTTACAGTGTCGTATTGATTCAATTTTTTTTGAATTTTGAATTTGAAGGAAGTGACACTCATTACCTCTTATTAGCCGTTGGTTTAGCCAGACGAACTGCTGCCGCTACTGCTTCATCTAAATTTTCTACCACGAGGAGCGCATTGCTGTGGGTTTTTAGTGTTGCTAAATACTTTCTAGCAGCATCAAATTCAGAACCAGCAAGACGGACAACTAAGGGTGAAAAATTCTGCTCTCGCCGACTTTTACTACCATTAGAATGCACAACCTGTGAGTTAAGTTCGCTGTTGTCTTGCTGCACAACTCTGGCTATAACTTCAACCACTTCCTCTGTTTGAGGAATGCTACCCAGAAAGTTAATTAATATTACTTGAATGCTGTTATCAGCCTCTAGGATTTTTAGACCTGTCTCTAGGCGATCGCAAAAAGTAGTTGGTTTAGTGTCTGTGAGGTAAGCATGACGTAGATTCAAACAAACACCTGGATTGCCACCAGCATTAGCGACTAAATCCAAAGTTGCCATTACTGAACCAGTACCATTACCTAAAATACCGATTTTACCGTGCATTTTCACACCATCCCAGTCGCCCAATATACCATTTATTTCAGTACTGCTATGACGGCTGATGATTTTTGCCGCCATTTCAGCGAGGTCGGGATGACGCTTGATCGACCGTTCGTTGACCCTGACTTTACCATTAAGAGCCATAACTTGACCAGTAGCACTGACTGCCAAGGGATTGATTTCGACTAAATCCAGGTCTTTTTGCACAAATAACTGGTACATCTTTTGGACAACGCTACTTACCGACTGCATCAGCGTGCCCTGCAAACCCATTTTCAAAGCCAGTCGTCGGGCATAAAATGGTGAGAATTCCTGTTCCACGACAACATAGTGCATTTTTTCACCAGCCGATTCCCAATCGATGTCTGCTTCTTTGCAACCTAAAAGTACTGGTCGGCAAACAGCAGTATCTAAAACCACCGCGAGATAAAATTCCTGGTTAGCGTCGTATTGGGATTCTGCCAGCACAACTTCTGGCAACTCGCCCCATATTGGTAAACTAAAGATATTTTGAGCAGCTGCGATCGCATCAATTGTAGTCTCCGCAAATCTGACTCCACCTGCTTTTGCCCGTTCCGCTCCATGTACTTGAGATTTCAGTACAATTGGAAAGCGAATTTTTAAACGTTTCAAATCTGTGGGATGGTCAATTCGTTGGGAAGGCAATACAGGAATGCCTATCTTGCCAAACCACTCTTTAACTTGATACTCTAATAAATCCATTGATACACCTTGTATTTAGACTTTCCCAGCCTTTGCTTAGTGCTGTCTTAATATTTTGCAGCACTTTTATTTTAGAATTAAGCTTTTGGCAGCTATAAAAATTTATTTTTCACGAATCAATTTTATCGATTTCAGCCAATGAGGGACATTAATTTTGCTCGCCAACCTGTTGGTGCTAGAGTCACAACATGTAATTTATCTCTTCAGTAAGTTTCCTAGCATAGAAGATAACTACCATTTCTGTCAAAACCCTCTGACTTCGCATCGTTTCCTAAACCTTTAGATAAATTTGTCACAACTGTGCAACTAGAATCTTGCAGAGCATTAGCTCCTGTGTATTTTATTGTCCCGAAATAATGCAGTTAAAATACTCAAAAATTCTATTATTCCCATTTTTTATTTGTAATTTACATCTAAAGACAGATAATTTAACTTTGCATCTAGCAGTGGGAAAATGTAGCGACGCGAACAATAATTGCTTTTTTTATTTTTTGTGAAAAGTCCGAATGTGTGTTAGAACGTTGGTCGTTCAGATTTTCAGGCTGTGGTTGATTAAACTGTGCATTTGCATTCAACAAACCTAAAAAGTTCATTTCATTCTCTTAAAGATAATCAAAACAATATAGAAATTAAGCGGGAAAGCTCTATGAAAGTAGCAGTCCAGCAGGAAGATTTACAGCTTTTAGCCAAAACTTTGCAGGAACAATTACTTGCAGAAGTCTCAACGGCTGAAGTCTTCGAGGTTAAGTGTGCCGTCAATAAAGACGGGCTAATGATTTTAACGCAACATGAATCAGATGTAATAGTTGATACTCAGATAATCTTTGCAGTAATTGAGCAAGTACTTCAGTCTATAGCACCGCACAAAGAGCAGCGAGTGCAATGCTTCCTTAGAGTTTTTGGTGAACAACTCCCTTATGCGAAATGTTTTTTGGCTCTGAAGCAGACGGAGGGATGGGGAGATGGGGGAGATGGAAAAGCAGGGGGAGCAGAGGGGCAATACTTTTCTACCCTTTCTTCATCAGCTATTACTTATTCTCCATCAATCGATAAGACTGAGGAGGAGGAACTGTTTGACCCGTTTGCAGATGCGCCGAATTTGCCGACTTCAAAGCCAGCATCTCAAATCAAATCCATCTTACTGAGTGCAGGTTTGGTGGGAGTTGTAGTCTTAGGCGGCGGTGCTTACTTATTGACTCGCCCTTGTGTGATGTCTGAGTGTAAAGAAATACAAAATGCCGAGCAATTAAAAACAAAATCCTCGCAACTGATGCGCCGCGCCAAGTCTGAAAAAGAATTAGTTGCTGTACAACAGCAGCTTGAGACAGCCAGTGCAGCCTTGAACACAATTCCTAGTTGGTCGCCCCGTTACCAGGTGTCAGAAGAACTAAAAACAAGTTTGTCTGGACAGTCAGAAAAAATCAGCCAGGTGGTCAAGGCTTTGCAGACGGGATCTTTGGCGACACAAAAAGTTCAAACTCCTGCATATAGCCTAGAGGAATTACAAGCTAGGCAACACTTATGGCGACAGGCTATAGCGCCACTAGAAACTATAAATTCCAGTAGTGAACTCTATAGACTGGTGCAAGGAAAATTACTTAATTATCGTGTCCGATTGCAGGCTGTAAATCAGCAGATAGTTACGGAGGAAAAATGGTTAAAAAAACTAACGCCAGCAAAAGCTGTAGCTAGTGCAGCCGAGAATCGGGAAGCTACTGCTAAATCTTTGAATGACTGGCAAAAGGTACAGTCTACTTGGCTGGTGGCCATTAATGCCTTGAATACTATTCCTCTGACTAGCCCTGGATACCAAGAAGCCCAAAAGCTGTTAATAGATTATAAACCTAAGTTAGTAGCAGCACGCGATCGCGCTACTAAAGAACGATTAGCTGTTAAAGCCTACCAACAAGCTGTTAGTACTGCCAAGCAAGCCAAAGTATATGAGCAACAAAACCAATGGCAAGCAGCAGCGACATACTGGGATCAGGCTTTGCAAACTGCTAAAAAAGTTTCCCAAGATAGCTTATACTACACTCAGGCTCAGTCCCTCATCGAACCCTACTCAACAGCCCTCAAACAAGCACAAGAAAAACTACAAGTTGTTAGTAGTTTGCAACAAACCCGCACTGACTTGGATAAAACCTGTATTAATGAAATTCGGATTTGCACCTTTAGCATAGACAACACAAGAATTATTGTCCGGCTAACCCCTGAGTATGACCAAATAAGGCAAAATAAGTTGGCTAATCCTTATTCTAAGAACTCGGATACTGCTGTTGATATTACCAATCACTTGCAAATCTTACGGGAAGCCTTAGCTGTAATTAGTGACAATTCTAGCTTGTCCCTTTTTCTCTATGATTCCCAAGGTCAGGTAATTTATACGCGGACTTTAGGCGGGTAGAAAAGTTAGGAGTGAGGAGTTAGGAATATATAGATACCCGACTTCTGTTTAAGTCTATGGAGATTCGCTAATCTGCTGTTGTAGTTGTTGCACCTCCTCAATCGACAAGCTTGTTGCACAAGCAATAATGTTGATTGTTATTCCTTGGCGCAAAAGATTAACAGCAATTTCTCGTTGCTTTCTTGCTTCTCCTTCCGCCAGGATAGAACGGTAAACGGTTGATTCTTGCATGATGTCTCTTTTCAATATACGATAAACAACCTCATCTTCTAATTTTATCCCAGCTAGAATTGCTGAGGCAGCTGTCAAATTGGCTTGGGTTATTTTGCTGTGGTATGGTGGCTGTAGCCCATAGCTTGAGAAAGTTGTTTTGCAGTTATTGTTTATTCAGGTGCATGATAGTGAACCTGGAGAATTTTAATATGATTATCTGTCAAATTATTTACTGCCTGAAAACCAGCTATATATTGCTGGACTTCTGGAGGATTTGATGAAGCTAGGGTTGGCATACCTAAGCCATAATACGTCACTACAAAGATAACTTGATTACATAGATTATTAATCGTCTGTACCTGCGGCGGGTGGAGCCATCGCTAATCAAAATCTGGGGATGGGTATGTTGCACAAAATAATTTAGGCTTAAAATCGTTCATACATCCTACTAAATCAGGAAAATTGTAAATTAACCGCTTCACCTCACCAACTGCGCGGCGGAATTAAAAAATTGACGACACAACCCCTTCGTGACTAAAACTGTTGTCAACAAGTTAGCAAAAGCCACCATGAACATAATCAAAATTTCGTAAGATACAGCATCCAAAGGTTTCACACCAGCTAGTAACTGTCCGGTGGTAATTCCTGGTATTGCCACCATTCCTATAAGTATCATTTGATTGAGAGTCGGAATCAATCCGGCTCTGATGGCATCTTTGCGATACTGGTTAACTGCTTGCTGGGGCGTTGCACCTAAGCTCAAATGGGTTTCTATTTCGAGATGGCTGGAATTAATGGTGCTGACAAGACGTTCGCCTGCGATCGCAGCTGCATTGGTAGCATTACCTAAGACTATTCCTGCTAGGGGAATTACATACTGTGGTTCATACCATCTTTCTGGTTGAATAATCAAGAAATTGCTGTAAAGCACTGTCAGGGCGGTACTAATGAAAATTGCACCCCACACCAAAGGCAATACATAAGGAATTTTTGGAGTAATGCGATTTCGTGCGACAATCGCCGTAATTGTCAGCATTATTGTTAATATCGCCAAAACTGCCCAAGCGTTGTCCAAAGCCAAGATGAAATCTAAAATGTATCCCAATACAAGTAGTTGTAAAATGGTTCTCCCAGTAGCAAGGGCTAAATTTAACTCTAGTCCTAATTTTTCCCAGGCAGATAAACCAATGGCGATCGCCATCAATCCTACGGCAATAGCTAAATCCACGAAATCCAGCTTGATCAACTCTTGCATAGGTTCTTTATCTCCTGGTATTTTCTTCTCAAAGCAGCCCAGACAAGAGGAACTTTGATCCGATGTGTTGGATCTTGGTTGATATATATCACTTTATCAATTCAAAATTCAAAAATGGTACAACCTTAACATGGCAAACACGTAGTATGCTTACTATCTGTAAATTAAATGTGCGGTAGTTTCTGACGCCACAGTTTAAATAAAAACCCTAATAGATGCGTATCTTGGGCGATAGTCTTTTAGTAGCTCCTTTTTGATTAACAATTCAATCAGCAAAAATTGACTCTCGAAGTGCATCCTTTGTATCTCCCAATAAAATAAGAACTCATGATCCAAAGTGTAAATCCTATCCCTGCCTTTGATATCAAGCAGCAATACACCACCATCGAAGCAGAAGTAAGTACAGCTGTCTTAGAGGTTCTGGCTTCTGGTCGCTATATCGGCGGCCCCTTAGTCGAAGGCTTTGAGCAACAGTTTGCTGCTTATAATACTGTTAGTCAATGTGTGGCTTGTAATTCTGGTACTGATGCGCTCTACTTAGCGTTACGAGTCTTGGAAATTGGTGCAGGCGATGAAGTGATTACAACGCCTTTCACCTTTATTGCTACGTCTGAAGTAATTAGCGCCGTGGGTGCAAAGCCTGTTTTCGTTGATATTGACGCTACTACGTTTAATTTGGATGTGGAGCAAGTAGCGGCGGCGATTACATCCAAAACTAAAGCGATTATCCCGGTTCACCTATTTGGACAACCTGTGGATATGACATCATTGATGGCGATCGCTCAGTCTCACAATTTGTCAATAATTGAAGATTGCGCTCAGTCTACAGGGGCAATGTGGGCTAATCAAAAAGTAGGAAGCATTGGACATATTGGTTGCTTTAGTTTCTACCCTACCAAAAATCTTGGTGGTTGCGGCGATGGCGGGGCAATAACGACTAATGACCCTGCGATCGCCACTAAAGTGCGAATACTACGAGATCATGGCAGTAAAATTCGATATTTACATGAAACAATCGGTGTAAATAGCCGCTTGGATGCTCTCCAAGCAGCTATTTTGCAGATTAAGCTACGTTATTTAGATATTTGGAACGATCGCCGACGAGATATCGCCAACTATTACTATCAGTTCCTTAGTCAAGTTCCGGGGATTGTCCCACCCCAAGAATTACCTGAGGGTATTGGGGTATGGAATCAATACACTATTCGCATATCCGGCGAAGGGCGAAATGGTTCTAGCGCCAAATATCGAGATTGGGTGCGTAGTCAATTGCAAGAACAGGGCGTGAGTTCAATGATTTACTATCCCCACCCTTTACATTTGCAACCAGTTTATCAAAGTCTGGGCTATCAAATTGGGGACTTACCAATAGCAGAGCAAGCTTGCCATGAAGTCATATCTTTGCCTATGTATCCAGAACTGACACAACAACAGCAAGACCGGGTGGTTTATGCGTTAAAGGATTGTTTGGGATGAGGGGAGTAGGGAGAGACGCGATTAATCGCGTCTGTACTGAATAGGGAAGAGGGAATTTTAATTATTCACCACTCCCCACTCCCCACTCCCCATTAAAAACTAAGCGATCGCGCGGTTGCTAGCAGTTGCTAAGGCTTCTACTAAGCCACGCACAGCAGCAATCATTGCCACTTCGCTATTGAGTTGGTTGATGGCAGAACCAACACCAACACCAGCAGCACCAGCAGCGATCGCTAATGGTGCGGTAACGTTAGAAATGCCGGAAGCACACAATACTGGTACTGACACTACACGGGAAATCTCAAAAGCTGCTGCCAAGGTGGGAGCAGCTTTTTCAATTAATCCTAGTGTTCCAGGGTGAACTGGGTTACTGCTAGTACCGCCTTCGGTTTGGATAATATCTGCTCCAGCTTTCACCAGTTCTTCTGCTAACTGTACCTGTTGATCTAGTTCTAAAATGTGGGGAACGGTAACAGATAAAGTGATTTCAGGGAAGAGAGCGCGGGTTTGCTGAGTCAGTGCTAGCACTTCTGGAGCCTCAAAGCGGCGTCCTTGAGCATAGAAGGAATCGAAATTCCCGATTTCAATTAAATCAGCACCAGCTGCCACAGCTTGCACAAATTTCTCTGGTTCTACTGCTGATACACAAATTTGTAATTTTGTCAAACTTTTAGCTAACTGCACCAAAGCTGGGTTGGCGGCAATATCGACAAAAGTAGCACCGCCAAATTCAGCAGCTTTGACAGTAGCAGCGACGCTAGCGGCGTCGAAGTTATTCAAGCCGCTAATCACTTTTAGAACGCGGCGGTTAGTAAATGCACGTTGGAGTGTGGAATGCATCGTCATAGTTTGGCTTTTGAAGCTACGAAAATTAGGTATATTCTACCGTCCCTTAGTTGATCGGGGACTAAATCACTATGGCAGTTGCCAAATTTTGATAGTTTTATCTTTTTTCTCGGATTAGCGATCACTATATTGTAAAATTTTGCTCTTGGAGTTTCCTCTGCCAATTCAGCTAGGTATTAAATGCAGCAAAATTTTAGCAGATCCCTATATAAAAATAATTAAGTTATTGTTTTCAGGAGGAAGATATGACTGAAGAAATAATGGCAAACTTTGACGATAAAGAAATACTTGAACTCTGGGATAATAGAGCTAGAGACTGGGATATTCAAGTTGGCGACGATGGCGACAGCAATCGAATTCTGAACTCAGATCCAGTACTATGGAGTTTCGCTGGTAATGTTACAGGATTGTCTGTCCTTGATGCTGGTTGTGGTACAGGATATCTAGCACGCCAGCTTTGCCTGAAAGGGGCGAGTGTAACTGGTATAGATTTTTCACCTCAGATGATAGAAATTGCCCAATTCAGAGCTAGCCAAAATAATCTAGATATAGATTTTCATTTGGATTCATGCACTGAACTCAAGTTGCTTCCAGATGAGCAATTTGATATGATCATCTCGAATTATGTTCTTATGGATTTGCTTAATCTCGAAGGAGCAATAAGGGCATTCAATCGTGTTCTCAAGCCTAGTGGTATTGCAATCCTTGTGTTCTCACATCCTTGCTTTCCTCAAGGCAACTCGACAAGTGTAAGTGAGGATGGGACAGTTTTTTATGGTTGGGCTTCTTCTTACTTTGAAAGGACACAACGCAACGACCAACCTTGGAAGCATTTTACAACACCATTTATCTGGTTTCACCGTCCTCTTTCCGATTACTGGAAAGCTTTCAAGGCAGCAGGATTTTCTGTGGACGAATTTGAAGAACCAAGAATTACCCCAGAGCGATATCATCTTGCAGAAGACGATCAGAAGCTCTTCAATTCCAAAACACGTCCCTATTCGGTAGTTTTTAAACTCCTGAAGGTTAAAGGATTATATAGCAACCTATAAACTTCTAGTACAGCACGGCGTAAATAGAGATACCATTCACAATCAGGGAAAAGCTGACAACACAAGCTTTTTGACTTTTGACCCTTCGACTTCGCTCAGTGTTAACTTTTGACTTCTGCCTTGCGGTACTAGTTCCATCCATCTACCTGTGTAGGATCTTTTACCACTATCCTAGTCAAATTCTGGAGGCCACAAATCTGCAATTGGTACTTCCCATCCTGGGAGTAGTTCGGGAACTGTTAAAATATCGCCATCACGAAGTATTATTGCCTCTTGTCCAAAGTTGTAGACTTCAACAATCCGTTCATCTGGATTGAGCAAAATTCCTACCTTAGTTCCCAAACTCAGAAATTCTTGAATCTTGGCTCTGATATCCTCTAAATTATCGCTAGGGGACTTCACCTCTACAGTCAAATCGGGAGCCAATTGAGCAAAAGACTTCGGACTACGACGCAAGCGTTCGGCTAAAACAAATGAGGCGTCCGGTGCGCGCAAATCTGAATTTGGTAATATGAAACCAGCGCTAGAAGCTGCTATTCGTCCGAGTTTGCGCGGTTTGACCCAGTTACGTAACTCGGCAATCATGGCAGCTGCGACCTCATCTGATTCGTATCCTGATGGACTCATAACAATAATATTACCCTTGACTAGTTCCATGCGAAAGTCAGGATACTGTTGCTGCATTTGTTCCAAGTCTTCAAGCGTTAGGGACATAAAACCTCTAATTATTAAACGCCTTGTATCTATATTATGGAGACAACAGAGATATCCAGGTGCGATCGCCCCATGAATTCCCCAGTCATCGCCAAACCTGTTACTCCAAGACTTCCTATGTTCTGCTGTATAAAGTTGAATATTATTGCTTATTTTCCAAAGCACTCCATTGCTGTTTGTACTTTCTCAACTTGCTTGGGTGCTTGCATTTCGTTAAAAAGTGCAATTGCTTGCACAAAACTTTTCCTACTTTGAGCAATTTCATCCATTTTTTTTTGAGTCAATGCTAACTGATAATAGGCCTCAGCTAAGTCTGATTTAGCACCAATTTTATCAAGAGTTTCTATTGCTTCTGAATGATGAAAAATTGCTCTGGCAAATTCTCCCTGTTCTCGAAAAAGTTCACCCAGACAACTTATAGCTTTAGCCTTAATCTGGGTAAAGTTGTTTTCTTCAGCATGAAATATAGCTTGATGGCACAACTCAAAGGATTTTTTCAGATTACCTAAATTTTTATAAGTCAAGCAGAGAGTTACTAAACTATGCCCTATTCCCCACAAAGTTACTCTAGTTGATAATGACATGGCAGAAAAAGCAACTTCAGCAAGATCAAAGGCATCTTCTCTGCTACCAGAGCGTGATTTTATCAAAGCTAGACAGCATTGAGCATAAGTCATATAATCATCAAGGTTGCTATTTTGTTCAGCAAGGCTACAAACAGAATTGAAATAATCTTCAGCTGCTTCTATTTCCCATAATTCAAGTTTACAAAGCCCTGTATTGAACAAAATAGATATTTTTGTTTGCTTTACATCTAATTTACCTAATACTTCTTCTGATTTCTCATAGCATTCTATGGCTTCTCTAATACACCCGATAATTCGATATGTATAGCCTAGTATATTGTAAAGTTTAATCAATCTTTCTTGCGATTTTATGTAGTCTATTATCCGTTTAATTACAGAGAAGTTTTTCTGGAGCAGTCCCAGTTGGTAAAACGAGCAACCCAAAGGCAAACCTATACTCCACTGTTTACCTCGTCCTTGTAAAATTACATCACCAGCTTGCTCAAAATCACTAATTTCAACATAGTGATAATAAGCTTCTAAAGCAGTTAAAGCATCTGTAATATTTTTGATACCTGTAACTCGTTGCGTCCAAGATTCTGCGGCTTTTCGGTTTACTAATTCCCATTCTTCACTGACTAATCTTAATCTACTAATCGCTTCATCACGAATTACCGGATGCAGCCAATATTGTCCTTTTTTCGCTTCTATTAAAGACAAATCTTGCAGAGCTTTAATTACACCTCTACGTTTTGGTTCTGGTACATCCCAAAGCAAACATAAAACTCCTTCAATAGGTAATGAAGGAATATCTTGATAACGATAGCATCCTAAACAACACAGGAGGCGATAGGCTTCTAAATCATTTTCTTGGAGACGGTTAAATTGACTGGCGACTAAATCTTTTAATTCTCTTTCTATTAATAAATCTGTACAGTTTTCCTGCCAATAGGCGTGTATGTCACCATAAAAATCTGTCAATATCGCTCCTCGGAGAATTTGCATGGCTTTGGCGTTACCTCCATAAGCTCTGCACATTTCACTGAGAATGGTACAATCACAATTGATGTGGCAACTGCTAAAAAACTCTCGCCATGCTTCATCATCTAAACCTTCGAGTGGATAGAGATTAACCTCTACACTAGACTCGCGCAAACGCTCACGACTTGTTACTAAAGTAACTGAATGCACATCCGAATCTGCTAATACTCTCAATAACTCAACATAAGGGCGACGATATTCTAGAAACTTGCCATTTTTATCGAGAGCAGTTTCTAGATTATCGATAAATACCCCAATTTTAGAAGTTTGTTCTCGGAGTTTGCGCCGTAGTCGTTCTAAGCTGATACCAAAGTCTCCTCCCGGTTCTTCGTTAAAGTATCGCCGTAGCCATTCTTCAACCACACTCTCTACAGGAGTAAGGTTTTGGATTTCTGTGGCCATCCACAGTTCTAGGACAAAATTAAATTTTTGACTTTTAAAATATTTGCGTGCTAATCTGGTTTTGCCAACACCACCTTCACCCTGGATGAGGATGACTTTTTCTCCCCGACTGACTAAGGTGTGGAGTTCGGCTATTTGGCGATCGCGTCCTACAAAGCTAGAATCTAAATCTTCGGGTTTAGCGTCATTGCCCACTAAATTGGGGATATCGGGGATTTTTTGCGACTGTTGAGTTGCTCTAAACCTCTGAACCACTCCTTGGAAGGTTGATTTTGAGACTTTCTCTCCTAGCACTTTTGATAGTAGATGCCAAAGTTCTGCACCAACTGCTTTTAAATGCGCTTCTGTATAACGAAGGCTGTTGGCGATGTGCTGGTAAGTCCGCTTTTCATCCTCCCACAAATGACTCAAGATAATCCTTTGAGTTTTATCTAAATGTTCTCCCGTCTTGAGAAAAACCAAGTTATCTACAAACTCTAAGGCTTCTTCTACACCCATTTGCTAACTTGATGTATCATTTGTAATTCATTATAACGATATTTTTACTACTTCTTCCTACCCGCCATACTACAAAATACTTTTTCCTACTCGGTAGGGAATTTACTTTATCCTACTGCAAAGCATTCTGAACTGTATTACTCTTGTAATTAATACAGGCAAAGTTAAGTTAAGCGCCAATAAAAGGTGGTTGAGGAGAGATTTAGAGAGCGCTACTACTGCAAGCTTAGTAAATCACAGGTATTACTTGTTACTGTCCGATATTAATCACCGAACGGGCAAGGGAGCAGGGAGCAAGGGGAAGGATTTAGGATTTCCCCTGCAAAAAGGGTTTTAGAGCAACTAAATTTATTTATGGTTACTGAGTTTACGGTGAGCGCAGTCGAACTGCGTAGCCGAAGTATCGGGTTCTCTCCCCAACAAGAACTGCTCCCTGCCCCTTTTCCTCTTTTCTTGACTCATGAAAGTGGTGTCTACTAAACAGGCAGTGGGTATTAACTAACTAGATTCTGTAGAGCATATTTACAACTCAGTATGTAAGTCATTATCCTACAGGAGGTTCAATGATGTTAGACAAAGATTGTCATCATGATTGCAATCAAAATCAGTGCCCCTTTGCTCAAGATACACGTAATCCCAATAGATATGTTTGTCTCAAATGTGGTGTTGAGCGAGAAATAAATAAGTATTCCTCTGGTTTTGGCTCATTTTTGCTACTGTTGTTGAGCTTGTTTATTTCGTTCCAACTATTAGTTAATTATGAAAAGCAAAACAATCCACAAAGGCAACAAAAGTCTTTAAATAATTCACCCAATCAGGTGAACATCCACGTGTAAAACTAATCTTCAGGCTGACCACTATTTCCCATAGCCTTCTTTTTTAAATGGGAAATGGTAAATCAAGAAGAATATTCACTGCTAAAAAATCAGCTACTTTCGTGAGTAAAATTATGAACTCAAATCAAGATACGCTTCTATTTCGCTTTGCCTCTAAATCCTTGAAATATTTCTTGTTGATGCTATTTGGCATTGCGATCGCCTATGTTCTATCCAGTGGTTTAGGTATCTTACAAATTATACCCATACTGCTGTACCTTTTACAACAGTTTTTGCTTCCACTGGGAATCATCCTGTTGTGTTTAATTACAACAGCAGTAATTATTGAATCCCTACGTTAAGAATAGAGAAAGTGGGAGTGATTCAATTTTGGATTTTAGATTTTAGATTAACCCCATAGCTTTATGTAGTTGCTCTGGAAAAGGAATTTGGAATATGAGATTTATCCTTCAATCCCAAATCTAAAATTCCAAATCTAAAATTAGAATGGCTCCTAACTTATTCATTTGCCGTAATAAACCCTAGCATTACCGTATCCTATATTTCGCAGATATTTATTCCATTCCCCAGCTTGGAATCGATCGGAGAAAGGCCCGACTGCTACATGTGGCCCTCGTGGTTGCGTCCTTTCGAGGACTCCGCCAGATCGTCCTAAACCTTGGCTAAATCGGCCTAGATTCTGTCTAATTTGTTCTGCGATCGCAGGTAACTGTTCTTGAGTGGTCGGAATCACGACATAATATCTAGAGGATTGCTTGGGAGGATTTATATTATTGCGATCGCCTCCCAAGTTTCCATTACCTTGATCTATTTCCTGTCCGTTAGTGAAGCTGAGAATCCGGGCGTTATATATGCCTCGTGACTGTAACTCATTTACCCGTTGTTGGGCGTTAGATACTCTGTTAAAAACACCTGATTGAATTATACTCCGGCCTTGATATTCTCGAATGTAAGCACTGGGTTCAATCTGACGGATTGCTTGTAACGTCTGGAAATCACTACCATCTACGTAAACTAAGTAGCGCTCAAAGTTCTGGTTATATTGACTAAACTGTGCAGGTTGAGGGGGCTGAAAGTTCGGCTCAATTTGATTGTTCTGTAATGGTTGGGAGGGCTGAAAATTCTGCTCAATCTGATTGTTTTGTAATGGTTGGGAAGGCTGAAAGTCCTGCTCAGATTGATTGTCCTGTACTGTTTGGATTGGTTGTAACTGCGGTGATGGCTGTTGATCAAAGGGAATTGGCGTTGGCGGTAAAGTTTCACCTGCTTCTTGAGCCAGTACCATGTTGTTGTTGGGAATCAGCAGTAACCATCCTCCCATTAACAAAGGGAGAAGTTTTATAGTGGGCTTCCAACCCTCAGAACTTCGGCGCAGCATCTGAAATGGGATAAATTGATTTGGTAATCCTCTCGACATAGTAGTTTAGAAAGTAGTCAAAGTATTTTTAGGCAATTTCCATCAGGAACTAATTAGTTCACCGTTGTAGCTATATAGCGTTAACGTAAAATTAGCTCATCTGCGTGGCAAAAAATACATCTGTAATTAATCTTAGATAAGGGTGATGGGGGAGTAGGGGGAGAGAAGAAGAATGGCTTCCCAGTTTTCTTTGATGATGACGCAGTGAAGAACAATCTCTATTTGCTTCTTCATAAACTGAAGTGCTTTGGTAGCAAGGCTTTGAAAGAGTGTGTGCTACAATTGGACAACCACGCAGCTATCGTGTCGTGCTTTGTATGAAAAAAGTCGTCGTTGGTCTTTCTGGTGGTGTTGACAGTTCCACCGCCGCAGCTATCCTGCATCATCAGGGCTATGAAGTGATTGGTTTGACTCTTTGGCTAATGAAAGGCAAAGGTCAATGTTGCTCTGAAGGTATGATCGACGCGGCTGATCTCTGTGAACAACTGGGCGTTCCCCATCAGATTGTCGATATTCGGGATCTCTTTCAGACGCATATTGTCGATTACCTGGTGACTGGTTACAGTGCTGGAATCACGCCTTTGCCTTGCTCTCAGTGCAATAAAACGGTGAAGTTTGGGCCAATGGTGCAATATGCTCGTGAAGAATTGGGATGCGATCGCATTGCCACTGGTCATTATGCCCGAATTAGCTATGACGAAGCAACTGGACGTTACCAATTATTAAGGGCTGTTGATCGCAACAAAGACCAGTCATACTTTCTCTATGATTTGTCTCAAGATTTACTTGCAGCAACTATATTTCCTCTAGGCGAACTCGAAAAAACTGACACGCGCCGGATTGCGACTGAATACGGACTGAAAACTGCTGATAAGCCAGAAAGTCAAGACTTATGCTTAGTGGAAAGTAACGGTTCCATGCGGGCATTTTTGGATAAATATTTAGCTCCCAAAACAGGCGATATTGTCGATGCTACAGGCAAAGTTTTGGGACAGCATGATGGTGTCCATCACTACACCATTGGCCAGCGCAAAGGCTTGGGAATTGCTGCTGCTGAACCGTTGTATGTGATTGAATTAGATGCGGAAAATAATAAGGTAGTAGTAGGCGATCGCACTAAGGTAACTCAACCAGAATGCACTGTAAATCGGGTAAACTGGGTTTCTATTGCTGAACCATCCACCCCAATTCATGCCGAAGTGCAAATTCGCTATCGTTCAACGCCTACACCAGTTACAGTGATTCCTTTGGAAAACTCCCGTGTGCGTTTGGTGTTTGATAAACCCCAAATCAGCATTACTCCCGGACAAGCGGCGGTGTGGTACGACGGGGAAAAAGTGTTAGGTGGCGGAATAATTGAACAGTTTAGTTAATAATAACTCTTACCCTGTTTTGGCATAAAGCAAAACCACCCTTCCTCACTTGTAAGGAGGGGTATTTTTATTTTTAAATTGGATATATGCCGGAAGAACCTATCTCTGACCAGTTTTTGATACAGTTATTAGAAAGCTATACCTCAGCAGAGGTGGCAGAGATTCAAAAGTACATAAGTGAGTGGGATGCTGCTACCTATACCAGTGTTGCCCAGAGTATCTTAGATCATGCTAATAGAAAAGGAATTGACCCATTAAAGTATCTACGCAAGGCTCATAACTTTAATAAAAAAGGAGCCATTAGAGTTCCGAAAACTGGATATCGTGGAGATAGTTCAGCTGCAATACTGCGTAGGTTTTGCCTAAAAAAGCACTCTAGGTAGGTTGGGTTGAGGAACGAAACCCAACATTTTCTTTCTCTGTGTAGGTTTTGCCTAAAAAAGCACTCTAGGTAGGTTGGGTTGAGGAACGAAACCCAACATTTTCTTTCTCTGCGTAGGTTTTGCCTAAAAAAGCACTCTAGGGTAGGTTGGGTTGAGGAACGAAACCCAACATTTTCAGGGCTTTGTTGGGTTTCACTCCGTTCAACCCAACCTACAAATCTTCAAAACCTACGCAGTATTGTCTTTGCAGGGTAAACAAGCTAACCGAACCGTATTGAATGATACCCTTTTCATGAACAAACTCATGGTTTTCATGAACAAACTTATGGTTTTCATGAACAAACTCATGGTTTTCATGAACAAACTCATG
>NZ_CAXTNP010000146.1:0-19749 GCF_964245575.1 uncultured Nostoc sp. | reverse complement strand
CCTAATCCCCACTCCGTGGGGGCCCCGAGTTCCCCATTCCCCACTCTCCAATTCCCAACTTCACACAAATATTCTTGAAGAATTTGGATATTTGGTACACCAGTTTGGTATTTCTTAAAAAGTCCTGACATTAGGAGAATCGCATTATGACTTCTAAAAGCAAAGATTTACCAGTTGCCGACAGTGGAGCTAAACCTCCCTACGCCTTTCGCACAGGCTGGGCACTGTTCTTGTTAGCTATCAATTTCCTGGTAGCAGCCTACTATTTCCACATTATTCAGTAAGTAGTTAGAAGTGGAGTGGTGCTGCTCAAATCGTTCCTTTGAATAAACCTTTGGGACGAATGAGCAGCACCAAAATCATGATTAACAGTGCTACACCCTGTTTATACTGTGAACCCAGCCAAGGAGTGCTGACTTCTTGGACGATGCCAATAATAAAAGCTGCTGCGATCGCACCGTAAGGGTTGCCAATCCCACCAAGAATTACTGAGGCAAATAAAGGTAAAATTAAAAACCATCCCATATTCGGGCGCACGGCTGTAATTAACCCATACATACTGCCGCCCAATGACGTAATACTGCCAGCAATTACCCAAGTCCATAAAATAACTCGGTCAACATTGATACCTGAAACCCTGGCTAAGTCCAGATCGTCAGCAACTGCTCGCATCGCCTTACCAATTTTGGTATTTTGCAGCAGGTAATGCAGCGCCAAAATTGTTAACACCGCCAACCCCAATACTAATAATTGATTTTGCGGCACTTTTAAGCCAAAGATGTCTAAAGCTGGCGTAATAGGTAAATTATAATTTTGGTTCTTGCCACCCCAGATAAAAATAATGCCGTTGCGAAGAAATAAGGCAAGTCCGATAGAAATAATAATCAGCGTAGTGGAAGTAGCACGGATAGAGCGCATCTTTGACCACAGTAACTTTTCTGATAACAGCATTGCTGCTACTGTTCCCGCCGCCGCCAGGATCATCGACAGCCAAATATTGACTCCAATAGTGTTTATTAGCCAGGTCAGATAAGCTCCTAGAGTTAGAAAATCACCATGAGCAAAGTTAGATAACCGTAAAATTCCGTAGGTAAGAGTGAGTCCGACTGCCGCTAGAGCAATAATGCTCCCCACCGCAATCCCATTAACGATTAGTTGGGCGAATTGTGTATCCATAAGCCTTAAGTTACTTTAAAAATTTTAGGTCAATGGTTCATATAATAATTTTTTTGGAATAGCTGCTAAATTCGACATCATAAGTTATGGTTTATAACAACATAGGTTATGGTTTATAAATAAAAAAGAATTGTCAGTTAATATACATAGAATCCTTTTCGGATTTTTATGCGAATCTAAACTTGTTCAGCGGTCTAGTTGACCATGCAGCAGTACTCAAGCTTACCAGACCAAAACTCACAGATAGATGCAAGGGCAAAACCTTTGACAACAATTGAGCAACTTCGCGCCAAGTTGTGGCTGGAGAGCAGCTTGAACCAGTTGCAAAGTCGCCTTAATGATTGCCTGCTTTCTGCTTGTAACACTGTCCCACAGGCAGGAGCCGCAGAAGCAGAAATTCTCCAAACTGTAGTAAACGAGATTAACAGTGCTGTTCACAGCAGTAATTTGGCGCTTACAGATTGTGCCGTAGGCATCGCTTTGTTTGAACCACAAGAAACTGTTGCCACAGTTTGCTATGTTTCTTGTTCTCTATCCCCAAACTCACAACCTTTATTTCTAGAATTGCTGACAGCAGAAAAAAAGCTGCTGTTGAGATTGCAAGAGGTCATAGAACTCGAAGATTTGCAGCAGCTTGAAAATCAACAACCACCGAGCGGTTGGCGGTTAGCTGATGATTCTGGTAACGTCATGGGCTGGCTAATTATCGCCGCAGCCCCCCTAAACTCTGCTCGTGATTCGCTCATAGAATCACTTGCTCAACTCAGATCACAATTGATGGCAAGGTCTGCCAAGCATTGTACTACAGCCTTGGTACAACTTAGACACATTCTATCTTGGCAGCAACGGTATCAACAGTTAAGTAACTCTAATCAAGAATTGGAGCGCACCAATCAACTCAAAAATCAGTTTTTGGCAAACACCAGCCACGAAATTCGCACACCGCTTAGTCCAATTCTTGGGTTTACCCGCCTGCTCTTAGCCCAAGGGTACGAACCAACTAGAGAACGCCAGCAAGAGTATTTAAATATTATTCAGTCTAGCGGCAAGCACTTGCTAGCTCTGATTAATGATATTTTGGATCTCTCTAAAATTGAAGCAAATCAGCTAGAAGTGCAGTGGGAAAGAGTAGATGTGCCACTGCTGTGTAGCAATGTTTTCGCACTGGTGAAAGAGAAAGCTGCTAATAAGGGTTTAAAACTGTGCCTAGAACTTGAACCCGATATTACAACCTTAGTAGCCGATTCCTTACGACTCAAGCAAATGCTGTTGAATTTACTCTTTAACGCTCTAAAGTTTACTAGCAAAGGAAGTGTTGGCTTACAGGTTGTCCCGAAAGGCGCATTTGTGCATTTTACAGTTTGGGATACTGGCATCGGCATTTCCCAAGAAGACCAAGCACAACTGTTTCAACCTTATTTCCAAATTGCCAACACCGTAGCTGATGGTGTTGAAGGTACTGGTTTGGGTTTAGCAGTGACTCACAAACTTGCTGAAATTCACGGTGGTTCCGTGAAAGTGGAATCTGAAGTAGATCGCGGCTCCCGTTTTACCCTTGTGCTTCCCTTTGACCAAGAGGCGGGAGTCGGAGGAGATGAGGGAGCAGAGGAAGCAGGGAGAGCAGAGGAAGCAGGGGAAGCAGGGGAAGCAAAATACTCCTCATCTCCTCTGCCTTTCACCCCTAGTTCCTCTGTAGACATTTTGCTGGTAGAAAATGACTTACCTAACGCTGATTTGATGCAAATTTCTCTACGTAAATTGGGATATCAGGTGACTTGGGCCAAGAATGCTAGTGAGATGTGGGAAGCTCTAACACAGTTAGATCCAGCAGTGATTTTAATGGATGTTTATCTGGCAGATGGAAATGGTCTTAACTTGGTGCAACAACTGCGAGAAAATCGGCAATATCGGACGATTCCGGTAATTGTTCAAACAGCAATGGCGATGAAAGGTGATCGCGAAACTTGTTTAGCATCTGGAGCAGATGACTATATTTCTAAACCGATTGATTTACCACTTTTAGCCAGTCTGGTAGCCAAGTATAGCAAACCATCAATAACAGGGGAAACAGGGGAGTAGGGGAGCACAGGGAAATGACTACAATGGTATTTGTTGGGTGCTATAGGGTTTTGGCAGGATTGGGAAATGATGCTGACAGAAAAATTTGAGCAATTAAGAGCTTTATTTCAAGAAATGGAGCAGGCGTTGATTGCCTACTCTGGGGGCGTTGATAGTACTTTGGTTGCCAAAATTGCTTATGATGCGTTGGGCGATCGCGCTTTGGCTGTCACGGCTGTTTCTCCTTCGCTATTGCCAGAAGAGTTGGAAGACGCCAAAATTCAAGCTGCAACTATTGGGATTCCTCATAAAATCGTCCAGACTCACGAGATGGAAAATCCCAATTACACCTCTAACCCGGTTAACCGTTGTTATTTTTGCAAAAGTGAATTACACGACACTCTCAAACCTTTAGCTTTACAGTTGGGTTATCCCTACGTAGTGGATGGGGTGAATGCTGATGATTTGCATGATTATCGCCCAGGAATTCAGGCGGCGAAAGAAAGAGGTGCGCGATCGCCTTTAGCAGAAGTGGGTGTCACCAAAGTTGAAGTTAGACAACTTTCGCAACAACTCGGTTTACCTTGGTGGGATAAACCCGCTCAACCTTGTCTCAGTTCCCGCTTTCCTTACGGTGAAGAGATTACTGTCGCTAAATTACAACGAGTTGGTAGAGGAGAAATTTTCTTAAGAAAGCTAGGTTGGCAGAATTTGCGCGTGCGATCTGAAGGAGATACAGCACGCATTGAATTGGCATCAGAACAAATTAAAGAGTTTGTGTTAACTACGGATTTACAGAAAGTAGTTTCTGCATTTCAGGATTTCGGATTTCTTTACGTAACGCTGGATTTAGAAGGTTATCGTAGCGGTAAGTTAAATCAGGTTTTGAATCGGGAAGCCTTGAGTGTTAAATTATAATATTTTGGTTGTATGAAGATATAATTTATACTTCTTTACTTTCTACGGAAACTAGAAAGCAACCATTAATCCTCCAGCTATTATCTGGCTGTTTTTCCATAAAATATAAAGCCTTCAAGGGAACTCCATCAGGAGCTAGTAGTAGCACTGGCTGAGTTATGTTTCCCTGGATGGTTGTTATTTTCTCAAAAAAGACTGAACGAGGACGGTATACTGCTGGGTAGCTTATCTTTACCATCTGGATAAAATATTCTGGGGTTCCAAATTGCGCCTGAATTGCCGGACTAGCGAAAGCAAAAGCGCCTTGGGCATCATCCTGTTGAAAGGCTGCTAATTGCTGTTCAATTAGAGAACGGATGGTGATCGCATCGTTATCAGTAACTTCCATAAATCTAAAAATTGCGGCACCGAACAGCCCGTCGTAGACATCGCTCCAAGTGTCGGCAAAGCGATCGCTCAATTTCCACGCTGAGTTAGCTTATATTCTATCTGCTGTAGTGCCGATCGCCACACATCATAACCCTCTTGAGACAGGTGCAACCCATCTGTGGTCAACTCTGGGCGCAAATTGCCTTCCATATCCGTAAACCAGCTATAAATATTTAGATAATTAGCGCCTTCTTGTTTGGCAATCTGGGTTAGTTGTGTGTTGATGTGACGAATGCGGCTATTGGAAAGTTTTGCTAGGCGAGTAGGCAAAATTGATTGGACAATGATTTGAGCTTTTGGGTGAGTCTGCCGTAAGCGACGGATAATCCGGCGATAGTTACGCAAAATGGTGTCATCACTAGCGCCTTTGCGTAAGTCGTTAATCCCAGCCATGACATAAATCACATCTGGCCGCGTTGCCGAAAATGCCCCCAATCTTTTTAAAACGCCACTGGAAGTATCTCCAGAAATCCCTTGATTCAGCCACAATTTCCCAGCAGGCAGTTTTTCTCTAGGAAACCACATGCTCAAAGAATCACCAACTAAGATACTTAGATGATTTGCACCTTGACCTTGAGCGATCGCTCTCGCTTCTAAAGCTAATAGACTTTTCCAGTCATCATAAGTTAATTGACGTTTCTTGATCGACTCCCACAATGATTGCAAATTATCACTATCTACACGCGTATAAATCTGACCTGTTTTCAAAGCTGCTAATCTTTGGTAGTAAAGTTGATTCCCAGATGTCAGCGAAAGACCAGATGGTTGGGCGCTGGGGCTGAGTGATGACTCTGTTGGGGCTGGTAATCCCTGACTACTGACTTCTGCCAAACTCTGAATGTTTTTCTCACCTGCTGTTGGCTGCAAACTTTTTAGGGGTTGGAACGCATGGCCGCTGAGTTCTGGTAAGGTGATATCAACGCTATTGATAATTTTTGTACTGACTATTGCCTGAGAACCCTGTTTGAAATCCCACAGGGATCTAGAATTTTTTGGCAGGACAATCGACAAATGTGGAAGAGCCAATGCTGGTATTGCTAATACTGTTAACAAGCTTGCTGCCAACAGATAAGGGTCCCTCATCGCTTTGTCTCTCCTCTACTCACTGCTTTTCCATCTCACAGCATTAGTTGCCTGTATTCAGGAAAATTTTACTTCGGTTAAGTTATTATTCTTATTTAAACTGTATAGTTCTGTAAAGCGTGTTAACGAGATTATATTTGACAATTCACAATCTCTTTAAATTACAGTTTTTCCAGTGGTATACAAATTTGATTTGTGAAGATAGTTGTACTGAAAACCCTATTTTCACAAACCGACTATTTTTTATAACTCAGATGTCACAAATATTGCAAGTGTGTAAGTAGGAACTCAGCAATTAGCAGGTTATTTTTGAGTATCTCAGGACAAAAGTTTTGGCTTTTGCCGTTGCTCATATAAAAATAACCATTCAATTTTAGATAGGACTTTCGCACACTCTATGAATTCTTCTCTGCGAGACGCTGCGCGTTGGCGGAGCCTCTCCAAGAGTTGGCGTTCTTCTCTAACGAGACGCTACGCGTTCGCGTCTTCTCTACGAGACGCTACGCGAAGGCGGTTCGACAAATTAAGCTTTTGGGCGATTTTCGCATAAGTTCTATTAGATTTAAAAATGTCAGTCAATTGTGGCGATCGCATAAGACTTTACTAGAATAAGGGGGATAGCTTTTTAATTTTTCATATGAAATTAAACGTTGCAAAAGCGTCAGTTATCAAATATGGAATTAGTCAGATTAAAGATTCGATCACTAGCATCAGACAAGGATCGACACTCAAAGAAGTTTCTGACCATTTTGGTTTAATTTACAGCACAGTTAGAAGTTATGCCCGTAGACCCTTAATCAAAAAGGTTTGGGATATCTCTAGAGATATTTATAGCACTGTTAGACACTATACCCATTATTCTGGGATAATAAAAGTTAAATTTATTTTAATCCAAAAGTAGGCTCTTACCTTTAATGCCATAATTGAGGTTTTGATATAAATTATCCAGTTGTGGAACAGTACCCTGCACTTAGAAGGTTATTCTCTACATACCTAATTTAAAATTAATGTTTACTTATTGAAGTATGAGTTGAAACATATTTAAATTAAGTTTTAACTAAAGAAAATAACTTCATAGGAGGTGGTAAGATTTAGGCTTAATCATTAATGTTTTCCTTTTATTCCGTGGCTAGAGCTAGTACAGCGATTGGTGTGAGTCCCATTATTAAAGAGATTGTGCAAAAACAGGCACATTCGACACGTTTGACCCTGAAAGAAGTTATTTTCATGGGAATGTTAGCAATTGACAAACTAGATGATCAAGGTCGTCAAGAGTTAGCGGATCAAGTTCATCAAATGCAGGTGAATGGAGAAATTTAAGTAGCTATGGGTTAGGAGTTATGAGTTATATATTTTAACTCTTCTTAACGCAGAGGGAGATAGAAGGAAGCGCAAAGTAACGCAGAGGGTATATTAACTTTGTATCCATGCTATCACTGCGATCGCCGGATTCGTGTCTGTATGTCGTCTGCCACAACAAGACAACCTTTCAACTTTTCTAAAGGTTGCTCCTGTACAAGACGAGACAAAATTTATAGCACTGTTTGACGGCTACGGTTACGCGATCGCAGTAATAGAATACCAGGATGAGTACCCGGTGGAAAGCGGCGAACATCAGAGAAGTCTAAATCAAGAGTGATAAAAATCGTTCCTTAGCACAAACTTGCTGCCAAACAATTTTATCATCAGCACCAGATAATCCTTCATCAGTAACATGGTCAGCATTGTAATCACCTTGCTGCAAGAACTCGACGTGGGTTTGTCCCATATTTTCATCAAGTTTCACTGTCATTGTACTCATCGCAGTAGTAGCAATTCCTCTTCTCTGGTTAATTGCGCTGCATAAGCAATAGCTGCTCTGATATCTTTTAAAGCCAGTAGTGGATACTCTTGAACAATTTCCTCAAATGTCAGTCCCTCGGCAAGGTTATCAAGAATAACAGATACCATAATGCATGTTCCTTTAATGCACGGTTTCCCATGACATACATTTGGGTTTTGAGTAATGCGTTCTTGCCAGTTTGTCATAGTTTTGAGTGCTTGTAATTAAGTTTAATTTTAGGCGAGCGTGTGTTCACTAACTTCATAACAAGCTTTACATTATGCAAGTTTTAAAGTTTGGAAACGTTAGATAGGTTTTCCATCTCAAAGCGTTTATAGATTTATTTGTTCTTCAACAAAAGTTAAGACTTCATCAGTCTGGGCAACGTGCTAAAAACTTAAATAACTGATTGTACGCTAGGTAATACCAATTCTCTATGAAGTTGCACAGAATAAAACAAACGTTAACTCCATGCCAGCAGACAAGGGAATTATTCTATGCAGGCTCACATAGATTTGGTATAACTCATATCTAAACAGTAAAAATATTTTTCGCCATCTTTAGTAATTTATTTCTCCTTTGTTGGAAGTTTTGCTTATCCCAGTCCATAAATTTTCCTAGCTCTCGATTGAGTGTTATATTTGACTGTTCGTAAAGACTTCTCTTTTCAGCAAATGACTTATTACCTGCACTATTATTGTTACGTCCAGGCCAAAAAGACAGATTACCAATGTCATTCTTCAACAATTCAAGGTCTTCCATTAGTGAAGCACTGCTAGCATTGTGCGGATATATATGCTCTATCGTAACTTTGCTTAAATCAAAAATACTTATTTCATTTGGTTTTGGTTTACCATTAGCGCCATTAGAGTACCACTCAGCATGATCCTCTAATGTAGTTAAAAAGTGTCTGATAATTATCTTTTTTGAATAATTATCTTGATAGCTTAATTTTTGTATTAATAGAGATTCAAAAGTTTCATCAGGAGCATACTTTTCCTGTACTGCTTTTAATTCATTTCTTAAGGTAGGAATTTTATAGTCTTGCGGTGCTTGTCTAATCAACTTTGCGTGGTCATAATATATTATAGATATTTTTTCGGCGTGCGCTCCAACAATAGTAATGTAGCGAAAAGCAAAGCGTTCTAGAATGTCTTAAAAGGAATTCGACGACAAAACAAATCTCCTAATGATGTACTTTCAGGCTGCATAGTCATAATTTTTATATAAAGCTCGTATCTTATTTTATTAATGTAACAAATAAGACGAAATGTTGTGTGTAGTCATTACTTGGACTAAGTAATAAAAATCCCCTACCTTGCGGCAGAGGATTTTTATTACTTATCTACAAAACTAGCAGTCGAATTAACCGAACTTACCAGCAGTAGAAGCAATCAAGAATGCTGCGTAAGTGACAATGTAGCCAACAGTGAAGTGAGCTAGACCAACTACACGAGCTTGAACGATGGACAGAGCCACGGGCTTGTCTTTCCAGCGAACTAGGTTAGCCAGAGGAGTGCGTTCGTGTGCCCAAACAAGGGTTTCAATCAACTCTTGCCAGTAACCTCTCCAGGAGATTAAGAACATGAAGCCAGTTGCCCAAACTAGGTGTCCAAACAGGAACATCCAAGCCCAGACAGACAGGTTATTCACACCGTACGGGTTGTAACCGTTAATCAACTGAGCAGAGTTAGCCCAGAGGTAATCCCGGAACCAGCCCATGAGATATGTAGAGTTCTCATTAAACTGAGCTACGTTGCCTTGCCAAACACCTAGATGCTTCCAATGCCAGTAGAAGGTAACCCAACCAAGGGTATTCAGCATCCAGAATGTAGCGAGGTAGAAGGAATCCCAAGCTGAGATGTCGCAAGTACCGCCACGACCGGGGCCGTCGCAAGGGAAGGCATAGCCAAAGTCCTTTTTATCGGGCATCAGCTTAGAACCACGGGCATCCAAAGCACCTTTGACCAAGATCAAGGTGGTGGTATGCAGACCCAAAGCGATCGCATGGTGTACCAAGAAGTCGCCAGGGCCAATTGTCAAGAACAGAGAGTTAGTACCAGCATTGATGGCATCTAACCAGCCTGGCAACCAAACGTTAGCGTAGTTGGGCCATGCTGTATGGGCAATACTATCTGGGTTAGATAGTAAGGTGTTTAAACCGTACAGTACTTTACCGTTAGCAGCTTGGACGAATTGAGCAAACACTGGCTCAATCAGGATTTGCTTTTCAGGAGTGCCGAAAGCAACTACTACGTCGTTGTGTACGTACAAACTAAGGGTGTGGAAGCCTAAGAAAAGGGATACCCAGCTAAGGTGGGAGATAATCGCTTCTTTGTGCTTCAACACGCGTTCAAGGACGTTGCCCTTATTTTGCTCTGGGTCGTAATCACGTACCCAGAATATTGCCCCGTGAGCAAAAGCACCAAGTATCAAGAAACCAGCAATGTATTGATGGTGCGTGTACAGCGCTGCCTGAGTCGTGTAGTCCTTTGCAATAAATGCATAAGGAGGCATGGCGTACATATGCTGTGCCACCAGAGAGGTGATGGTTCCCAAAGCAGCTAGGTGAATACCCAACTGGAAGTGCAGCGAATTGTTATAGGTGTCGTACAACCCTTGGTGAGGAAGGTTAAACTGACCTTCACTCGTGGTACCGGGTACTAAACCAGCTTTGGAGTTCAGCATTTCTTTGATGCTGTGACCAATTCCGAAGTTAGTCCGATACTGGTGACCGGCAACTATGAAGATAACTGCGATCGCCAAGTGGTGATGAGCCATGTCAGTCAGCCACAAAGATTCTGTCTGGGGATGGAAACCACCCAAGAAAGTCAGAATTGCAGTTCCTGCACCTTGGGATGTGCTGAATATATGCCCAGGAGTGTCAGGGTTTTGAGCGTAAACGCCCCAGTTACCGGTGAAGAAAGGTGCCAAACCTGCTGGGTGGGGTGGGGTGGATAGGAAGTTATCCCAACCTACGTGCTGACCGCGAGATTCGGGAACAGCAACGTGAATTAAGTGACCAGCCCAAGCCAAAGAACTAACACCAAATAAACCTGCTAAGTGGTGGTTTAGGCGATGTTCCGCGCTCTTAAACCATGCCAAGCTAGGACGGTACTTGGGTTGCAAGTGCAGCCAACCAGCAAACAGTAATACAGCAGCGAATAAAAGCAAGAAAACTGAACCGTTGTACAGTTCACTGTTATTCCGCATACCGATGGTATACCACCAATGGTAAAGACCAGAGTAGGTAATGTTTACCGGATTACTAGCGCCAGCTTGGGTAAAAGCTTCAATCGCTGGTCTCCCAAAGTGGGGATCCCAAATCGCGTGGGCGATGGGACGGATGTGAAGGGGATCTTTAATCCACTGTTCAAAGTTACCTTGCCAGGCTACGTGGAACAGGAGGCTGGATGCCCACAGGAAGATGATTGCCAAGTGACCGAAGTGAGTTGCGAAAATCTTTTGGTAAAGATTTTCTTCCGTCATGCCATCATGGGTTTCAAAATCGTTGCCTGTAGCGATCGCATACCATATCCGACGAGTAGTCGGGTCCTGTGCGAGATCCTGGCTAAATTTTGGAAATTTTGTCGCCATAGGTTTAATAAATCCTCTGACCTTTAGCCATCAAGTATCAGCTGGGATAGTTAGGAGTTGTGAGTTATGAGTTGAGAATTATGAGTTTTAAATTTTATATTTCTAACTCCTAACTCCTAGCTCTTAACTTCATTCCTAACTCCTAACTCCTAATTCCTAACTTTTAGGAAGCTGATTGCTACCCTACTGAAAGGATGTGTGCATGGAAGAACGCCCAAGTAGTGACAATTCCTCCCAAGAGGTAGTGAGCTACCCCTACAGCCCGACCCTGAATAATGCTCAGAGCACGAGGCTGAATTGCTGGTGCTACCTTCAGTTTGTTATGCGCCCAAACAATGGACTCAATCAGTTCTTGCCAGTAGCCGCGACCACTGAACAGGAACATCAAGCTGAATGCCCAGACAAAGTGAGCGCCTAAGAAGAGTAGACCATAGGCAGATAGCGCACTGCCATAGGAATTGATGACTTGTGTAGCTTGTGCCCACAAGAAGTCTCGCAACCAACCATTGATGGTAATGGCGCTTTGGGTAAAGTTACCACCAGTGATGTGAGTCACATTCCCGGCTGAATCCACCGTTCCCCAGACATCTGATTGCATCTTCCAGCTGAAGTGGAAAATTGCGATGGATATTGTGTTGTACATCCAGAAAAGTCCGAGGAACACATGATCCCAACCAGATACTTGACAGGTACCGCCACGACCAGGACCATCGCAGGGGAAGCGGAAGCCCAGGTTTGCTTTGTCTGGAATCAGACGAGAGCTACGGGCAAACAGTACACCTTTGAGCAGAATTAGGACAGTAACGTGTATTTGGAATGCGTGAATATGGTGGATTAAGAAGTCCGCCGTACCCAAAGCAATGGGCATCATTGCTACTTTACCGCCTACAGCCAAAATCCCACCGCCGAAAGCATAGCTAACGGGTTCTAGCGCATTGGGAGCAGTGCCACCAGGAGCTAGAGTGTGGATGTTTTGTACCCACTGAGCAAACACTGGCTGCAACTGAATTGCAGTATCAGAGAACATGTCTTGGGGACGCCCCAAGGCACGCATTGTATCGTTGTGGATGTAAAGTCCAAAGCTATGGAAGCCGAGGAAAATACATACCCAGTTGAGGTGAGAAATAATCGCATCTCGGTGACGAATCACCCGATCCAGTAAGTTGTTTTGGTTCACAACCGGATCATAATCCCGCACCATGAATATGGCAGCGTGAGCCGCACCGCCGACTATACAGAATGCACCAATCCACATGTGGTGGGTGAAAATGCACAACTGCGTAGCATAGTCAGTTGCCAAATATGGATAGGGGGGCATCGCGTACATGTGATGCGCGATGATGATGGTCAGCGAACCCAAGAAGGCCAGGTTAGTAGCCAACTGAGCGTGCCAAGATGTGGTCAGGTTTTCGTAGAGACCTTTATGACCTTCACCGGTGAAAGGACCTTTATGGTTTTCTAGGATCTCTTTAATGCTGTGACCAATACCCCAGTTGGTACGGTACTGATGACCAGCAATGATAAAGACAACCGCGATCGCTAAGTGGTGATGAGCAATGTCAGTCATCCACAAGCCGCCTGTTACCGGGTTTAGACCGCCCTTGAAGGTCAGGAAGTCAGCATACTGACCCCAGTTCAAGGTGAAGAAAGGTGCTAAACCAGCAGCAAAGCTGGGATACAGCTCGGTCAACAAGTCTTTGTTCAAGATGAACTCGTGGGGCAAGGGTATGTCTTTGAGAGCTACGCCTGCATCCAAAAGCTTGTTGGTCGGTGCGGATACGTGGATTATGTGACCTGCCCATCCCAAGGAACCACAACCTAGCAATATTTGCAAGTGGTGATTCAGCATTGACTCCACATTCTGGAACCATTCCAGTTTGGGAGCGCGTTTGTGGTAATGGAACCAGCCAGCAAATAATAATAAGCCTGCTAATACCAAGCCACCGATCGCAGTCACGTAAAGCTGGAAGGAGTTTGTGATACCCCAGCCACGCCATACTTGGAACAAACCAGAGGTGATTTGAATACCGTGAAAACCACCGCCAACATCACCGTTTAAAATGTCTTGTCCCACAATGGGCCAAACGACCTGAGCACTAGGTCTAACGTTCAACGGGTCGCTTAACCAAGCTTCGTAGTTAGAAAACTTCGCGCCGTGGAAAATCATCCCGCTCAACCAAACCATTATTACGGCTAAGTGGCCGAAGTGGGCTGAGAATATCTTGCGGGATATGTCTTCTAAATCGCTTGTATGTGTATCAAAATCATGGGCGAGTGCATGCAGGTTCCAAATCCATGTGGTGGTTTTGGGACCTCTGGCTAAGGATCTGTCAAAGTGTCCAGGTTGCGCCCATCTCTCGAATGAGGTTGGAACTGGATCGTTATCGACGATTACTCTTGCCTTTTTTTCCTCTCGCTCCGGAGGACTTATTGTCATTCGACCTCCTCTCTTGATAAGGAATGAGGAATCATGAATACCACAAAGTTAACCATTACCGCAAATTCCATTTTCCTGAAGCCGCGATGAAGACCTATGTGGATTGTTGTTTCTCGTTGAATTATAAAGTCTTAACTTGTACTTTGTTGGAGATAGTTGGAGATATTTTAACAATAATTCAAACTTGCTGAAATATTGCTGGAATTCCTGCCTTAACTGCCTTTTAACTTCAAAGCCTTTGTCCAAAAGTCAATAGATTATTCATTTAATTTACAAAGAATAACAATTTGCAAATTTTATAGTTTGGCCGTATGGGCCGATGTTCCAGCTTCGGCTGCTATTGCTCATGAACATTTGTGTCATATTTCGATTGTTGTAAGTAAAAAGCTGTACAGAATATGACTTATTTTAAAATTTCTTGAGATACACAAGAAAAATTATGGGATGTGAGGCAGATTTCATCTTTTGGGCTATAGTTCCAGATGGACAGGTTGAGCCAAAATAATCTGTAAATTGTCGAAGAACTATCACTGGGTGCAACGCATGAACTCGTGGCAGAAAAGGGTGTTAGAGAAGCTCCTCCCTGAGAGGTTCCCGATTTTCAGGTGGGTAATAACATTGGTGCTGGTATTAAGCTTGACCAGTTGTGGCGAGAAAGTGAGTAGCCAGGAAGTATCTACTGACTATAGAGAAAACCCTCCACAGATTTCTCAAATTTCAAAGCAATTTTCGGAAGTTTCCCCACCATCTGTTATCCAAGAACTGGGGACAATTTTGGAAGTTTATCAGCCACAAGTGACAATTGTTACTCCACAAGCTGATGAAGTTCTCCAAGACAACAAAGCCACAGCCAGTTTTCAGGTTAAGGATCTACCAATATTTAAGGATTCACAATTACAACTAGGGCCCCATCTACACGTAATTCTAGATAATCAACCTTATATTCCTGTTTACGATCTGAATCAGCCCTTGGTTTTGCCAGACTTGTCTCCAGGTACTCATACCCTGCGCGTCTTTGCCTCGCGTCCTTGGCATGAAAGCTTTAAGAATGAAGGCGCTTATGCCCAAACAACATTTCACGTCCTCACCAAAACCGACGACAACAATCCAGATCCCAAGTTACCCCTGCTAACTTACAGCCGCCCTCAAAGTAGCTACGGAGCTGAACCAATCTTACTGGACTTTTACCTAACTAACGCTCCCCTGCACCTCGCCCTGAAGGAAAACCCTAACGACAAATTCAGTGATTGGCGCATCCGCTCCACAATTAATGGTGAAAGCTTTATTTTTGATCGCTGGCAAGCAGTTTATCTTAAAGGCTTCCGTCCAGGAAAAAACTGGGTAAAACTAGAATTTCTCGATAATCAGGGAAATCCTGTCAAAAATGCCTTTAATACCACAGTTAGATTGATTGACTACCAGCCAAAAGGTAAAGACACTTTGTCGAAAATTGTCAGAGGAGAACTCACAGCAGATGAGGTGCGCCCCATTGTAGACCCGAATTATAGACTCACGCCGTCCGTTGAAAAAACACCCGAAATACAACCGAAGGTAGAAAAACAGCCGATTCCCGAAACTGAAATTCCACAAGAATCCAAAACAGAGCCAACCAAGCCAGAATCGCTAGAACAACCAAAATTGGAAGTTCCAACGGCTGTACCATCTCCCACCTTGTCCCCGATACCTGAACCACAGCCACAGGTAACACCAACACCTGAATCAAGTCCGTTACCTGAAAAAGTTGTGCCTCAAACAACAAAACCGAGATTGGACGGATTTTTCAACCGTAAAGTCCCCACCCCACAAGCACCAGTTGCGCCATCTCTTAGTTTGCCACCGACGCTGCCAGAAATAATTGAGTCTCCAGCACCAGAAATAATTACGCCAACTCCTGAACCACAGCCAGAGGTAACACCAATACCTGAATCAATGCCGTTACCTCAAAAGGTTGTCCCTCAGCCAACAAAACCCAGATTTGGTGGATTTTTCAACCGTCGGGCGGGCAAGATAACCACCCCACAAACACCAGTTGCACCATCTCCTAGTTTGCCATCGACGCTGCCAGAGATTATTGAGTCTCCAGCACCTAAAACAACTGTGCCACCAGCAGAAACTAAACCAGAGGTAACGCCAACTCCTGAATCAACACCGTTACTCGAAAAAGGAGAAGTTAAATAACTCGTTTACTATCGGGGGCAAAAATAGAACTTACGCATTGACAATAAATGCAAAGTGTGCATAAGTTAAAAACCAATACAGTTCAGTTAAGCCCCAAATCCAATGCAAGAGAGGTTGCAATTGCTAGTCTCTACATACCTAAAATCAATACCAAAAATCCTTAACTGAACTGTATTGAGTTAAAAACTACATCTTTCGTAAAGGCACAGCAATGCTCATATATAAAAGCAGCATTTACCCGAAAATGCTCAACTCTAACTTTTGCGATAAAGCCTCAACAAAGGCAAGCCCCACTAGCGGATTTCCTACCGTATCCAACCCAGGACTGTAGCAAGCGATCGCTCCCTCATCTGGTACTATTGCTACCAGTCCACCACCAATCCCTGATTTCATCGGTAAACCAACTCTGACTGCAAACTGGGCAGAAGCTTCATATAACCCACAATTTAACATCACCGCATTCACAATCCGGCGGTTTTGTGCTGATAAACAGCCATTTTCACAAGCTAAAAGTTTTCCTAGCAGGGCTAAATCTTCAACTCGCCCTGATATACAGCATGTTTGTTCATAAGTGTCAAGGGCTGTTTCCAAATTTTCTAGATAACCTGTTTCGGCAAGATAGTTTGCGATCGCTTCATTGGCTTTTGAGCGTGTTAATCGCACTGAGTCCAGCATTAGCTCATCTAACCTTAGTTGGCAACCTGCTAATTGGTTGAGCCATTGACAAAATAAAAAAGTGCGATCGCTTGCATCCTTTCCTGGTAATTTATCAGCGAGGGTAATTGCCCCACTATTAATCATAGGGTTACGGGGATGGCCGCGATCGGCAATTAGTTGTTCTAAAGAATTGAAGGGTGCATCCGATGGTTCCACCCCAACCCACCCAAAAACTGTTTCTACGCCAAAATGTTCTAGCAGATAAAGTAAGGAAAATGTCTTAATAACGCTCATTAGCGGGAAAACACAAGTTGTATCCCCAAAGCTGATAGTTTTTCCCGATTCATAGCAGATGTGAACTGCAAACCAACTAGGATTAACTTTAGCTAATTGCGGAATGCGATCGGCTACTTGTCCCTGTTTAGCCGGAATTTTAGCTAGTTGCATCCAGGCTGATAAGTCCGTAGTGGTTAGTTTGTCAAGTCTTTTCAAAGTGTAAATTTTCTAAAAGTTCATTTATTAGAAATGGATTATCCAACAAATGTATTGATGTAGCTGGAGATCCTGGCACAGGTAATGGTGCACCATTGCAACTTATTGATTGCGAACTGTCTGGATTTAGCATAAACGGTAGAACCTCAGATCAGAGGTGGAGATGGCAACCAAGTTTTTGAGAGATTAAGGGGTGCAGTGCAATGACTGTGGGAATCATAACTAATTATCCGAATATGATATTAATTACTAATTACAAACTTGTACTGAGCGTAGCCGAAGTATTACGAATTACAAATTAGTATGGTTCCCCGTGTCAGATCGCCAGAATTACCACAAAATGACTCTTGGCTCAATACCGAAAAACCCTTGTCTCTTAAACAACTAAGGGGTAGAGTCGTAATTTTAGATTTTTGGACATACTGTTGCATCAATTGTCTGCATATTCTGCCAAACCTAAAATATTTAGAACAAAAATATAAAGATAGCCTTACCATTATCGGCGTTCACTCCGCCAAATTTGATAACGAAAAGGAAACAGAAAATATTCGCCAAGCTATCCTACGCTACGACATTGAACATGCAGTTGTAGTTGACAGTGGTTTTCGGATTTGGGAAGAGTATGCTGTGCGTGCTTGGCCTACGTTAATAATAATTGATCCAGAAGGTTATGTGATTGGCCAGATTTCTGGTGAAGGAAACCGTGACGCTTTAGACGAGTTAATTCAAAAGTTAATTCAGCAACATCAAGACAAAGGCACAATTAATTTCCAAGAACTCAGCTTGACTTTAGAAAAACAGCGCCAACCATTAATTACACCCCTAGCTTTTCCTGGTAAAGTTCTAGCTACTCCAACGGGTTTATTCATTGCTGACTCTGGACATCATCGCCTGATTATGAGTAGCTTTGATGGGGAAATTTTGCACTTGATTGGTACTGGAAAATCTGGCTTGACTGATGGTGCTTTTAACGAAGCGCAATTTTTTGCACCACAGGGAATGGCTTATGATGCCGAAAATCAAATTCTTTATGTTGCTGATACAGAAAATCATACACTGCGGCGAGTTGATTTAAAGCGTCAAGTAGTCGAAGCGATCGCAGGAACTGGTGAACAAAGCCGCAATATCCATCCTCATGGCGGTGCTGGTTTAGAAACTGCGCTAAATTCCCCTTGGGATTTAGTGAAAGTGGGAAATACCTTGTTTATTGCAATGGCTGGGCCTCATCAAATTTGGCAAATGGATTTAGAAACTAGCATTGTGAAAACTTATGCTGGTACTGGTGCAGAAGCTTGTGTTGATGGTTCACTTACCGAATCTGCCTTTGCTCAACCTAGCGGTATCAGCACAGATGGGAATGAATTATATATTGCTGACAGTGAAGTTAGCTCAATTCGCGGTGTTGGAATTGTAGAACCTTATCAAGTGCGAACCGTTTGTGGTAATGGAGGTTTATTTGGTTTTGGCGATGTAGATGGACAAGGTGAAGATGTTCGTTTGCAGCATTGTTTAGGAGTAGAATATGCCCAGAATTTTCTGTGGGTAGCAGACACCTATAACCATAAAATTAAATTAGTTAGTCCCACTGGGAATTGTCAAACAGTTTTGGGAGATGGTTCTGCTGGTTTACAAGATGGTCAAGGTAAGAACACTCAATTTTTTGAACCTTCGGGATTGAGTGTTTTGAGTTCACGTTTATATATTGCTGATACTAATAACCATGCTATTCGTTGCGTAGATTTGGATACCTTTGAAGTGATAACGCTGCAATTTTCTGGGTTGTGTGCGCCAGATGTTTGTATTCCGCCGAATTTATAAAAAGATTATCTCACGCAAAGGTGCAAAGAAAAATTTTGCGCCTTTACGTGAGATTTAAAAGAGAACAAAATTAAATTAATCAAAAATATTTTTATGATTCCCCATATTTTTTGACTGCGTTAGCGAATCTGTGATCTTATTAAAATTATCTGAGCCTTACCCCCAAAGTATGAATTTATTTCTCAGATAAATAGATTTTCAGTCTGATACTTTCTTTCAAGCTGCTAAGGTAAGTTATCAGTGCATAAAGAAAAATCACAATTCCTGCCATTTCCAAAAACTCTTCAAGAACTATACCAGCTAACGTTATGAAACTGCGGCGACCAAAATCTTCTATCAAAAGTCCACCCAACATTTCCATACCTAATGCTCCACCGACATAAACAACTGCGGCAATAAAAAATAAATACCGAGTTTTTTGAGGTAGATTGATCCAAAATTTTAGATATTTAAATGCAAAAACTGCCACTAAAATTGCACCAGGAATAACCCAGGTTTGGAAAAATATAGGATTGAGATGAAGCGCTTGTCGTACTGACGGAATGATAAAAGTCTCGTGAAAACTAAATGCCTCATCAAAACTCAAATATACAAATATAAAATATAGGTTTTTCCAGTAAGAGAAATGGCTGTCTTTCCTCTTAATAACAGTTATTACTTTAAGTAATCCCGAACAAAATAATAGAGAAAATGCGGAATACCAAGCAGGAATATTGAATTCTCCATCAAGGCTAAATAGTGTGTAAAACCATTTACTAGCTGGGAAGGGAAACTCTGAGAGCCAGAAATAGCCACTTAAAACGCCTGCGAGGGTGAGGCTGATAACTGTGAGTGTTAAACCTCGAGCAATTGTCTTAGCACAGAGATGAATTGGTAACTCCACACTAGAGTTTGATACTTGCTGCATACTAATAGTAATTTTATTTGTGTAAAACAATTAGTGGAAAATTCTTTCATACCCGTAAATAATATAAGCAAAATGTTACATAACTTTCATTAATAAAAAACTTATATTAGTTAATAAAATTGCTATTATAGCGGTTCTCAGTTGGGTGAAATATAGTAACAGCAGTGGGTGAACCAT
>NZ_CAXTNP010000145.1:0-19799 GCF_964245575.1 uncultured Nostoc sp. | reverse complement strand
ACCCCCAACCCCCTCCCCGCTCTTCGAGAGGGGGCTACGATCTACCTTGTACGATTAGGAAAAGGTATAATTCGTAATTAATTACGAATTAGTTAAAAAGCAAGTGCCAAGAGGATTTTTCGAGGCGATCGCTGACAATGGAATACCATTGGTCTAAAGTTGCTTTAAATTTGGGGTGTTGTAAATCTGGAAGCCAAAGGATTAAGGCATCCTCATCGTTATCTTGGTAGTAATGCCGCCGCCGCCCAGCTGTTTGAAAGCCAAATTTTTGATATAAAGATATTGCCGCCAAGTTGGAAGCTCGGACTTCGAGGGTAGCTCGCTCCATTTTGCGATCGCAAGCTGTCTTAATGAGTGAATATAATAAAGTCGCACCCATTCCTTGACGGTGATATTGAGGATGAACCGCCAAAATTGTAATGTGGGCTTCATCTAAAATTGACCAAAAGCAACCCATTCCTAGCAAACTTGTGCTAGACGAGGGAGAAAATAAACCGAGTATATCGCTGTTGGGACTATCCAATTCTCGTTTGTAGCCTTCCATTGTCCAAAGTCCGCCAAAACAAGCTTGATCGAGTTCCAGAATAGCACTGAGATTTTCTAATGTCAGTAATTTAATTTCTAAGTCTAATGAGATCACATTTATTGAATAACGTTACAAACCCTTTGTACACTGGGAATCTGGAGACGAACTCAAAGCCCGTAATTTGAACAAGGAAAATTTTTATAGTTATGGTATCGACTCACCCCACTGGGGTTCAACATTCTGGAAGTGAATATTTACCTCAAAGGCACGACACCAAGGCAAATCCATCGCCTAATCAGGAACTTTTACCCTTGACTGCCAGAGTTCATAATCATGACCTCCTGGAAATTGGTGGGTGTGATGTCACAACCCTAGTTGAGCAGTTTGGTTCACCTTTATATATTTTAGATGAAGAAACCCTGCGTTTGGCTTGTCAGCAATACCGAGATGCTTTCAAGCAATACTACAAGGGCGAATCTCAAGTATTGTACGCCTCAAAAGCTTGGAATTGTTTAGCAGTTTGTGCGATCGCCGCGTCTATTGGTTTAGGAATCGATGTAGTTTCTGGGGGCGAACTTTACACCGCCTTGCAAGCGGGTGTTAGTCCCAATAAAATTTACCTTCACGGAAATAATAAATCTCGTGAAGAATTAATTTTAGCGACCAAGTCTGGTGTCACCATTGTTGCGGATAACTGGTATGAGTTGCGTACCCTTGTGGAAATCGCCCAACCTGGTCAAGCAATCCGCATCATGTTACGGTTAACTCCCGGTATTGAGTGTCACACCCACGAATATATTCGCACGGGACACTTAGATAGCAAATTCGGCTTTGATCCCAATGATTTAGATGAAGTTTTTACCTTTGTTAGTCAACAACCTGCCCTTAATTGCATAGGAGTACACGCTCATATTGGTTCCCAAATTTTTGAGCGCCAACCCCATCAAGATTTGGCGGCCGTTATGGTGCAGTGGCTGCGGGATGCCGGGAAGTATGGTTTAAATATTACAGAGTTAAATGTTGGTGGCGGTTTGGGGATTAAATACATAGAATCAGACGATCCCCCTAGTATTGAAGAGTGGGTGAAGGCGATTTGTGAAGTAATCCAAGAAGCTTGTGCAGCCGAAAATCTGCCTTTGCCAAAATTATTGAGTGAACCAGGGCGATCGCTAATTGCCACAGCTTGCGTCACTGCCTATACTATTGGTTCATCCAAAGTTATCCCAGAAATTCGTACCTACGTAGCGATCGATGGAGGAATGTCTGATAATCCCCGCCCGATTACTTACCAATCAGTTTATCGGGCAGTAGTTGCCAATAAAATGTCTTCACCTTTAACCCAAACAGTCACAATTGCTGGTAAACATTGTGAATCAGGAGATATTCTGATTAAGAATGCACTACTTCCAAAGACTGAACCAGGAGATATTCTCGTAGTTATGGGAACTGGTGCGTACAATTACAGTATGGCATCTAACTACAACCGCTTGCCCCGATCGGCAGCAGTTGTGGTGGCGAATGGCGAAGCAAATTTAATTTTGCAACGTGAAACTTATCAAGACTTAATTCGACAAGATCGCCTACCAGAAAGGCTAAAGAAATAGTCATTTGTCCCCGAAGTTCTGTTCGGAGGAAGCCTCCGCTCAGACTTCTCTCTTGGTCATTAGGAGCCACTGCGTTGCGGTGAATCCAGCGCTGTAGGCGGGTTTACCGCCGTAGGCGACTGGTGAACCCGAAGGGGGGTTCCCCCGTTAAAGCAAGTGGCGTTCATTAGCCAGGAACTAATGAGCAATGACTGATGACTAATGACTAAATGTAATTAGAGGCAAAAGTGTAATCCAGATGTCATGAGAGATTGGTGGAAGCAATGGCTGATAAACCTAGGATGGTCACAGTCCTTGCTACTTGGGACTCTGGATATTGTGTTAGTGCTGGCGCTGACGTACATGATACTAGTTATTATTAGTGAGCGCCGAACACTGTGGATGGTGAGGGGATTCATTATCTTAATGCTAGCCTCCGCACTAAGTGGCAAATTAGGACTACCTCTGCTAAATTTTGTACTGGAAAAGTTGGTGATTGGTTGTGCTGTAGCAATGGCAGTTGCTTTACAGTCAGAGTTTCGGCGGTTTTTGGAACAATTGGGGCGTGGCGAATTCCGCCAGCTGTTTCAACCCGATCGGCTGGCAATCCCCAAATCTGATAGTGTAATTGATGAAATTGTTGAGGCTGTTAAAGAATTGTCAAAAAACCGCATTGGAGCTTTACTAATTGTGGAAACCACAGGGCCAATTGATGAGCGAGATTTTTCTGTGCCAGGAGTAAAGCTAAATGCGGAGGTTTCTAAAGAACTGATCCAGACAATTTTTCAGCCAAAAACTTTGTTACACGATGGGGCTACATTGATTCGTGGCTCACGGATCATCTCATCGGGTATAATTTTACCACTTTCGGGACGCACAGCCTCGCGCCAGTTGGGAACACGCCACCGGGCGGCAATGGGAATTACTGAGCGGGTCGAAAATTGCATTTGTGTCGTTGTATCTGAAGAAACGGGTTCTATTTCCTTAGCGGAACGGGGAACCCTAAATAGACCCCTGACGATTAGGAAGCTGAAAGAGTCATTAGAGGCTCTTTTGTCCCCAATCGTGGATAGGGAAGCTGTAGCTCCTGGTCTGTTGAGTTTTGTTCGTCAGATAGGTGGGAAGACACTAGCACTGGTTTCACGTTTACTCAGATTACCATCGACCGCTTCTCGAGATAAAAAATGACAGCACAACAAACTAAACTGCAAGATTTGCCTACTGACTTAAAACGAGAACTATTGCCGCAGCACGTTGCGGTGATTATGGATGGCAATGGTCGATGGGCTAAACGTCAGGGTCTACCTCGAATTATGGGTCATAAGCGAGGAGTAGATGCTCTCAAAGATTTACTTCGCTGTTGTCAGGATTGGGGAATTCAGGCACTGACGGCTTATGCTTTTTCAACCGAGAATTGGAAAAGACCGCAGGAAGAAGTGGATTTTTTGATGACTTTGTTTCAAAGAGTTTTGCGCCAAGAACTGCGGGAAATGGTCGAAGAGAATGTTCAAATTAAGTTTGTGGGGAATTTGCAAGACCTGCCCCGATCGCTGCAACAAGAAATATCTCGTTCAATGGAAGCAACCAAGGATAATGGTGGTATCCAGTTTTCAGTAGCAACTAATTATGGCGGACGTCAGGAGATTTTACAAGCTTGTCAGGCGATCGCAAAACAAGTCCAGCAAGGTCTGCTACAACCCAATGAAATTAATGAACAGGTATTTGAGAGCCACTTGTACACAGCCGGAATTACTGACCCAGATTTGTTAATTCGCACGAGTGGAGAAATGCGCCTCTCAAATTTCCTTCTCTGGCAAATGGCTTATGGAGAAATTTACATCACCGATGCTCTCTGGCCCGATTTTGACCGAGCTGAGTTTCACCGCGCCTTGTGTGCCTACCAACAACGCGAACGGCGATTTGGGAAAGTGTAAATCAAGAATCAGAGTCATGGAATAGGGCTTTTATATCTCGATAGCCACTAACAACACGAAAAATCTCCACATCTTGCCCTATGGGCATGTAGAGGATCAGGTAATTGTCTATTGAGAGGCTACGGATACCGGGTAAAATTTCATCACGTAGTCGTCCGAGACCAGGGAACTGAGCAATTTGGGCAAATTTCGCGTCCAGCTTACTCAGAAAATCCTCAGACTGAGCCAAGCCAGATTGTCTAGCAATGTAATCAGCTATCTGCTCAATGTCTTGAATTGCGGGTTTGGTAAGGCGAAATTGTGCGGTCATGCTTGGTCTGAAACACCGTAGCGCGATCGCATATTGGCACGAATTTGAGCCATTGCAGCCGAGCCATCAACAACTTCGCCCCGCCCCGACGCTTCCCACCCAATACGCGCTTCTTGTTGCAAATCTTGCAGTCGTGCTTGATAGATGTCTTCTTGCTGTTCCAGGAGTTTTATGCCTGCAAGAATAACTGCGATCGCGTTCTGATATTTACCGCTAGAGAGTTGACGTTGAACTAGGGCTTCTACTTCAGGTGGCAAAATGATTTGCATGGATTTTTGTCAAAGTAGGAGTAACTTTAATTGTAAGCGATCGCTTTTGGTGGGTGCTTTTGTCAGCTATTGCATTCAGCAGCCATAGTGGGATCGCCCTCCTCCCTTTTCAACCGCAATTGCATCTTTCGACAATGGTAGCGATCGCTATCAACTTTAGTCTAGTTCGTGGTGCAAAACTAAAGAGATAGTATTTATACTCATTCTTAGATCATACCCGCCCCTAATTTTCCTAGCGATCATGGCAAACTTAGCGGGTATCGGCGCGGTTAACTGCCTTGGTGGAGTAACTGACCTGGGGTAGAGCTTCTAGTGACTTTTTGGCTATTGCAACGACCGGGTAACCTGCCAGAGTTTAAATAATCTATTTTTTATAGGGTATTTAGCATCAAAATTTTTTACTTTCAAAAACGTTTAAGTTGGTCTAAATTTACGGTGAACTGTACTTAGCACTTCCTTTATGGCCCAGAAAACACCGCTTGTTCTACATCATCCCGACTAAGAGAATACTTGAATGAACGTTGGATATCTTGCCCATTTTCCCCAGATTGGACATATCGCACTACGATTTGCTCAACATCGAGCCATAGTTCAGCTTGCCAACTAGGGCGCTGTACATGCCAGCAATGCCTCTGTGTGTCGTCTTGTTGACAGCCTTGATCTTTTAGCCACTGTTCAATTTGTGGCAGGGGATGATTATATAAGGGGGTATCAGAGGGAAGAAGAAGCATAGGAATTTTGGATTTTAGATTTTGGAGGATTAGGAAATTTTTTAGTTTTTAATTACTATAGGGGTAATTAGTTGCGATACATGGGTAATCTGCTGTTGTATAGATGGAGTTGGCTGTAGCAAATGTGTTTGGAAAGCAGCCTCACCACGAGTTAAGCCAATGGCAATTGCTAGTAGCAGACAACCTACAAATGTTAACACCAGCATAAATAAAGCAAAAATTTCGCCAGATGAGAGGGGGCGATCGCTAGGATCGAGGTAAGCTGATTTTGACCAGTCATGAGAACGCGAGACGGGAAGGTTCAAGTCAAGAGGTGGTTGAATCACCGCAAAGCGAGAATAGCCAATTTTTAAATCGTAGCCCAAGCGCCGTTCTGGATGGCTAAGGGTGGCGTAGGCTTCGTTGATTTGCTGAAATTTGGAAGTGGCGATCGCAGTAGGCAAGTCTGTAGTATCAGGATGATAGCGTTTGCTCAGTTGCCTATAAGCACGACGAATGTCGATTACCGATGCCGAGGGATGCAGTCCTAGCAGGGAGTAATAAGTTGGTTTACTGCTTTGTGGCATTGCCCCGTTGTCATTCACAGCTGTTTGAGTCACCTTGCTCAAAGATATTTTTTATATTCTAAGTCCTTTGTGATTGGGGAAGACGGAACAACACAGAGCAGGTCAAGTATTTGATAAAATATTTTATAAAGCATTGAATTAAATGCCTGCATATCAAAATTAATCTCGAAAATATTCAAACTCTCACCGACTTCAAGCGCAATGCCAAGGACTACCTAGAGCGGATTAAGGCCATATTGTCCCCGCTTGTACTAACTATAAACAAGAAAGCGGAGGTTGTGGTACATGAAGCGCAAGCGTTTCAGCAGATGATAGATGAACTGGTTCGCCTTGAGAAAGAACTCCACAAATTCAAGCTAGAAGCGTTACGCAGTCAGATCGACATTGGTATTAAGCAACTTGAGAGCGGCCAGTATACTGAATATAATGACGAGTCAGTTTCGGCTTTTTTTGCAAAGATTAAAGCACGAGGGCAGGAAAAATTGGCTGACAGCGATTCTCTATGAGTTGATTTCGGATTTCTACTCAAGCAGCGCCAGATATTGAAAATATCTGGATATATCTAGCGCCAAATAATTTAAAAGCTGCTAATAGACTTTTTGATCCTCTGCAAGAAAGTTTTCCAAAACTGACTAAATTTCCCCAAATTGGCAGATAACGGCCGGAATTAGCACCTTTTTTGCAAAGCTTTTCGCTAAAAAATTATTTAATTTTTTATCGCCCAATAGACGAAGGCATAGAAATTGCACGTATATTGCACGGCTCACAAGATATAGAAACTATTTTTAAAAATGAAGGCTGAGGTCAAAATAATTCGTAATTCATAGTTAAATTCCCACGAATAAATCAGAGGGCTTGAAATATTGATTACATTTTTTCTCCATTCATAAATTAAGGGACTTGTACCATTAATTAGGAATTATTTTGGTCAATAGCTGGATATGCTATCTTATCCCTAACTTAGTAAATCAACACGGGGTTTAAAAGTTTCTATTTCCCGTAACTTTTCGTACAGTTCCCGTTCTTCTTGACTAATAGTTTTCGGTGTGACTATTTGAATTTCCACTAATTGATCGCCACGTTTACCGTCATCGCTGGGGTAGCCTTTATTCCCTAGCCGGAATTTTTGACCAGACCTAACTCCTTGAGGGATAGTCATTTTTACAGGGCCATCGAGAGTTGGTGCTTCTACCTGTCCTCCTAAAACTGCCTCGCTGGGAGTAACAGGTACTTGGCAGAGGATATTTAAACCATCTAGCTTAAATAATGGATGAGGATTAACGGTAATTTTTAAGTATAAATCGCCACCACCAACGCCTTGGTTCCGCAAACGGATGGTTTGACCTGTTACCATACCTGGAGGCATATTAACTTCTAGCGATCGCCCATCTTCCAAACGAATGCGTTCATTACCACCATTGTAAGCTTTTTCTAGTGGGAGTGTTAATCTGGCTTCTATATCTCGACGGGTAGTGCGAGGTGGGGTGTTAACTGTGTAGGCAACTTTTGTTCTGGGGGAACGAAACGGATCGCTAGTATTGCCATTATTATTGGGCTTACTTGCCGCATTTTTATTTTTGACGCCGATAACTTGATTAATAAAGCTTTCAAAATCGGAGAATTGGCTTGGATCTACGTCCTGATTACTGTTGCGATCGCTAGCACCACTCTGCCAAGTTTTAGCCTTTGGCGTCTTAGCGTTGCCCGCAAAGCCTTTTTGCTTCCAGTAGCGGCTAAACTGGTCGTATTGCGATCGCTTGGCTGAGTCTGAAAGGACTTCATAAGCCTCGCCGATATCCTTAAATTTTTCCTCAGATTCTTTGTTACCCGGATTGAGATCGGGGTGATATTGCCTTGCTAAACGCCGATAAACTTTTTTAATTTCCTCACCAGAGGCGTCTTTAGATACTCCCAAAATCTCGTAGTAATCTCGAAAATTAGGCAAATTTTGCATAGTTCAGTTATTTAAATTTTAGATTTTAGATTTTGGACTTCGACTTCGCTCAGTCCTTCGACTTCGCTCAGGAACGATCGAACGATTTTGGATTAGTTAGGAGTAGAGACGCGATTAATCACGTCTGTACAGGAGTTTGGAGTTGAAAGATTTAATTTTTAACATCTACTCTTAACTCTTATCAGAAGTACTAATTAGGTAGACATAATTAAACATAAAATGCCAACCAGTGAAATCAGCTTTTTGAGCAGCTTTTACCTTCTGCCTCACCTCGACTGCGCTCGGCGACCTCCTGCCTTCTACTTACAACCAATCATTGTCTTCTTCATCATCCCAGTTATCTTGGTAGCTGGGACGGGATTTGCGTGGCGGACGGCTTTCATAGGAGGAAGAACGACTGTCTCGACTATAATCTCTGCCATAGTCTTTACCGTAATCTCTGCCATAGTCTTTACTGTATGAGTCGCGTTCCCGATATGTATCTCTGGGAAATTCGCGTTCTTTATCTTTATCACCAGTAAAGATGTCACGGATTGTACCAAACAAGTCGTCATCTTCATCTTCAGCATAAGTTTCCCTGACTTCCCGATTTAGCTCATAGAGAGCATCTTGCAAATCGGCATAGGCTTGGTCAATACCGCGATCGCTATTTTCCTTAAGACTCTCTTTTAAGTCTCGGCAAATATTATCAATTCTTTGGCGGCGGTTGCGGGCAAACTGCATACCAAATTCGAGTGCTACTTCTCTAAGCTGTCGTTCTGCTTGGAAAATCAACGCCTCAGAACGAGTCCGCTTTTCTACCCGTTCTTTACGTTCGCGATCGACATCAGCGTATTTTTGAGCGTCTTGAATCATTCGATTCACTTCTGACTCATTCAAGGTGGAAGCGCCTTGAATGGTGATACTCTGCTCTCGCCCAGTGGTTCTATCTAGGGCTGTTACCTGTAAAATACCGTTAGCATCAATATCAAATGACACCTGAACTTGGGGAATTCCTCGTGGCGCTGGCGGGATGCCATACAGCTTGAACCGTCCTAAAGACTTATTGTTTGCTGCCATTTCCCGTTCGCCCTGAACTACGTGAATCTCCACAGTGTTTTGGTTATTTTCAGACGTGGAAAAAATGTCAGAACGACGGACTGGGATAGTGGTATTGCGGGGAATGAGTTTTTTCATTACGCCGCCGATGGTTTCCAATCCCATAGAAAGGGGTGTAACATCCAAAAGCAGCACATCTTTAAGTTCGCCCGCGAGAATTCCTGCTTGAATTGCTGCACCCACTCCCACTACTTCATCAGGGTTGACGTTTTCGTTAGGTTCTATGCCAATTAAGTCCCGTACTAGCTGCTTCACCATTGGCATCCGTGTAGAACCGCCAACTAACACCACTTCTTCAATGTCTCTGGATGAGAGTCCGGCATCTTTGAGGGCGCGTTTCACTGGTGTCCGCAATCGCCCCACCAAATCACCACACAAGCCTTCAAATTGAGAACGTGTTAGACGAGTTTCCAAATGTTTGGGGCCTTCCTGATCGGCAGCAATAAAAGGTAAGTTAATTTCGGTGACGCTGACAGCAGAAAGCTCAATTTTGGCTTTTTCCGCAGCCTCCATCAGGCGTTGTAAAGATTGTCTCTCGCGTCTTAAATCTACCCCTTCGGCTTCCAGAAATTGCTCTGCTAGCCAATCTACTATTACTTTGTCAAAGTCGTTACCACCAAGTTGCGTATCTCCACTGGTAGCCTTGACTTCAAATATTCCATCGCCTACTTCTAAAATCGACACGTCAAAAGTACCACCACCCAAGTCAAATACTAAGATAGTTTCCGTGTCACCTCGATCTAATCCATAAGCCAAAGATGCAGCAGTTGGTTCGTTGAGAATCCGCAGCACCTCTAAACCAGCAATTCTACCAGCATCGCGGGTTGCTTGCCGTTGAGAATCATTAAAATAAGCGGGTACTGTAATCACTGCCCCTGTTACCGGTTCACCCAAATAGCGACTAGCATCGTCTGCCAATTTCTTCAGCACCATTGCCGAAATTTCTTCTGGGGCGAAATCCTTATTGAGACGGGGACAGGCAACTTTAATATTGCCTACTTCATCCTTGCGGATGGTGTAGGGTACACGCTTGGAATCTGGACTAAGTTCGGCATACTTGCGCCCAATGAAGCGTTTAACTGCGAAAAAGGTATTTTGTGGATTGAGGACGGTTTGCCGCCGTGCCATTTGCCCAACCACCCTTTCGCCTTCTTTGCTGAAGCCAACTACGGAGGGGGTTGTTCGCATTCCTTCTGCATTGGCAATCACCACCGGCTTGCCACCCTCCATAACGGCGACTACTGAGTTGGTTGTACCCAAGTCGATGCCGACTACCTTGCCCATGCGTTACTCTTCTCCTAAAGTGTCTTATATATTTATTATGATTGGGCGGAACTACCTCTAGCTTTGTGCTATTGGATGAAAACACCTCAATGGTATAATAGTCATCATTAAGGCAATAAGCTAAGAAGTGCAGCTAGAGGAGATAGTTGCAAGACTAGGATAGCATTGACGATGATTGGTATGTCCAAGCAGCCTCAATTCTTGTTATCCAGCTACTTCTATGTACTGTATCTGCAAGTTTGTAAATGCACCTTAATAATACTTGCTTTGCTTCTTTGAGTGCTTGAAAATCTTAATATTGCCACTATATTTAACCATTTGAATTTAACAGAGCGATTACAAACTTCCCTAACTGAGATTGCGCGAGAACGCGATCCTTACATGGCAACGGCTGGACATTTTTTTGTCCAAGAATACATCCGCCAGGAATTTTCCCAATGGGGGAGTGTGGAAATCCACACCTTTGAAGTCAGGGGTAAAGCTTGTAATAACTTGATATTAAATTTACCCTCTCAAGGGAGACGACAAAAAAAGGATTTGCCACCTATTTTAATTGGCGCTCATTATGATGGCGTTCCGGGAACACCTGCGGCTGATGATAATGCCACCGGTGTGGTGGTATTGCTGGAATTAGCCAGAAAGTTTGCTGCCCAAGCTATAAGATATCCCTTAAGGCTAGTTGCTTTCGATATGGAAGAATACGGCTTACTGGGTAGTGCTGATTATGCAGCCCTGTTGCACGAACAAAAGCAACAGCTACGCTTAATGATTTCCCTAGAAATGCTGGGCTATACCGATTCTACGCCTGGTTCCCAAAGTTACCCCCCTCCTCTGGAACGCTTCTACCCAGACAGAGGCGATTTTATTGCTTTAATTGGTAATTTGCGAACGTTGCCTGATTTAATTGGGATGAGCCGTAATATTCGCAAGGCTGGCGTACCTAGTCAATGGCTACCCGTGCCGAATCGAGGTTTAATAGTTCCCCAAACTAGACTTAGCGATCATGCACCTTTTTGGGATTTGGGTTATCCGGCAATGATGGTGACAGATACGGCATTCTTGCGAAATCCCCATTATCACAAACCTAGTGATGCGATCGCTACTTTGGATTTAGATTTTCTTAGCGGTGTATGTGAAGGGTTGGAAATTGCAATTCGGCGGTTGTGAAAATATTAGACATGTCCAGAAATTAATTAGGAATTATCCGGAACCCTTGTAGAGAGGTAGCACTGCTACTTCTCTACATTCTTTTTGCCCAGATGCCCATTTTCCATTTCCCATTCCCCAATACAGTTATTACCAATCACCACTTTGTAGACTATGAGGATTGTACGAATTGACACGAAACAATGAGGCTAATGAATGCCAAGATCAAAAAAAGGATGCCCCAAGGATATTAAAAGTACTATGCCAGAATTACACCAATCAATTGCCCAGCATTACCACGAACGGACTAAATACAACCCTGATACTCTCGCCTCCAAAAATCATCAGTTAGACTGGGCTAAACAGCCAGTGCCTTTCAAAGAGTACAAAATTGGCTCTACTTTTGATCTCAAACCCTATATCCAAGAAAAAACAGAGGGATTTGCTAATAACCCAGATGCTCAATGGTGGCAAAGACTTTCACGGCTGCTGTTTCGCAGCTATGGATTGACGGCGAGAATGCCTTCTATGGGTAGCGCGGTGTATTTACGTGCTGCTCCCAGTGCAGGCGGATTATACCCGGCTGAGGTGTATGTGGTTTCTCGTGGCACGGCGTTATTGCCACCTGGTCTGTATAACTACCAGTGTCGGACTCATTCTCTCATGCATTATTGGGAAAGTCATGTTTGGCAAAATCTCCAATCGGCTTGTTTCTGGCATTCTTCTCTAGAAAATACCCAACTAGCAATTATTGTGACTGCGGTATTCTATCGTTCTGCGTGGCGATATGAAGATCGGGCTTATCGGAGGATTTTTCTAGATACGGGACACCTGTTGGGTAATATCGAGTTAGCTGGTGCGATTACCGACTATCGTCCCCACTTAATTGGCGGTTTTGTGGATGAATCGGTAAACGATCTGCTTTATATCGATCCGCAACAAGAAGGTGCGATCGCTGTCTTACCTCTGGCAGATTTGTTAGATGTCAATCAAAATTTACCATTGGGATGTACTGCTTTACCTTCCGCAACCGAAACCAGTTATCCCGAAATTCCCGATGGTGAATTGCTGACATATTTCCATCGACACACCCAGATCCAATCAGGTGTAACTGGCAATCTTAATCTACCAACTATCAAACAAGAAAAATCTTTGGAGGATAAATATAACTTTCCTTTCTGTTTGAAAATTCCCACCAACACTGCGCCTATAGACTGGGGACAAAAGCTGTCAGAATTGGAAACTACTATGTATAAGCGACGCTCTACCCGCGCTTATAATGGTGATGATTTAAGCCTTGATGAGTTGAAAAGTTTACTCGATTTTGCTTACCAACCGCAAAATTACATCGACCAAAGTTTAGATATTTCTCCAGACTACTTTGATTTGAATTTAATAGAAACATTTATTGCTGTTTCCGGAGTTAAAGGATTGGAGGCAGGTTGTTATTATTACGCACCCAAAGCCCAAGAATTACGCCAAATTCGGTTTAAAAACTTTCGGCGAGAGTTACATTTTCTCTGTTTGGGGCAAGAATTAGGGCGGGATGCAGCAGCAGTGCTTTTCCATACAGCCGATTTGAAAGCTGCGATCGCCCAATATGGCGATCGCGTTTACCGTTACTTACATCTGGATGCCGGTCATTTAGGACAACGCTTGAATTTAGCCGCTATACATCTGAATGTAGGCGTTAGTGGTATTGGTGGTTTCTTTGATGACCAAGTAAATGAAGTTTTGGGTATCCCTGCTGATGAAGCTGTTCTATATATCACTACATTGGGACGCCCAAGATAAAAATAATCTTGGAGGCGCACAGAATGCAGAGAGTTTCTTTCTGTGTTCTTTGCGTCTGTGTACAAGTGATATTTTGTTATTGAATAGAGATATAGCAGTGCAAACAAATTGGACTCACCAAGAAATAAACAATCAGAAAAATTCACTTGTAGATGTTGCTATCAAGGTTTTTTATCCATAAATTATAAGCTGTTCAACATTGAAGTTGCAAGAACCTATCCCATTAATAATATCTGTGCTAAAAAGCTTAAATTTATTGAAAACTGAAAACGAAAAATCAAGGTTTTAAAACACATTTTACGAAAAGAAGTAGGTATTTTTAAAATAGTTGGATGGGTTCAAATTTAAGACAACATCACAAGAATTGCACATTTGACAAACGTTTAATTATATTTTAAGATTTTAGCAAATTAAATCTGGTATCACAAAATATTTTTTTCACACAACCACTAATGCTATTTCCAGAAAATGAAAGCCGACGCCTATAAGTACTTAATCATTATCAAATTCTAGATACGCTACCCGAAGAAATTTTTGATGAACTAGCTCAACTAGCTGCTAACCTTTGTGAAACACCAATCGCTCTTATTAGCCTAGTTTATGCAGAACGTTAAATTCAGAATTATCCTTGACTGAAGAACCATGAATGATCGCATTTAAAACTTGCTTTTGTGATTAACCCACATCCCGATTTTTAGAATTAACAACTTGGGTTTGGTAGTGCCGCCATTTTTCCTGCTGACGCGCTCTTTTATCCTCGGTGAGGCTATCAAAACAATAGGGACAGGAGATACCTTGTTCATACTTTGGAGATACCTTATCTGACTCAGAAATCGGATATCCACAACAGAAGCATAGCTCATAACTTCCTTCCTCTAACCCATGACTGACAGCTACGCGATCGTCAAAGACAAAACATTCCCCGTTCCATAAACTTTCCTGTGCTGGGACTTCCTCTAAATACTTGAGAATGCCGCCCTTGAGATGATAGACTTCTGCAAAACCTTGGGCAAGCATGAAGGATGAGGCTTTTTCACAGCGAATGCCGCCTGTACAAAACAGAGCAACTTTTTTGTTTTTAGTTGGGTCGAGGTGGCGTAGCACATAATCGGGGAATTCCCGGAATGAGCCAGTTTGCGGATTTTCTGCTCCTTGGAAAGTACCGATATTCACCTCATAATCATTTCGGGTGTCAATCACGGTTACTTCTGGATTACAAATCAAATCATTCCATTCCTGAGGACTGACATAAGTGCCAACTTGTTCATTTGGGTCAATTTCAGGCAATCCCAAAGTAACAATTTCTGGCTTCAACCGCACCTTCATGCGCTCAAAGGGCGGGGTTTCGGTATGGGACTCTTTATATTCTAAGTCTGCTAAACGAGGGTCTGTACGCAGAAACCAAAGAACAGAATTAATCGCCTGACGCGAACCGGCTATTGTACCGTTAATGCCTTCTTGTGCCAACAAAATTGTCCCCTTCACACCTTGCGCTTGGCAGTAAGACAGCAGAGGATCTCGTTTCTCGGCAAAATCTGGCAGCTTGACAAATTTATACAGTGCTGCAACAACTTGGATATTTTCTGGCTTCATCCCTTTGGTAATGGAACAATATTATTTACAATTAACTTTGATAACCAAACTTACCTACTATTTTAATTTTATGGGGGTTTAGCTCAGTTGGTAGAGCGCCTGCTTTGCAAGCAGGATGTCAGCGGTTCGAGTCCGCTAATCTCCATTGGATATAATTTATCTTAATTTCCGATGCCTGCGGTTTTTGCTAGCCTTGGTAGGCAAGAAGTTAGGGGAGAGGGAAGTTGGTATTACATTTAATTGCCCTGAAAAAACTTGCCCTCAACTGGAAAAGGCTGATTCCCAACTCCGTACTCCCGTTCGGCTATGCTACTTCGACTACGCCCAACTCTTGGAGAGGCTGCGCCCTAAGCGTAGCTATGCCGCAGGCTTTACGACTACGCCCTTCGACTACGCTCAGGACAAGCTCAGGACAAGCTCAGGACAAGTCACGGCAAGCCAACTCCCTGCCTATAGCACTTGCGCTGCGCTTCTGTGCGAGACGCTTCTCTTTGCAGAGAGGCTTTGCCAACGCGAACGCGCACCATGTAAAAAAGTTCAAAAATCAAATCGGATTGCTATATCTACTTAGGAGGTTGTTTGAAAAAGCGTCCATTGGGTTTAGTGGCAATTGTTCTCTACAAATCATTTACCGCCTTGCTGCTTATGGTTACTTCGATCGCTTTCTTATTGACATTAAAAAATTATCAAGCTTTAGAGGTGTTTTCAGAAAATTATGTTTTAGAAGGTAAATCGATAATTATTGATTGGCTTTTAAAGAAAGTTCTCAATTTAAATCCCCGAACTTTGGCATTTAGCGGTATTGGAACAGGAGTCTATGCTATTGTTACTAGTATTGAAGCCATTGGTTTATGGTACGAAAAGCGTTGGGCACATGTCTTGGTGTTGGGACTTGTGGGTATCAGTATTCCACCAGAGATTTATGAATTAATTCGGGGAATATCTTCTATAAAAATATTGGTTTTTTTGTTAAATTTAGCAGTGTTTGGCTATTTATTCCGAAATTTTCCTAAACATCAAAACTAATTTTTATTCGATACTTAGGGTCTATGGTTGGAGAGGTAAAACTGAGCGATGTTTATCGCCTTGCGGCTACGGGTTTACGCAAAACCAAGACCTGACGTTGTACAATCGCTAGAAATACAATCTGGAGAGCGACTTGCCTAGATCGATTCAGTCTACTCAACCACCACTCAAATTTATTCCCCAACGGTTGAACCCACTGGTACTCCAGATTGTTCGGTGGTTACTGCCGATCGCACTACGGTTCCGCACTCGTCCTTGGCTAACGGCTGGTATTGTCCGTGTTGAAGCCAAGAATGTTGAGGTATTAGCTGAACTTTATCAACAATTTCAGGCTGGAAAAATTCGCTTTTTACTGGCATTTCGCCATCCAGAGGTGGAAGATCCTCTGTGTATGCTATATTTGCTTTCCCGCATTGTGCCACAGGTTGCTCGTCAGAAAGGTATTACACTGCAATCCCTTGTTCACAGCTATTTTCTCTATGACCGGGGTATGACGGTTTGGGCTGGAAAGTGGCTAGGTTGGTTGTTTTCACGGATAGGAGGTGTGCCGGTTCATCGCGGTAGGCGACTAGATCGCCAAGCTATTCAAACTGCACGGGAGTTGTTTGCTAATGGCAAACTACCGATCGCAGTCGCACCAGAAGGCGGTACTAATGGTCATAGTGGTATTGTTAGCCCCTTAGAACCTGGTGTTGCTCAAATGGGGTTCTGGTGTGTAGAAGACTTGCAAAAAGCTAATCGGACTGAGACTGTGATCATTGTACCGATCGCTATCCAATATCGCTACGTTGAGCCACCTTGGTCTAAACTGGATTGGCTATTGAGTAAGTTAGAAGCTGATAGTGGCTTACCAGCAATAGAAATTGAGCAGGGTAAAGGTGAAGAGATTTACTATCAACGCCTCTGGAGGTTGGCTGAATATCTGATTACCGAGATGGAAGAATTTTATCGTCGCTTCTATCATCAAGATATCCCAACCATCTCAACTGATGAATCTGCTAGTCCTAATCAGGTGTTGATTGCTCGACTTCATCGCCTACTGGATAAGGCTTTACAAGTTAGCGAGGAATATTTTGGAATTCAAGCGCAGGGAAATTCCATTGATCGCTGTCGCCGCTTAGAAGAGGCTGGCTGGAATTACATTTATCGGGAAGATTTGCCAGATATCAATGCTTTACCACCCTTTAAACGTGGTTTGGCAGACTGGATTGCTCAAGAAGCAGACTTGCGAATGCGGCACATGCGGATAGCAGAAAGTTTTGTTGCAGTTACAGCTACTTATATTCAAGAACAACCGACGGCGGAACGGTTTGCAGAAACAGCTTTGCTTGTATTCGATATGCTTTCTAGAATTCAGCATACAACACTTCCGGGGCGACCTCGCTTAGGTTTGCGAGAGACACAAATTACCGTAGGGGAGCCAATTTCAGTTACTGAACGCTGGGAAAATTGTCAAGGCGATCGCTTGGCGGCTAGACAAGGTGTCAGCGATTTGACAAAAGATTTGCAAATCGCTTTAGAGAAGATGATTAAATAATGAAAATTCTAAGACTTTTTAGCTCGAATTTTGTCAAAGATTGCACCTTCATCAAAGAATTTCTTCTGAATCTCCTCCCAGCCTCCTAAATCTTCAGCTTTGAAGATAGTTTTAATTTTGGGAAAATTGGCTGCTGTTTCTTTGGCGATCGTCAAGTCAACGGGACGAAATCCCAGTTTGCTAAACTCTCGTTGGGAGTCTGGGGTGTAAAGAAATTGGATAAACGCTTCTGCAATCGGGCGAGTTCGGTGTTTATCGACATTTTTATCTACAATAGCAACAGGATTGTCGATAGAGATATTTACATCAGGCACAACAAAGGGGAATTTTTCACCATTTTGTGCCGATAAAATCATCTCATTTTCATAGTTGAGCAGAACATCACCTTGACCATCTTTAAAGAACAGTTCGCTGGCATTGCGAGCAGTTTTGGGCAACAAAGGTGCATTATTATAGACTTTGGAGATAAAGTCTATTGCTTGATTTTCATTTCCACCGGCTTTTGTCACAGAACCCCACAGACTAAGGAAATTCCAGCGAGCGCCGCCAGAGGATCTGGGGTCAGGCATCATCACATTTACGCCATCTCGTGCCAAATCTGCCCAAGTTTTGATATTTTTGGGATTACCTTCACGAATAGCGATCGCCTCTAGAGATTTGGTAACAATTGCATCATTAGGCGCTTCTTTTTCCCATCCCGATTGAATAAAACCTGCCTCAACAAGTTTATTAATGTCAAGAGCAAGTGACAGATGTACCACATCAGCTTCCTTACCGTCAATCACGGCAAGAGTTTGGGAACCTGAGCCATCATAGCTTTGATTGAAAGTGACGTTTTGGTTATGTTCTTTCTTCCACTGTTCGATAAATTTGGGAATTATCTGCTGGTATGCTGCATTAGTAACCGAGTAAGAAACAAAGGTTAAGGTTACATCACTCTGGGAAGCTACGCCAGCATTACCAGTATTATTGACATTACGTGGAGAGCAGGCAGCCATCACGATACTCAAGCTAAGTCCGACCAAGAATAGAGACGCAACACTCCACGCAGAATACTTGTACAACCATCGGATTAGTTGTACGCGCCACTGTTTGGCAGTGTGTAAAGCTTTTACAATATAAGTCTGAACTAATTCAGTCAAATATCTCCTTGATTTAGAAGTACGTTGCCCCTGGTTCATCAAATTTTTCCCCTGAATCTGCGATAACTTGAGCAAGAAGCTGTAGTTAAGGGGCATTATAAAACAGTGGTTAAAAATAAATAACTTTTTATTAACCTAAATTTAAACAAGTTATTCAAGATATCAAGGAGAAGTAGTTTTAGAAACTTCTGGACTGCGAATGATGATATGTCCTTTATCACTTTCTTGAATAGCCAACACTGACGGAAGCTCATCAAGTTTTGCCTGAGGGGGCAATGCGCGAAACAAATAAATCCAGCCGCCACGTTCTAAGAGTAAGCGCCAGACTCGCGGCTGTTGTGGATTGCTGATATCATTATCTTCCCTGCCTCGCAAGTCATCGAATAAACCACGATCGCCAATAATGCGGTAGCCTTTCAAAGATGGATCGGCAAAGATATCATCAAGTTTGCGCCCCACAGCAAACTTTTCTTCCGGTGTAATTAAGGCTACAACAGGTAAAGTGGAGTTTTGACCAGCGTCTCGTCGGGCATCTGCAATGCCTTGCCAACGAGCTAACCAAAATATCACAATTAATACCCAGGATACTATTACTATCTCATTGACTAGCGATCGCAGAAATTCCACTGAGCGCAATTGCCCAGAACTAAATTCAGCCAGAGATTTAAGCTGTTTCGCTGTCCATGAGCTTTTGCGTTGAGTAGCAGAGATGATGCGACTCAGTAGTAATTGGCTTACAGAGACTACCGTATCACTGATAATTTTAATTAACCATAACGTTGCTTGAATTGCGATCGCAGCTATAAAAAAAGTGATCGCTGTTTTGCAGATTGTCCAGCCATCTCCGAAAAATATTTGCAGGGGAACTATGAGAAAAGACTGTGCAGGTAAGTCAAGGCTATTGAGTTCTAGCTGAAAAAAGTAGAAATATGACCAACGATAAATCCAGCCTGCAAAGAAAAGCGCCGCACCCAGCAAGCCCAGTACACTGGTGAATTTACCTAAAATATTGGTTTCCTGGTTAGGGTTGGGGGTTTGGGTCATACGGGATATGGGGGAAACAATGTAGGGTGTGTTACCGCGAAGCGTAACGCACCGAGTTATATAGCGTTTCTCGTTTGTATGCAAATACACTCTGACCTCACTTCCATTCCTCTCTCCTAAAAGGAGAGAGGCTTTGAATCTTACTCTCTTTCCCTTGTTGAAGGGGAGAGAGGCTTTGAATCTTACTCTCTTTCCCTTGTTGAAGGGGAGAGGCTTTGAATCTTACTCCCCTTCCCTTGTAGGGAAGGGGCTGGGGGTTAGG
>NZ_CAXTNP010000144.1:10998-19920 GCF_964245575.1 uncultured Nostoc sp. | reverse complement strand
GAGGCTCAATGTTGACCTTCTGAGGCTCAATGTTGACCTTCTGAGGCTCAATGTTGACCTTCTGAGGCTCAATATTGACCTTCTGAGGTTGAAAAATGCCCTGGCGACTTAGTGCTTCTCGGTGGAGTCTAATATAGACCGAACCCCCAGCCCCAACCCTTGTAGCGTTGGGGAGTAAGATTCAAAACCTCTCCCCTTCAAGGGGAGAGGAATGGAAGTGAGGTCAAAGTGTATTTTAGATAAACGAGATGCGCTATAAAAGTTGCGGCTACACAGGCAAAACCCGCCTGCGCGGGTTTTAAAAATCTTTAGATTTAAAATGCGAAAAGGGCATAACAATGTTATGCCCCTACAAATTGCGTGTATTTTACCAAATAGGCAACTACTGCGTAGGTGCAGCCCGCCGTAGGCATCGCCTATTTTATGCTTTAGCTGGCTGCGGCTTCGGGTTTCTTTTTCTTAGAACGGCGGTAAAACCTGCGTCCCATCTCATCAATGACTGCATCTAAACCTGTGACATCACCGCTAGCTTTGGCATAACTATAAATAGCTAATGCTGCGGCATACGCTTCGCTAGCAGCCGCTATACAGGTATCATCTACCAGTTCTTGCAGTTGCGTTAGAGACAAAAGCACCGGATACAAGTCCTCAAATATGCCTAAATCCCGGCGCATCTCTTCCAAATCAAAAGAACGAGGCAAAAATTCCGGGTTCTGTGTCGCCACTTCCAAGGCAATGCTTACAAAAGCCCGACTTTTATCTCCCATCTTCAGCATCGTTCGCCGATCTTCAGGGGTCAAATCAATCAAAAATGGTAACTTTTCTCTAATTGTAGCGATCGCCTGCATGACTGCTTCTTTGTCTGCTGGGGCTAAGTTTGCACTGATGCGATTTTCGGGCATTTTTAATACTCCTTTAGGATACTTAGTTTCAGTATTCCCAAAGTTGTAGAAGCGATCGCGTTTGTTGAGAGATAATTAACAGAGTTTTATCTGCACTTTACGGCAAGCCAAAGAACGTGTTTATATTTTTTTATCCCAGTTAACAAAATTTATGGCTTTACTCTTCATCCGACTCTGCAAATAAAGATTCTAAATCTTGACGAGCGCTAACAACGCGCAAAATTTTAACCCCATCATCAATCACTTGGTACAGAATTACATATCCATCTAGGGGTAAGCCACGTAATGAAGGTTTAATATGAGCATAGCTGCGTCCCATATTTGGAAACACCGCTAAATTTTGGCATTTATTGTTAAACTCTCTAAATAGTTTTTCTCCTGCTTCCAGATTTCGGATTAAAAAGTAATCAGAAATTTCATTTAAGTCGCGACTAGCAGAGAGTGAAATGACATAGCGGCTCATTACTAAGCCTCACGCGCCTTTTGGAACTTTTCTAGTATCTGCATTACTACAGTTTCGCCATCCAAAACTTCCCCTCGTTCAATTTCAGCAATTGCGACATCAACTTTTTGCCGGGTTTCTTCTACCCATTGGACATACTCAGAATTTAATTTTTCTAACAGTTGAAATGCTACATCAATTACTTCATCTGCGTTCCTAAATTTCCCACTAGCAATTTGGGCTTGGATAAATTGTTCATGTTCAGGTTTGAGTTCAATGTTCATGATTTATCTCTCTGAAATCAGCTTTAGCAATTGTTCTATTTCTTCTAACCGCTAATTACAGCGATCGCATCAATTTCTACCAACACATCTTTAGGTAAGCGCGATACTTGAACACAAGCCCGCGCTGGGGCTGTATCTTCGGGGAAATATTTAGCATATACAGCATTCACCGCCGCAAAATCATTCATATCAGCCAGAAATACAGTGGTTTTCACCACATCTTGGAAAGTCGCACCAGCTGCTGTGAGGATGGCTTCAAGATTAGCTAATACCTGCTCAGTTTGTTTTTTGACATCATCAGTGTGGAGGACATCACCAAGGCGGGGATCGATGGCAATTTGTCCAGCGATGAATACAAATTGACCAGAAGCTGCGATCGCTTGATTATAAGGGCCGACTGGAGCGGGTGCGTTATCAGTATTAATTACTTTACGGGTCATAGATATTACTTTATTTAACGATGTTTGCTGTTTACCGATTTCTGCTTCAGCTGCGATCGGTTTGTAGACTTCTCCATCTGGCATTATCGCACCAGTCAGGTCAGCATCTTTAAAGGTTGCCCCATAGATATTTGCGCCAGTTAAATTTGCCTTCTTCAGATTTGCACCATCAAGGTTTGCCATCATCAAGTTTGCATTTGAAAAACAGGCTCTTTCTAGATTTGCTCCTTTTAGACAGGTGTTTCTGAGATTTGCTTGTTCCAGGTATACCCCAACTAAATCAGCTTCAGTTAAATTCATTCCTGACAAATTACATTTCTCAAAACTAACTCCCCGGAGTATAGCTTTATGGAGATTTGCACCTTGAATATTTACTCCAGTTAGCTCTACCTGAGTAAAGTTTGCTCTAGTCAAGTCTGCTCCAGTCAGATTTGCAGCTTTCAAGTTTGCATAACTTAAGTCCGAATCGCTAAGGTCTGCCCAACTTAAATTAATTGACCCACCTTGCACCCACATCAAATTTGTACATCTTAGGGATGCTCTAGAGAGGCTTGCTTCCCAAAGATTAGCTTTGGTCAGAGTTACTTCACTCAAGTCTGCTCCATTTAAATTTCCTTTGTATAAATCTATCTCACTCAAATCTTTGCTTGTGAGGTCTACTCCTTGAAGATTTGCTGAATGAAATTTCCGTTCTCCTGCTGCGTATTTCTCTAAAAGTTTCTCAGCGTTCATAATGCACCTTTAAATACCACTGACACAGTATAATCACAAAAACTTTGTGTCACAGGTATTCCTCTCCCCTCTTCCTTTGCGCCCTTCGCGCCTTTGCGGTTCGTCCCTCCTACCCCAACCTCGGACGTATCCCATAATGCCGATATCGCCAATAATCGCGCAGAATGCGATCGTGGTCAAAACATAAATTACCAGGCACTCGCCAATACTCAAAAATTCCTACACCCTTAGCATCATCTCCAGCCACAGGTTCACCCTTCGCTGTCGCCAAAAACACAATGCTAATCGTATGCTGACGCGGATCGCGATTGGGGTCAGAATACACCAGTAATTGTTCAACTAACTCCACCTGCAAATCCGTTTCTTCCTCAGCTTCCCGCCGCGCCGCCACTTCCACCGCTTCCCCATAATCCACAAAACCACCCGGAATAGCCCAACCTAAGGGTAGATTATGTCTTTCAATTAACACTATTGGACGATGAGGTCGATCTACTAGTTCAATGATGATATCAACTGTCGGTGCAGGATTTCGGTAAGTCATATTTATTAGTCATTGGTCATTGGTCATTAGTCATTAGTCATTAGTCATTGGTCATTAGCCATTGGACTTTGGACAAATGACAAAGGACAAACAAAATGAGTTTACTTGATTTACCCTACAAATACTGTTCCGTGATAAATTCGATGCAATTGGCTTTGCCAGTGCCCCTTGGGCGATCGCCTAGCGTGTCGTTCAGACAATCCCTTCCTCTTATAATTCAGGTTAAATATGCCTTTTCCTAGATCAAGTGGCATTTTGCTGCATCCCACATCTTTTCCCAGTCGATTTGGCATTGGGGATTTAGGCTTAGAAGCTTATCGCTTCATCGATTTTCTTAAAGAAAGCCATCAACAATATTGGCAAGTTTTACCTTTGGGCCCCACTGCATACGGTAATTCACCGTATATGTGCTACTCGGCAATGGCGGGAAATCCCCTGCTGATTAGCCCAGAAAAACTGCGAGATGAGGGTTTGCTAACAGAAGAAGACTTTGCTAATTTACCAGGATTTTCGGAAGAAAAGGTAGATTTCAAGGAGGTTGTGCCGGTTAAGATTGGGCTACTCAAAAAAGCCTATGAACATTTTAGAGCCAATGCCACACCCATCCAACAAAAAGAGTTTGAAGGTTTTTGCGACAGCAAAGCCTATTGGCTAGATAATTACGCCTTATTTATGGCGTTGAAAGATGCCAACGAGAATGCAAACTGGCACACATGGCCGTCAGAACTTGTCAAGCGTGATCCACAAGCAATGGAGCAAGTACAGGAGCGGCTCAATGGAGAGATTTTTTATTACAAGTTTGTCCAATTTGAGTTTTTCCGCCAGTGGTCAGAGCTTAAAAGCTACGCCAACATGCGCGGTATTGACATTATCGGCGATATCCCCATCTACGTAGCTCATGATAGCGCTGATGTGTGGGCGCATCCCAACATCTTTTGTCTAGATGAACAGACAGGAGCTGCCGCCCAAATGGCAGGAGTCCCACCAGATTACTTTAGCGCCACCGGTCAATTGTGGGGCAACCCAGTTTACAACTGGGAGGAATTGCAAAAACAAGACTTTAAGTGGTGGGTACAGCGCTTTGAGGCAATGCTGGATTATGTAGATATAATTCGCATTGACCACTTCCGGGGCTTCGAGGCTTATTGGGCTGTGCCTCAAGGTGAAGAAACTGCCATCAATGGTAAATGGGTGGAAGCGCCTGGAGATGCTTTTTTTGAAGTGATTAGGCAAAAGTTGGGCAAGCTACCCGTCTTAGCAGAAGATTTGGGAGTAATTACACCAGGGGTAGAAGCGCTGCGAGACAAGTATGAATTTCCGGGGATGAAAATTTTGCAATTTGCCTTTAGTGCTGATGCCGCTAATCCATTTTTACCATTCAATTATCCGCGTAATTCTGTAGTTTATACTGGGACTCACGATAATGATACAACTTTAGGCTGGTTCAATACAGCTAGCGACCAGGAAAAGCAAAACTTGTTGCTTTATTTAGGTTCTATCAGTCCTGATGGCATCCACTGGGATTTAATTCGCCTAGCTTTGAGTTCCATAGCCAACCAAGCGATTATTCCCTTGCAAGATATTTTGGGATTAGGGAACCAAGCGCGGATGAATTTTCCGAGTATTCCTGAGGGGAACTGGGAGTGGCGCTATCAACCAGGAGCGTTGACAGAGGAATTAGGCGATCGCTTGAAAGTTCTTACCAGACTAAATGGACGCGCCCCAGAAGCCCAGTAAGGAGTGGGGAGATGAGGGAGCAGGGGGAGCAGGGGGAGATAAGGCAGACAAGGCAGACAAGGGAGATAAGGGAGAGGGAGGAGTAAATGCCTCCTTGTCCCCCTCATCCTTCTGATCTCAAAACTTAGGTTTTGCAGCAATCCTAACTTCTTCCTCTTTCCCAGGTTCTCCCATTTCCTTGGCTTTCTCCTGATTGACGCTCATCAACACGCCACCAGCATTATCAGTTTTCACTGTAAGTTGCTCTTGGGCTTTCCAAATTCGGTGAGTTCCCTCTGGCAAAATACCCTCAAACTCGGTTTTGCCATCGGCTACTACGCGAATCCAAGATGACGCTTTCAAAGTGACACCAATCTGTACAGCCTTACCCTGTTGGACGGCGCTAAGGGTATCGTTAATTGATTGAACCTCCACTGACTCTTTTACTTGGGCTATTTCTGGTTTAATAATGGATTTTTGTTTTGGGGATGGTTGATTTTGACTATTATTTGCTTGTAGTACAGCGTTATTTAATAACTGAGATAAGCCATTTACAGAGCATACAATTAGGAATATGTAAAGAAAGTAAAGATGAATCGGACGTAGTTGATCAAGGGGTGAATTATCCCCCATACCTTGAGGCTTCACTAGTGCAGAACTGATCGGAAAAGTGCCAGAAAATTCTACTCCATTTAAGCCGAGTGCGTCGGCAAATTGCCTGATTAAACCCTGTATATAGACTGGTTCTGGCAGCTCGTTTAAATTACCTTCTTCGATCGCCTGCAATAATCGCCGGGGAATCCTGGTTAATGCAACCATTTGCTCTAGAGATAATCCCTGTTCTTGACGCAATGCCCAAAGTTGAGCGCCCATTTCTGCCAACTTTTCGGCTCGTTCTTGCTCTAATGAAATTGATGGCTGCTTATTCTTCTTCTTTCTTAGCCATTTCATGCCTACTGACACTCCTTAACTCCGCTGAATCAATAATTAGGTTGGGTTATCTGATCTTGCAAAAAGTGAATTTCATGATCTTTGAGGGAACGATATTTACCCTCTGACAAAAAAGGTTCTTTTGGAGTTTGTAATTTAATTGGGCCGATAGCAGTCCGATGCAGCTTGATTACTGGGTATCCTAACTGTTGGGCTATCCGACGAATTTGGCGATTTCTTCCCTCCTGCAACACTATTTCTAAAAAGCTTTGCTCGGCACGATGTTCTATTAGCTGTACCTTAGCGGCCCTGGTTTTTTTACCCTCCAACATCACACCTTGACGCCACATTTTCAGTACTGTTTCTGGAGGATGTCCTTCTACCAAAACACGATATGTCTTGGAAATACTGTGGCGGGGATGGGTTAGTCCAAATGTCAGATTTCCGTCATTAGTCAGGATTAATGCTCCTGTAGAATCTGCATCTAAACGCCCAACTGGGTGAATACCTAAACCCTCCCGTAATTCTTTCGGTAGTAAATCCAGGACTGTTGGTCTGCGGTGAGGGTCGTAGCAAGTCGAAACCACACCTGCTGGTTTGTGCAGCAATAAATATATTAAAGCCGGACGCTGCTTTTTAGATACAGGCTTACCATCAATAGCGATCGCATCTTTTTCGGGATCAACTTTTTGACCTAAATGTGCCAATACCCCATTTATCCGTACTCGTGAGTGCCTAATCATTTCTTCGGCTTCACGACGTGAGGCGATACCCCATTGAGCCAGAATTTTTTGTACCCGTGCCTCCATGTGGAATTGCTTATTTACTGTTAACAATTAAATGATATTTGTATTTTGTAGTGAGTAGGCATAAATGTTACATTTAAGGCAAGTTTTAATTTCAGTTCGGTTGTTGAACAAATACTCATAAAACAGATTGGTTTAGATGCCAGAGCAAAATTTTCAAACAACAAATGCAAATAAAATCCGCATAATTACGCAAGTACTCACAACAGCTCTAAAGCTCTGGTTGAGAGCGCAAGTGAGCCAAATATCGGACTTAAAAGTGGAGATGAAAGCGAGCGATCGCCAAATTATCTCTGGGCGTATCCCGTTGGTATCTATTTTTGCTACTGATGCAATTTATCAAGGTCTCCTAATTACACAAATTCAATTAATAGCAGAAAATATTCGGATAAATATCGGAGCGATACTCAAGGGAAAACCGCTACAATTGTTAGAAACAGTACCAGTGGTTGGCGATTTGATCGTAGACCAGAAGGATCTTAATGCTTCTCTCTCATCTAACTTATTATCGACTGCTTTGAGTGATTTACTGGTTAAAGTTTTACCAACACATTGCCCACAGTCACAACCAATAAATTGGCAAGAAATTATCCTTGATAACAACCAAATTATACTGCGAGGTATGAGAGTAACCAATAGTGAAACAACTCCTCTAGAGATTTGTCTGGGCTTACAGTTACTCAGTGGACATGAGTTGCAACTGGCACATATAAAAATCAAGCCCCACCAGGGAGATATATTAGAGGACAATCATGAGTACAATCTGGATCTTGGCTCAGATGTCGATATCCAAGAACTAACGCTGATCCCAGGCAAGCTAGTGTGTCGTGGGCGGATTAACGTTAACCCTTGATGATTAGAAATTAAAAAATGCTAATACATTATTTTAAATGATATAGCGGCTCTCAGGGGATGAGAGAGCAGGGGGACAATTCCCCGCTTCGTTGCGATCGCGCCTCGGAATAGAATTCCAAGTTATTGCATTGAAGGGAGGATAAACACAATCCTGCGCTTCGTTGCGATCCCGCCTCGGAATAGAATTCCTCTTGCTTATAGCTTAAGTCCTCTCAAGAGGACTAAACAAGAATTTTAGTCCACTTAGGTGGACAGTAGCTATTAGCCCGGAACTTAAGTTCTGGGCGGGATGTGGGTCAGTGCAATACTTTAACTGTGACTGAAAACCGTTACAGTAGCGGCAACAGTAGTGTCACGAAATAATAAATCAAAGGAGCAGTGAAAATATAACTATCAGTACGGTCTAAAATACCACCGTGGCCGGGGATTAACTGCCCAGAATCTTTGACTCCAGCATCTCGCTTGAGCATAGACTCAGTAAGATCCCCTAAAAGGCTAGCAATGCCAATCAGCAAACCCAATGCTAAACCAGTGAAGGGGGATCTGGGCAAATGTAGATAATAGGCTCCTGCTATGGCTACAGCAACACTTGAAGTAATACCAAAGACAGCACCTTCTACAGTTTTTTTCGGGCTAATATCAGACAGACGGGTTTTCCCAAAGAATTTACCAATAGTGTAAGCGCCGATATCCGCTGCCCAAATACACAAAAAAGTCAGCAGTGTTGCTGTAAAACCTTGTGCTAAAGAAGCGGAATTTGCCTTTTCCCAGAAATCTGTCCAGGTTGTGGGCCAATAACCTCCAAAAGGGAGATTGCTAAAAGCAGCACTATCAATTGCCCGTAATCGCACCCAGTAACTCGGTAAATAACCTACATAAAATAGCCCCATAATAGAAGCGGAAACATCAGCGATCGTGGCAAATTTGGGCTGAAACAGCAGGTAAAAACAAATAAGTGTGCCAGCAATTGGCATCACAGCGTCAGCTAAACTGCCATCAAGGGTACAAATTACCAGCAAAACTTGGCTGACAGCCATAGTGGTTTTAGCGGCGGGAGCGATGCCTCTGGCTCGTACTAAATTAAAATATTCCTGTTGACCCAAAAAGATGATAACCGCAAAGATGATGGTAAAGTACCAACCCCCCAAAAGGGTTGCAGAAAGAGCAAGAGCGATCGCAACAATTCCACTAATAATCCGAGACCAAGGCATAGAAGTATTGGGTACTGGGTACTGGGTACTGGGTACTGGGTACTGGGTACTGGGTACTGGGTA